>CAMTWQ010000047.1:0-80043 GCA_947085465.1 uncultured Alphaproteobacteria bacterium
CCGCAACAACCCGCTCACGAAGATCAATAGAATAAGGTTTCGCCATACATACTGGCCTCCCATCCAGCCAGTATCTTGAATCACATCAAAACTGATTTGGGAATCCTAAATCGATTCAACCTAAAATCATTCCGCTCTAGAGCAGCTTCAGCAATTTGCGCTCCAGCACCCGCAATACCTGCGGCAGGTCTTGGCCGCGCTTTAACACCTGCCCGCTTGCGCCCAGCACCGCATATTGGCCCTGTCTGGCCGCCAGCCGGGGCTGTTTTTCGATCCGGTAAACGGGCATTTCGCTGGCGCGCCGGAAAACCGAGAAAATCGCCTGATCCCGCAGCCCGTCAATCGCGTAATCACGCCACTCACCCGCCTGCACCATGCGTCCATAAAGATGCAGAATCACGAACAACTCCGCCCGGTCAAAAAAGACCCGTTCGGGCGCCCGCAAAACGCGGGCCATCTGTATGGGTATAGTATCACTCACCACCGCCGATCTTGCTGCCCCACAGCACAAAAGGCAAGTGGCCATTGGAGAATTAAATAGGGTCGAATTAAATAGGGTCAGACTCCGAATTAAATAGGGTCAGACTCGATTTAATTTCTTAACTTGCTGTCATATCTGGCATTATCCTAAATCGAGTCTGAGCTAGCCCCGGTTTCACGGACAGTTGGTTAAGATACAACTCTCTGCTCTTCATACAGCGCCGGGCCGACATAGTCGCGTGACTGATGTGCGCGCTGGCGGTTATAAAACACCTCAATGTAATCGAAGATTGCCGCACGCGCTTCATCACAATAGCAAAAGTCGTGACGCCAGCTCATCTCGTTCTTGAGATTTGAGAAGAAGCTCTCAGCCACGGCAGTGTCGTAACAGTCACCCGGACGGAAGGCTTCAGCCAAGGCTGAGTTCGATACGCTCTCGTGAAAAGCCAGGCCGCGCGTCAACAGCTATCGGGACGCCAAGACGGTGCGAGAGGCGGCCAGCCATGTCGTCCTCGTCCTCTTTGAGCCAGGCGGCCACCTCACCCGCCACTGACACCCGCACCGGCAGGCCTGGCTTGAGGGCGCTTTCGCGCTCAATCCGGCGCAGAATTTCGTTACCGATCGCCACCACCGAGCGGTTACGCCCGGCGCCGCCGCATGCCCCACAATCTTCTGACAGCAGCCGCGCCAGCGGCTCGCGGGTGCGCTTGCGCGTCATCTCCACCAGGCCAAATTCCGACATGCCTGAAATTTGCGTCGGCGTGCGGTCGTTGGCCAATCCCTCTTCAAGCACTCTCAGCACTTTGCGAATATTTTCAGGATCGCCCATATGAATAAAATCAATCACTATAACGCCGCCAATACCGCGCAGCTTAAGCTGGCGGCAAATTTCCGCCCCCGCCTCAAGATTTGTGCGAATGCTGGTTTCTTCGAGCCCCGTTGCCTCGGTATAGCTGCCGGAATTAACATCAACGGCTGTTAGCGCCTCGGTGGTTTCTATCACCACATAGCCGCCGGATTTCAATGGCACTATGGGGTCAAGCGCCGTGCGCAAGTCTTCCTCCACGCCATTGAGGTCAAACAGCGCGCCGGGACCATTGAAACGGCCCAGCTTTGAGATCATCTCTGGCATTGTAGATTCACAATATTGCCGCGCCACCGCATAGGCTTCTGCGTCGTCAATCAGCACGCGCCGCGTGTTCAGACCAACACAGTCACGCAACGCCTTTTGCACTGGATCAATATCGTAATACAGGCAGGATGGCGGTTGCGCGCCCAGACGGCGCTTTTCAATATCGCGCCATAGATCATTCAGCCGCGCCGCGTCTTCCTGTAATTCCTCAATGTGCGCGCCGATGGCTGCGGTGCGCACGATATAACCGCCGGTTTTAATTGGCCGGTTTCCGGAATTTGCGCCCGCGGTATCGGCATTGAGATGTTTCATTTTCGCTATCATCCGCTCACAGATAGCCGTAAGCCGGTCACGTTCGGCTGCATCCTCAATGCGGCGGGATAATGCAACGCCATCCTGATTAGGCACCAGCACAAGCAAGCGCCCGGGAAGCGTTACATTCGCTGACAGTCTGGCGCCTTTATCACGAATCGGATCTTTCACAACCTGCACCAAAAGAACCTGGCCTTCTTGTACGCACTGGCTAATCGGCGGCAGCGGGTCATCGCGAAAGCTTGGCAATTCGCACAGGCAGCGCGCCTCGCGCGCGCCAAGAAATCCCGCCCGCTTCATGCCGGCGTCCACAAACGCCGCCTGCATGCCGGGCAATACGCGCTGCACACGGCCAAGATAGATGTTGCCGAGCAAACTATGCCCGGTGCGCCCGCGCCCGGCGGTGCGGGCGCGCTCAAGGATCAGTTGATCAAGCTTGCCATCGACCAGGGTCGCAATGCGTGTTTCACCGATTCCGACATTGATCAGAACTTCTTCATTTAATTTTATATTGGCTAATAACATCACATACCCCGGCGCTTATGCTAATTCCTGTGAAGACTAGCATTTTTTTAGGGCTGTCAAATGGGGTATTTTGCGGTCCGCAACAGGTGAATAGTCTCAAACAAGGGCAATCCAACGACGTTGCTGTATCCGCCATTGAGGGATTGCACAAAGCATCCAGCAAATCCCTGTATGGCGTAGCCGCCCGCTTTGCCGCGCCATTCATCCATGCCCAAATACTGAGCAATTTCGTCCTTGTGAAGGCGGCGGAAACTAACCCTTGTGAAGCTCACCCGCACATGACAGGCGCCATCCGCTGCGATTACCGCTAGTCCGGTCAATACCTGATGCCTGCGCCCCGAGAGCAGCTCAAGACAGGTGCGGGCCTCATCAATGGTCGCAGCCTTGGGTAAAATGCGCCTGCCCGCTGCGACCACCGTATCCGCCGCAAGGATGATGCTGGCCGGATGGCGCGACTTCACCATAAGCGCCTTTTCACGCGCCAGCCGCAAGGCTAGCGCACGCGGCAATTCTCCCTTATGTGGCAGCTCATCAATCTCAGCGGGATCGATCACATCCGGCGTCACCCGGATTTGCGCTAACAGGTCGCGTCTGCGCGGTGATGCGCTTGCGAGAACCAGGTGCGGTGTTTGCGGCATCGATTCCTGGGGAAGTATCTAATAATTATTTGAAGCGGTAGGTGATGCGGCCTTTGCTCAGGTCATAGGGCGTCATTTCAACCAAAACCTGATCACCTGCTAATACACGAATGCGATTCTTACGCATCTTTCCCGCAGTGTGGGCGATAATTTCGTGCCCGTTTTCCAGTTTAACCCGGAATGTCGCGTTGGGCAGCAGTTCACTGACCGCGCCGGGAACCTCTATTAACTCTTCTTTTGCCATGCAGTATCCAGTTGTTCGCCATTCGCATGGCATGAGGATGGGAGAAAGCAAATACCGTGCAGAAAATCAAGATATTCCGCAGGTCCAGCCATATATTCCTGAAAAATCAGCTATTCTGTTGGCAGCAGGCTAGAGCAATCTGCATTAAGTTCGACCCATGAGGCTCGAACTTAATAAAGAAAATTGCTCTAGGCTACCCCTTGTATCACGCTACGGCCATATTTCATAAAGCGAGATAAAATCATTACAAGCCGGAGATTTAACTACTCTGGAAAAGCCTGCTTCCTGGCTGAGTTGTCGCACCATTTTTTCCGGCATGCCGCAGGTGCCCAGCCCCTCGCCGCCCTGGGCGAGCGAGGTGGTCATGCAATAATGCAGGCTCATGCCATATTTCATCGCCGCCATTGGGCCAACATTATCATGCAGTTCGTCCTCAGAGGTGATTTCCTGCAATACATAGACGCCGCCGGGGTTTAGATGCGCACGGATATTGCGCATCGCCTCGCGCGGGCGCGGGCTGTCGTGAATGACATCAAAGGTGAATATTATATCATATTTGGCGAGCAGCTTTTCCGCTCCATCGCCGACCGAAAACGTTAACCTGCTGGACAGGCCGGCTTCCTCGGCGCGGGCATTGGCCCCCTCGACCTGCGGCGCAAAGGCGTCGATGCCGGCAAACGTTGAGTTGGGGAACGCCTCCGCCATGCGCATTAATGCAGCGCCCCTGCCGCAGCCAATATCCACCACGTTAACGCCACGCTCCAGCATCGCCATTACACCGGGCATGGAAGGCAGCCATTGTTGCAGCAGCAGATTCTTATAGCGCACGCCGCTTGAGCGGCTCATGCCGTGATACAGGTTGGGATGAAAATGCGCCTGCGCAACGCCGCCGCCGTTTTTGAAGGCGTCCACCAATTGCTCGAATGGGGTCTGGGCATGCGCCAGCAATTCCAGAATGCCGCCCTGAAACAGCGGGCTGTCCTCATCCGCCAGCGGCTTGGTGTGCTCGGGGGGCAATGTATATGACTTGCTCGCGCCATCTACTTCCAGATATCCCGCCGCCGTCAGCCCTTGCAGCCATTCGCGCGCATAGCGTTCATTAATGCCTGCGCGATCCGCCAGTTGGGCGCTGGTCGCCGGGCCATGCTCAGCCAGCGCCTTGAACAGGCCAAGCCGGTCGCCAATCGCACACATGCGCGTCGACATCGCCGACGCTAAATCCTGTTGAAACCGGGCCAGGAATGCCTTCGCTTTGGCCTTATCAAGGGGCGCCTGAGTCGCCATTTCTTTGTCTCCCATATCACCGCCCGCTTCTGCTGGGCTGACTAATTTCAAACCCACTCAGCATTATTCCAAATACATCATCAATCGGGTAATCCAGATCCGCAACAGGAATCCCGAATTCTTCCGCAATGGTTTGACGCTACGCCACATAAGCATAGGTCAGCGCCGTCATCAGCGCCAGCGACCCCTTCGTTCACCCCTTCGCTGGCGCGAGCGGCCCGAAGCGATCCTTGATTTTTGCCAGCAGGCGGTCACGCACCTGGCGATAGGCGTCCAGCATTTGATCGCGGCTACCTGCGGCTGCCGTCGGATCAGGGGTTGGCCAATATTCCACGTCAATCGCCATGGTGCGGGTCATTTCCAGGGCCCGGTGCTGGGCTTCTGGGGTCAGGGTGATCACCAGATCGAAAGAAGTGTCTTCCAGATCGTCAAAGGTTTTTGGCTTATGCTTGGCGATATCGATGCCGATTTCATCCAGCACCTCAATAACAAACGGATCCAGCGCCTGTTTGCGTACGCCTGCCGAATCCACATAGACAATATGGCCATACAGATATTTCATCAGCGCCTCGGCCATGGGAGAGCGAACGGCATTGAAGTTGCATGAAAACAGCACGGCCGATGGCATCTGCTCCGGCGCGGGTGAGTTGGGCGCAAGGTGAGAAGGCGCGCCGTTCATCCGCGTTAGGCCCGAATATGCAGTACACAGATTAACGTAAACAGCCGCCGTGACGTGTTGATGTCGATTTCTATTTTCCCGGCAAGCCGTTCGCGCAACAACTCCGCCCCATCATTGTGCAGACCTCTGCGGCCCATATCAATGGCTTCGATTTGTGATGGCGGCGCACGTTTGATGGCGTCGAAATAACTGTCACAGATAGCGAAATAATCTTTAACTATGCGACGGAACGGCGATAGGGCAAGCATAACCTTGCCAAGCGCGCTGTCATCCTCACGGCGCACATCGAACACCAGGCGATTGTCAGCGATTTGTAAATGCAGCCGATATGGCCCATGCGGGCTTCCAACCGGTTCGAAATAATTATCTTCCAGAAGATCAAAAATCGCCACGCGGCGTTCATGTTCAATGTCCGGGTTAAGGCGGACGATATTCGTTTCATCCAATATGATGTCGAGCATGTGATGATCTGGAACGGGTCGCGGCGTATTCATTTGCCGCCGCGCTGGTTTAGACGGATGGTGATGGATCGGGCGTGCGCATGTAGCCCTTCACTCTGGGCAAGCGTCACAGCGGTCGGGCCAATGGCCGCAAGGGCGCCGGGCGTGCAGCTTGTAATCGAGCTGCGTTTAAGAAAATCCAGCACCGAAAGCCCAGAAGCATAGCGCGAGGCGCGCGCCGTCGGCAGCACATGGTTGGGGCCGGCAACATAATCGCCTATGGCTTCGGGCGTATGCCGGCCAAGAAAAATCGCCCCGGCATTGCGCACCTTCTCCATCAGGGCGTCGGGATTATCCACCGCCAATTGCAGATGTTCGGGCGCAATACGGTCAATCAGAGCAGGCGCGTCATCCATATTCCGTACAAGGATGATTGCGCCGTTGGTGTCCCAGCTTTGCGCGGCAATGGCGGCGCGCGGCAGGGTTTGCAGATGCGTGGCAATGGCCGCCACCACCGCATCGGCAAAGGCGGCGTCATCGGTCAGCAATATGGATTGCGCGGATATATCATGTTCGGCCTGCGACAGCAGGTCCGCCGCAATCCAGGCCGGATCATTGGCGCCGCAAGCCACCACCAGAATTTCAGACGGGCCAGCGATCATGTCGATCCCCACCGCGCCAAATATCTGGCGTTTCGCCGCCGCCACATAGGCGTTGCCAGGACCAATGATTTTATCAACTGGCGCGATGCTTGCGGTGCCATAGGCAAGGGCCGCCACGGCTTGCGCGCCGCCCACACGGTAAATTTCATGGACGCCGCCAAGCTTTGCCGCCGCCAGTGTCAGCGGATTGACGACGCCATCCGGTGTTGGCGTCACCATGACTCGGCGTGGAACGCCGGCGATTTTGGCGGGTATCGCATTCATTAACACCGAGCTTGGATAGGATGCGGTGCCGCCCGGAACATACATGCCAACGGCGCCGATGGCGGTCCAGCGATGGCCTAGCTCAACGCCATCCACATCGGTAAAGCGGTCATCACGCGGCAGTTGCCGGCGGTGATAGGCCTCAATGCGCGCTGCTGCGCGCGCCAGCGCATCCAGCGTTATTTTATCACATGCCGAAATGGCGGCGGAAATTTCCTGCTCTGTGAACGCGATGTTTTCCGCGCTAAGCGTCAGGCGATCAAATCGTGCGGTGAAATCGAACAATGCCGCGTCGCCGTGCGCCGCGATTTCCGCCACAATAGCGGCAACTTCGCCGTTTACGTCCTGCGCCGCCTCGCGCCTGGCCGCAAGCAGGCGTGTAAACCCGGTTTCGAATTCCGGTGTTTGGTTATTCAGTCGGAACGTCATAAATGTATCCGGTCAATCGTCGCTTTAATCGCGGAAAGCTGCTCTAACACATTAAAATCTAGAGCAATTTTCTTTATTAAGTTCGAGCCTCATGGCTCGAACTTAATGCAGATTGCTCTAATGCACGGGCCGGCGTATGGCTGGCCAAGGCTCGCTCATATCCTCGACATAGCAGTCGATGCATTCAGCATCCAGCAGGATTTCCGCGCCGCCCGCAAACAGCAGCCGTATATCTGCTGCTGCGCCCGCTTTTTGTGTTACAGCGATGCTCAGCAGATTGAGCAATTGCTCCGGGTTGGATTGCAGGACGCCAAGCGTCCGCACAGCGAGTATCCCGTTGAAATGCGCCGCACAGCGCACCCGCTGAGGCCGCCGCCGCCCCAGGGGGCTGTTTTGCCCCGCGTCAATTTCATTTTCCCAGCGGAACCGGTTGAACATGGCCGCGAACTGGCGCCGCTTGGGCAAATATGCGGTATCGCCAATGCGCCCCACAGCGTCTTGCAGTAACGCGGAAACAACCTGTAAATCCTCGGCGTCAAGGGCGGTAAGTTTCAAAATTTTAGGCAAAATTTTCCTGCCATCCCGCTTTAATCGCGAATGCGGCGTATGTCGGCGCCACAGGCGCTGAGTTTAGTCTCAATGCGTTCATATCCCCGGTCAAGATGATACACCCGATTGACCGTGGTTTCACCCTGCGCTGTGAGCCCGGCAATAATCAGGCTTACAGAGGCGCGCAGATCGGTCGCCATTACCGGCGCGCCCTTAAGCATATCGACGCCGCGCACCAGAGCCGTTCCGCCATGCAGATTGATATTGGCGCCCATCCGCATCAGTTCCGGCACGTGCATAAAGCGGTTCTCAAAAATCGTCTCGCTGATCATCGATGCGCCGCCAGCGGTAATCATGCAGGCCATGAATTGGGCTTGAAGATCGGTCGGGAAGCCAGGGAAGGGCTGGGTCATGGCGTCAACGCCTTGAAGGCGGCGGGCCGGGTCGCGCCGGATGCGCAAACTATCCCCGGTATGACTGACCTCAGCGCCTGCCTGACCCAGTAATTCTATCAGCGCGCCAAGGGTTTCCGGGCGCGTATGGGTAAGCAGCACATCGCCGCCCGCAGCGGCAGCGGCCAGCGCATAGGTGCCCGCCTCTATACGGTCGGGCAGCACCCTATGCTCCGCCGCATGCAGTTTGGCTACCCCCTTAATGCGGATTGTCTCGGTCCCCGCGCCCTCGATACGTGCACCCATGGCGGTCAAACAACGGGCCAGATCGCCAATTTCGGGTTCCCGCGCCGCGTTATCAAGCACGGTCTCTCCCTCGGCAAGGCAGGCGGCCATCAGCAGGTTTTCAGTTGCGCCAACAGATACCGCCGTGAAACGGATTTCCGCGCCTTTCAGGCCATGTAGCGCGGTTGCGTTGATATATCCCTGATCGAGTTCGATCTTCGCGCCCATTGCCTCCAGGCCCTTCAGGTGCAGATCGACCGGCCGCGTGCCGATGGCGCAACCGCCAGGCAATGACACCCGGGCCTCGCCGTGACGCGCCAGCAGCGGCCCCAGAACCAGAATGCTCGCGCGCATTTTTCGCACCAGATCATAGGGCGCTATACTGCTGGTGATGCGCGGCGTGCACAGGCTCAAAATACGATTGCCGCTGTTCTTGCGCAGCGTAATCTCTGCGCCATGCTCGCTCAGCACCTCGTTCATGGTCGTGATGTCCGCCAGATCCGGCATATTGGTCAGGGTCAGGGGTTCTGCCGTAAGCAGGGTGGCGGCCATAATCGGCAGCGCTGCATTCTTTGCGCCGCTGATCGGGATTTCGCCATGTAGCGGAACGCCGCCACGCATTACCAGCCTATCCATGGGAATCCTTTGTTGGAGTGGGCTTTTCGATGGCGTATTTGCGCACAGGGGCCTTGCGCCGTTTCAGATTGGCGCGCAGCGCCTTGGCCTGCCGGGCCTCGCGTTCATTTTTAGTGGTTTTGGCGCTGCTTTTAGACATATCACAACCAATAAGAGTATAGCGTGTCGGAACTGTGGCGGCAGGGGACGATTCAGTCAAGCTGTTGGCAAGCTGCTGGCTAGCTGCTGGCAAGCTGACATGCCTTCTACATGGATGCTTGCGCCCCCAAAGCCACTATGGCAGGTTGCGCGCCACTTCGAAGATTTGCTGCGGTAGCTCAGTGGTAGAGCACCCCCTTGGTAAGGGGGAGGCCGAGAGTTCAATCCTCTCCCGCAGCACCACCCACCCGCGCAAGCTACGGAGTGACAAGGGCTACGGCCCGAATGGTACCACCGCCTGGGGTCGAACCAGGGACCTCTTGATCCACAATCAAGCGCTCTAACCAGCTGAGCTACGGCGGCATGCTTCCAGTGAAGGTGTCGCGGGGGCAACCTAATGCCGGCGAGCGCCGATTTCAAGTGTGCTCGGGATCGGCAAGTTCGGCGGTGCTGGTAAATCCAAAGCAGCCGCTTTCACAACCGCGCCGCAACTCGGAAGCGCGCAATGCGCCCACCCGCTTCAATAATTTTCCATTTTCCCTGGACATGGTTTCAGGGTGCCCCAGCTAGCCAAGACCGGATATGATCTGGATCAACATTATACCATGTATGGCCTGCTGGAGGTAAATATGGAAACCCCGGTTACTGAATTTGTCACCGCTAACGGGCTTCGCTTTGAGGTGGACATGTGCGGCGGCGGCAATAAGCTGGCGTTATGTCTGCACGGGTTTCCCGAACATTCCTATTCATGGCGCCATCAGTTGCCGGTGCTGGCGGAAATGGGCTATCGCACCTGGGCGCCGAATTTGCGCGGCTATGGCAACAGTTCGCGGCCCATTGGGGTTGCCAATTACGCCATGCCGCACTTGCTCGCTGATATTGCCGGGCTGATTGACGCGGCGGCGGCGGAGGAGGTGGTTCTGATCGCCCATGACTGGGGCGGCGTCATCGCCTGGGAGTTTGCGCTGCGCCGTATCCGGCCACTGAAAAAGCTGGTGGTGATGAATATTCCACATCCCAAATTGTTTCAGCAGGGCGTGCGGCGCTGGGCGCAACTGAAACGCTCCTGGTATATTTTTTTCTTTCAGCTTCCGTGGCTGCCGGAATGGGCGCTGGGCCGTGATGGCGCGCGCGCCATTGGCAGGGCGTTCAGCGGCATGGCGGTGGATAAATCGCGCTTTGGGCCCGAGGTGCTGGAGGTTTTTCAGCGCAACGCGGCGCAGCCCGGCGCGTTGACTGCCATGATCAATTATTACCGCGCGGCGTTGCGCGGCCCGTCGCCAAAACAGGCGCGGGTTCCCGGCATGCTGCAAACGCCAACCCTGATGATTTGGGGCGAGGAGGACACAGCCCTTGGCAAGGAGCTGACCTTCGGCACAGGGAAACTGGTCAGTGATTTTACCGTCCGTTATCTGCCTGGCGTTTCCCATTGGGTGCAGCAGGAAGCGCCGGAGCAGGTCAACGCGATCCTGAAAGAGTGGCTAAGCCGCTAGAGCAGCCCGCGATTAAGTGGAGTAACGAAGTGCCCCCGCTTAATCGCGGAAAGCTGCTCTAACACATTAAAATCTAGAGCAACATGCGCTCATATTGAGCAGGAACGGGGCATTCGCGTTCATCCGGCAACGGTTGGCCGTTTGATCCGCAGGATGGGCTGGCGCTTTGCTTGAAACCGGTGCGGGCTGGTGCTAGGCTCAGCGGAATCACTTCAGGCAATTTGCGGGGGTCCCCCAGTCCACATGCGCACACTGTCCCAGCGATATTGGCCGCAGCGGTACTGAATTGCCAAAACAACTGTACATCAAGACCTATGGCTGCCAGATGAACGTCTACGATTCAGATCGTATGGCGGACGTGCTGGCGCCGCACGGCTATGCGCTGACGCCAACCCCCGAGACCGCCGATCTGGTCATTCTCAACACCTGCCATATCCGCGAAAAGGCGGCGGAAAAAGTCTATTCCGATCTTGGCCGGATGCGGGATCTAAAGCTGGCCCGAGGCGCTTCAGGCGAGCACATGCTGATTGCCGTTGGCGGCTGTGTCGCGCAGGCCGAGGGCGATGAGATTTTACGCCGCGCGCCATCGGTCAGCATGGTGTTTGGGCCGCAAACCACGCACCGGCTGCCAGAAATGGTGGCCCGCGCCCTGCAATTCAACAAATCCGGCGGCCGGGCAAAAATAATCGATACGGATTTTGCGGCGGCGGAAAAATTCGACTCGCTGCCTGAATCTGCGCAACCAACGGGCGTTGCGGCGTTTCTCAGCGTTCAGGAGGGGTGTGATAAATTTTGCACCTATTGTGTCGTGCCCTATACGCGCGGCGCTGAATATTCCCGGCCGGTGGCGCAGGTGTTGGCCGAGGCAAAACGGCTGGTTGCGAGGGGGGTGCGCGAAATCACCCTGCTCGGGCAAAATGTGAACGCCTATCATGGAGCGGCCAGAAGCGGCCAAACCTATACGCTTGGCAAGCTGATCCGTGAGTTGGCGCAGATCGATGGGCTGGCGCGCATCCGCTACACCACCTCGTATCCCGGTGAAATGGATGATGATCTTATCACCGCCCATGCGGAAGTGCCGGAACTGATGCCGTATCTGCATCTTCCGGTGCAATCTGGATCGGATAGAATTCTCAGCGCCATGAATCGCAACCATGACCGCGCGTTTTATCTGCGGCTGATCGCGCGCATCCGTAACTCGCGCCCGGACATTGCCCTGTCATCTGATTTTATCGTGGGCTTTCCCGGTGAAAGCGATGCGGATTTTGAAGCAACTTTGTCGCTGGTGCGCGAAGTGGAATTCGCCGGCGCGTTTTCGTTCAAATTCAGCGCCCGGCCAGGAACGCCTGCCGCCAGCATGGATGAGCAAGTGCCTGAACCCGTCAAGGCGGAGCGGCTTGCGCGGCTGCAAACCCTGCTGGTTACGCAGCAAGAAGTGTTTAAGGCCGCCTGCATCGGGCGCACCTTGCCGGTGCTGTATGAGAAGCCGGGCCGTCATGCGGGCCAGATTATCGGCCGCAGCCCATATCTGCAATCAGTGGTCAGTGACGGCGATGCCGCGCTGATCGGCCAAATCATGCCCGCCCGGATTACCGGCGGCGGCGCCAACAGCTTACAGGGAATAATTATAACTCACTAATGGAGAGACGCTCATGATGAAGGAATTGCCACGTTGAGTGTGAGTACGGGGAATGTAAACACCGGCTTCAACCCCCGCATGAGTAGCATTCAGGAGATTGCCGCCAGTGGCGCGCCAGACGAGCAGGGGCGCAACCCAGACCCCCTGGTGCTGGAATTTGGCAATAACCGGATGCTGGGTGAACTGGTTGGCGAAAATGACCGGCACCTGGGCGTGATTGAAGACCGGCTTGGCGTTGCCTGTGTCGGGCGCGGCAACAAAATATTGATTAACGGGCCGGTTAAACAGCGTCATACTGCCGCCCGGGTATTGCGTGATCTTTATGTGCGGGTGCAGCGAGGCCAAACCGTGAGCAAAGCCGAAGTAGAAGCGGCAATCCGCATGGCCAGCAGCGGCAGCGGCGGCGAACCGGAATTTTCGCTTGCCGATGAAAGTCTGCATGTGAATCTGCGCCGCCGGCGGATCGCGCCGCGAACGCCTGCGCAGGCAAAATACATCGAGGCGCTAAAACGCGATGAACTGGTGTTTGGCATGGGGCCGGCCGGCACCGGCAAGACCTATCTCGCAGTGGCGGTGGCGGCGTCGATGCTGATCGAAGGCAAGGTGGACCGCCTGATCCTGTCGCGCCCCGCAGTCGAGGCCGGCGAGCGGCTGGGTTTTTTACCCGGCGATATGCGCGATAAGGTAGACCCGTATCTGCGCCCGCTTTACGACGCGCTAAACGATATGTTCACCACCGATCAAATCGCCCGTAAACTGGAAGCCGGTGAGATCGAAGTGGCGCCGCTAGCCTTTATGCGCGGGCGCACTTTAAGCAATGCCTTTGTTATCCTGGATGAGGCGCAGAACTGCACCCAGGTGCAAATGAAAATGTTTCTGACCCGGCTGGGTGAAGGTTCCCGCATGGCGATTACCGGTGATCCAAGCCAAACCGATTTACCTGGTTTCCAGGTTTCGGGCCTTCGTGATGCGGTGGAAATTCTTGGCGATGTAGAGGGGGTGTCGATCATACGATTTAGCGATGCCGATGTGGTTCGGCATCCGCTGGTTGGGCGAATTGTGCGCGCCTATGATGCGCGCGCCAAACTACAGCAAGCAAACAATGAGTGAGATTGACGTCTCCATCAAAAGCAAGAAATGGAATCAGGTGTGCGCCAATGCGGAACAGCTTTCGCTCCGCGCCGCGAACGCCGTGCTGAATGATATTGCCGGACGCGCCAGGGGCGCCCCGGCCAACAACGAAGTGAGCATAGTGCTGGCGGACGATGCGATGGTGCGCACACTTAACAGTGACTATCGCGGCATCAACAAGCCAACCAATGTATTGTCCTTTCCCGCAGAAGATGAAACCGGCGCGCCCACGCCGCCGGTAGCGGCCCCAAGGTTGTTGGGCGACGTTGTCCTGGCTTGTGAGACGATTAGCGCGGAAGCGTCGGCTGGCGGCATAACAATTGCCGATCATTTGTCGCATCTAGTTGTGCATGGCGTGCTGCATTTGCTTGGCTTTGATCATGAAACGGATGCCGAAGCAGCGCAGATGGAAGCCCGCGAAACGGAAATTCTAGCGCGGCTGGGCATTGAATGCCCCTATACAAGGGGGGCGCAAGACTGATGGCGGATAACGCCAGTGGCAATGGCGGTGCGAATTGGGCCACGCGGATTCTGCGGGCTGGCAAGAACCGCGGGCCGGGCAAACTGCTGTCACGTTTCCGCCCGCGCCAGGAAAGTCTTCGCGAAACCATCGAGGATGCGATTGAGGAACATCTGGCCCATACGCCGGATTTCACTCCCCTTGAGCGGTTGATGCTGGAAAATATAATGAGCGTTGGCCGTTTGCGGGTTGACGATGTCATGGTGCCCCGCGCCGATATCGTGGCGGTCGAGCTTGGCATTTCCCTGTCTGATCTTGTGAAGGTGTTTAATGAGGCGTCTCACTCGCGCCTGCCCATCTATCGCGAAACGCTGGATGAACCAACCGGCATGGTGCACATCAAGGATCTGATGCGCCGGTGGTTTGATGCGGATGCGCAGTCGCGCGCTGGCTTTTCGGCAGGCGCCATCCGCCGTGACGTTTTGTTCGTGCCCCCGTCGATGCGCGTGGTTGATCTTCTGCTAAAAATGCGGGTCACTCGCATTCACATGGCGTTGGTCATTGATGAATATGGCGGCACCGACGGGCTGGTCACCATCGAGGATCTGGTTGAGGAAGTGGTGGGTGAAATTCGTGATGAACATGACGCCGAGGGGCCGCGCCTGGCGCCGCGCGCCGATGGCGGCTATGACGCGGATGCGCGTGTTGAGGTGAGCGAACTTGAAAAACTTACCGGCCTCGCATTGGTGCCGGATGATTTGATAGAATACGCCGACACGCTGGGCGGCCTGGTGTCGGCGCTGCTAGGCCGCGTGCCGCAGCGCGGTGAGTTGATAGCGCATCCCGCCGGTCTTGAATTCGAGGTGGTTGAGGCGGATGCGCGCAGCGTCAAGCGTCTGCGGGTGCGCCGGCGTGCTGCTTCCGCAATGAAGGCCGCAGTGTGAAGCAAGCGGTAGCGGTTATGCGCGGGCCGTTTGCAGGGGCAGCCGCGTGGCTTGGTTCAGGCGGGCGCGGGCGGCGTTTTTCCAGTGCTTTCCTGACTGGGGCGTGCGCAAGCCTGGCGCTGGCGCCGGTTCATTTTCTTCCCATTTTGCTGATCTGTTTCACTGTGCCGGTTTGGCTGCTTGATTATGCGGAAAACTGGCGCGCTGCTGCTGTTATTGGCTGGTGGTTCGGGTTTGGTTTTTTTCTTAGCGGATTATATTGGGTTGGTATTGCTCTGCTGGTCGATGCGGAAAATTTTGCGCATTTCTTACCCGTTGCCGTCTTGGTGCTGCCGGGTGGTCTGGCGCTGTTTAGCGCCGGCGCTTTTGCTTTGGCGAAATTGTTCTGGCGTGTGGATGCATCCTGGCGATTGCTGGCGTTTGCGCTGGCCTGGTCGGTGTTTGAGTGGTTGCGCGGGCATCTGTTTACCGGCTTTCCATGGAATTTGATTGGCTATGCATGGAGCGCTGGGGACGGCTGGATGCTCAGTGTACTGCAATCTGCCTCGGTGATTGGCGTTTATGGATTGGGCTTGCTCACTGTGCCGTTAGCAGCCCTGCCTGCCCTGTTGGCCAATGGTGATTGGAGAGGCAGGCAATTTATCATCGCGGCGCTATTGGGCGGCCTGGCGCTGTCCGCGTCATGGTCCTATGGCGCTGTGCGCTTGTCGCGCCCGGCAGGAGAAGAAATAGCAGGCGCTTATCTGCGCATCGTGCAGCCGAACATTGCGCAAACCGCCAAATGGAATCCGGAACAGCAGGCCGCCATCTTCCGGCAATTACTGCGGCTTTCAGGCGCGCCCGCGAGCCAGCCCATCACCCATGTCATCTGGCCAGAATCGGCGATCCCGTTCTTTGTGGAGAAATCAGAGGCCGCACGCGCCATGATGGCGGAACTGGTTGTCCCCACAGGCGCAGTAATCACCGGCGCGCTGCGTCAGGCTGATCCAAACAACAGTGATGCCGGGATTTATAATAGTGTCCTGGTCATTGACGGAGATGGCCGGATAGTTACCCATTATGATAAATCTCACCTGGTGCCGTTTGGTGAATATCTTCCGTTCCCCAGGCTTCTTGCCGCCATAGGTCTGAAAAAACTAACCGTTGATCTTGGCGCATTCAGCGATGGTGCTGGAATACAAACGCTTATGGCGCCAGGCATGCCAAAGTTCAGCGCACTAATCTGTTATGAGGCGATTTTCCCTAGCCATGTTGCCGATGATGCAGACCGCCCGCAATGGCTGCTAAACGTCACCAACGACGCCTGGTTTGGTGACACCAGCGGCCCTGCGCAACATCTTGCTCAGGCAAGGGTGCGCGCCATTGAAGAGGGCCTGCCATTGCTGCGTGCTGCGAATACGGGAATTTCCGCGGTCATTGATGCGCATGGGCGAATTCGGGCAGCTTTGCCATTAAACCAGGAAGGGGTGATCGAGACCGGTTTACCTCCAGCCCTGCCGCCAACCATTTATGCGCGCCTGGGGGATCAAATCTATTTTGGACTTTTACTACTTATAGGTGTATTTTTCTCTATTGCTGGCTGGTTACAGCGGCGCTTTAACGCTTAAAGAAAGTGACAGAGCGCAACTGATCTTTGCACGCGGCCGCATGCACCCTCTGCATGAAATAAATATCAACATATTTTCAGTATTTCAGACTAAACAGGATGACGCCATGATCAAAAACGCCCCCGAACCAGTAGATGTGCATGTGGGCAGCCGCGTCCGCCTGCGGCGGATGCTGATTGGCATGAGCCAGGAAAAACTGGGAAACGCGCTAAATCTTACCTTTCAGCAAGTGCAGAAATATGAAAAGGGCGCTAACCGCATTGGCGCCAGCCGCCTGCACCGTATCTCACAGTTACTGGGCGTTTCCGTACAGTTTTTTTTCGACGATCTGCCCGCCGCTTATACAGAGCAAATGAGCGGCTTCGCTGAAAACCAAGCCCAGCCTCTGCTGATGAATTTCGTCCACACACCAGAAGGTGTGCATCTCAATCGTGCATTTTCTGACATCAAGAACGCCAACGTGCGAAAACGGCTGGTCGATCTGGTCAAGGCGATAGCTGCGTCGGAAGCTGGTTCTGGGACAAGTCCAGATACGAACGGCGATCAATAATTCACTACTAGAGCCTTTCCCGGTCAGGAAATGGTCTAGCAAAAAACCACCAATATGCTATTTCAGGGTGCTTTATTTCCATACTGAGGGGGGACTGCCGTGCCAAGGGGTGATTATCTGTTTACCAGTGAAAGTGTGTCTGAAGGCCATCCGGACAAGATCTGCGACATGATCTCGGACGCCGTGGTCGATGAATTTCTGGCCAGCCATCCCGACGCCCGTGTTGCCTGCGAAACCCTGACCACGACTAATCTGATCGTGCTGGCGGGCGAAGTGCGCGGCAATGTCTCCGCTGCGCGGATCGAAGAACTTGTCCGCCAGACGGTCAAAAAAATTGGCTATGAGCAGGAAGGCTTTCATCACGCCAAGGCCGAAGTCATGATCCGCCTGCATGCGCAATCCGCCGACATCGCGCAGGGCGTAGACGCCAGCGGCAACAAAGATATTGGCGCCGGCGATCAGGGCATCATGTTCGGTTACGCCTGCAACGAAACGCCCGAATTAATGCCTGCGCCAATTCAGTTCGCGCATCAAATTCTCAAGAACATGGCGCTGGCGCGTCATGCAGGCAAGGAAAAGGGCCTTGGCCCGGACGCCAAAAGCCAGGTGACGCTGCGCTATCAGGGCGGCAAGCCGGTAGCCGCGGCGTCTGTTGTCGTTTCCACCCAGCATGTCGAAGGCCTGTCGCAGGCGGATGTGCGTAAAATCGTCCGGCCCTATGTGGAACAGGTGCTACCCAAGGGCTGGATGTGCCCGGAGGCCGAGTTTTACGTCAATCCGACCGGCAAGTTCGTGATCGGTGGCCCGGATGGCGATGCAGGACTGACTGGGCGCAAGATTATCGTTGACACCTATGGCGGCGCCGCACCGCATGGCGGCGGGGCGTTTTCCGGCAAGGATCCAACCAAGGTTGACCGTTCGGCCGCCTATGCCGCCCGTCATATGGCGAAGAATATCGTCGCGGCCGGTATAGCTGATCGCTGCACCATTCAGCTTTCCTACGCCATTGGCGTCTCCAAGCCGCTCTCTATCTATGTCGATCTGCACGGCGCCGGAAAGGTGGACGAGGCGAAACTGGAACACGTTATAGCCGAGGTGGCGGATTTCAGCCCGCGCGGCATTCGAGACCGGCTTGGGCTATACCGCCCGATCTATGCGCGCACCGCCGCCTATGGGCATTTTGGCCGCGCCCCCGAAGCCGATGGCGGTTTTTCGTGGGAAAAGACTGATCTGGTGGAGGCGCTGAAATCAGCTCTGAGCTGAAAGCCCCCCAACGCCCGAGGCTGTATGGGCGCAGACGCGGCCATAAATTGCGGCCCCAGGCCGTCCGGCTGCTGGCCGGGATGTTGCCGCAACTTTCTGTGCCGCCGGGCGAGGGACCACTTGATCCAGCAGCGCTTTTTTCTGGTGACTGCCAAGAAATCTGGCTGGAGATCGGGTTTGGCGATGGCGGCCATTTGGCCTGCCAGGCGTTGGCCAATCCGCTCGCCGGCATCATTGGCTGCGAGGTTTATGAAAACGGCGTCACCAACCTGCTTACCAGGATCGCGGCCACAGAACTCAGCAACATCCGTATTTGCTATGGCGATGCGCGCTTATTATTGCCGCGACTGCCGGAGCAATGCCTGATGCGGGTGTTTGTGCTGTTTCCCGATCCATGGCCAAAGAAACGCCATCAAAAGCGCCGTTTTATCTCCCCGGCAACGTTGGATGCGCTGGCGCGGGTGATGCGGCCCGGCGCGGTGCTGCGCTTTGCCAGTGATAGCGCCGATTATTGCCGCTGGACCGAAGCTTTATTTTCCGCGCATCCCTGGTTTGACGGGCCCGTGGATGCGGGCGGCGGGCTTATCCGTCCCGATGCAAGTCATAGCTTTTGGCCACGCACAAAATATGAGGATAAAGCTGTAGCGGCTGGCCGCAGCCCGTTATACTTATGCTACACGCGCCGAAATTGCCCGAAACCGCTTGAAACGAAGCTATGAAATACGCTAGAATTCTCGATAGAGGGATTGATGAGGAGTGGGCTGCGGGCCCACTTTTTTGTTCGGGCGCTGTTTGAATATGGATACAGGGGATACGGATGCGAGGTTACACCAGGCCTCGGGTCTGCTGGCGCGCATTGAGGCCGCTGTCTGCCCGGCCCTGGAGGCAATGGGATTTGAACTTGTGCGCGTGCGATTAACAGGGACCAAGCGGCCAACCCTGCAAATTATGGCGGAACGGGAAAACGGCGAAATGAGCATCTCGGACTGCGCCCAGGTGAGCCGCGCCATATCCGCGCTGCTTGATGTGGAAGACCCTGTCAAAGATGAATATACGCTGGAGGTGTCGTCCCCCGGACTTGAACGTCCTTTGACCCGGCTAAAGGATTTCAACCACTATGCCGGGAACCTGGCGAAAATCGAATTGGCCAAGCCCCTTAACGGGCGGCGGCGGTTTCGCGGCGTACTTGACGGCGTAACTGATGCGCAGGTGCGTTTGCTGCTTGATGACGGGGCCATGATCGCGTTGCCATTTGATGGCATTGACGAGGCCCAACTCGTGCTTACCGATGAGATGATCCGCAAAAGCCTGAAACGCACTCCGCACTCCACCGGGCCGGAATAAAGCTAACTAGGGAACACAAATCATGGCAAATACCGCCGTCAGCGCCAACCGGCTTGAATTATTGCAGATCGCCGACGCGGTCGCGCGCGAGAAGGTGATCGATCACGAAGTCGTGCTGGGGGCGATGGAGGAAGCCATTCAAAAGGCCGCCAAATCGCGTTACGGGGCAGAGAACGAAATCCGCGTGGAGATCGACCGTAAGACAGGCGACATTCGCTTGAACCGGCTGCTTGAGGTTGTGGAAACCGTAGAAGTTTCGGCCCGCGAAATCTCGTTTGCCGATGCCCGCCGCCGTAATCCGGGGGCCGAAATCGGCGACTATATCGCCGAAGAATTGCCGCCAATGGAGTTTGGCCGCATCGCAGCCCAAACCGCAAAACAAGTCATAGTACAAAAAGTGCGTGATGCCGAACGCGAACGCCAATACATCGAATACAAGGACAAAGTCGGCGAAATCATCAATGGCGTTGTCAAGCGCGTTGAATACGGCAATGTCATTGTTGATCTTGGCCGCGCCGAAGCCATCGCCAGACGCGACGAGCTTCTGCCCCGGGAAAGCTTCCGCAATGGCGACCGCATCCGCGCCTATATCTACGACGTGCGCAACGAGCCAAAGGGGCCGCAGATATTCCTCTCGCGCACCCATCCGCGCTTTATGGCGCTGCTGTTTGGGCAGGAAGTGCCGGAAATCTATGACAATGTTATAGAAATTAAGGCCGTGGCCCGCGACCCGGGCAGCCGCGCCAAGATCGCGGTGTTATCCAATGACAGCTCCATCGATCCGGTCGGCGCCTGCGTTGGCATGCGCGGCTCGCGCGTGCAGGCGGTGGTCAACGAATTACAGGGCGAGAAGATCGACATCATCCAATGGAACCCCGATAACGCAACCTTCATCGTCAATGCCCTGGCGCCCGCCGAAGTGATGAAGGTGGTGATGGATGAGGACGTGAAGCGCATCGAGGTCGTGGTTCCCGACGATCAGCTTAGCCTTGCCATTGGCCGGCGTGGACAGAATGTGCGGCTGGCCTCACAGCTTACTGGATGGGAGATCGATATTCTCACCGAGTCGGGAGAATCGGAGCGGCGGCAGAAGGAATTTACCGAGCGCACGGAACTGTTCATCAGCGGTCTTGATGTGGATGAAGTGGTTGGGCAGTTGCTCGCCACGGAGGGTTTTACCAGCCTTGAGGAAGTGGCCTTTGTGCCGGTGGAAGATTTGATCAGCATCGAGGGCTTTGATCCAGAAATGGCGGAGGAACTGCAAAGCCGCGCCCGCGATTATCTTGAGGCCCAGCAGATCATGGCCGAAGAAGAACGCAAGGCTTTGGGCGTTAGTGATGAAATTGCGGCGCTGCCGCTGTTGACGCCCGCCATGCTTGTGGCGCTGGGAAAGGCGGGCGTCAAGTCGCTTGATGATCTTGCCGATCTGTCATCGGATGAATTGATCGGCTGGGTTGAGGCGGGCGAAGGCGGCAAAATCCGCAAGCCAGGGATATTGGACAGTTTTGAGTTACCCCAGGACGATGCGAATGAAATCATCATGGCCGCACGGGCGCATTGGTTTGCGGATGAAAAATAAAATAATTTCTAGGATAACAGGAGACGCCACGCACTGATCGGCGCGCATATCACAAAATCCGACCTGCCCATTAAACCGGTACGGGCCAGCCGCGCTGTTCTGCAACCGGAGCGCCGCTGTATCGCTAGTGGCATGAGCCTGCCCACGGCGCAGATGATACGGTTTGTCATTGGCCCGGATAATTGCCTGGTGGCGGATCTGGCCGAATCGTTGCCTGGGCGCGGCCTATGGCTTCAGGCAAACCGGGCCGCGCTGCGAACGGCCCTGAAAAAACAAGCGTTTTCCCGCGCCGCCCGCAGCAAGGTTGTGGTGGCTGATATGGATGGTTTTGAGCAGCAACTCTGTGAACTGCTGGGGCGGCGCACCCTTCAAATGCTTGGGTTTGCCAGAAAAGCAGGTGAGGCGGTTTGTGGAAACGCCAAGGTGGAGGCGCTGGCGCGGGCCGGGAAAATCGGCGTCCTGATTGCAGCCAGTGATGGCGCCGCAGATGGCAAAGGCAAGCTGGAGCGCCTGGTGCGCGCTGCCGCGCCGCTAGCTGCATATGTGAGTTGCCTTAGCGCCGTGGAATTGGGTTTGGCATTCGGGCGCGAACATGTGATACATGCTGCGATTACGCCAGGACGATTGGCCGGTCGGTTCCTGCGCGAGGCAAATCGTTTGTCCGGGTTTCGTGCTTAACCTGCCTGATTTGCATACAGGCGGGATTGGTGCATTGGCTGAGGGGCTGAAGTATAACTTCCGGGTACAGTATTTGAAGGGTTGGTATGAGCGAGTCCAAGGATGCCGATGATATGAAGCTTGGCGCGGCAAAGCGTCCGCTAGGCCTGAAAAAAACCGCTGGCGCTGGTCAGGTGCGGCAAAGCTTTTCGCATGGGCGCTCCAAAACTGTTGTCGTCGAGCTCAAGGTCAAACGCAAGCTGCCGCTTGCAACGCCTGCCAGCGCGCCAATAGCCGCAGCGCCCAAGGCTGAAATTAAGGCGCCAGCAACGGCTGCCACCCCCGCGATAACGGCGCCAATTATTGCAACGCCCGCCGCCCCGCCAGTGACAGTTGTGCCTGAGGTTGTTGCAGAGCAGCCCGTAAAAAAGGCCGCTGCCGCAGTTGTTAAAATTGCGCCCCGGCCAAACGCCCAGCCTGCTCCTATTACGGAAACCACGGAAAGAAAAGCGCGGCCACGTGTTGAAAAAGGCCGTCAGGTGCTGCGCACACTGACCGTGGAAGAACATGCGGCGCGCGAAAAGGCGCTCACCGAAGCGCGGGCCATGGCGCTTGAGCAAGCCCGCAAGTCAGAAATTGAAGCACGCAGGCTAGCGGAGATTGAAGCGCTGAAGCCGCCCGCGCCAGAAGTTGAAACAGAAGAAACGCCATCTGTAAGCAAGCCTATCGAACCTGACCTGGGCATTATTGTGCTGAGCGAGGAAGAGCTTGCCGAACGCGCGCGCGCAGCCGAACGGCGCAAAAAAGAAACCCCCAAAATAGAGGTCGTCGAGGAGGAAGAGGAAGCGGACGACGATGTCAAAGGCGCGCGCGCCAAACGCAAACTTAGCGTTGCAAAAGCCCCGCCACGCGCCCGCGATGAGCCGCGCCGGCGCGCCGGCCGGCTGACCATCCAGGTGGCGCTTGACGATGATCTTGGCGAACGGCAACGCTCGCTCGCATCGATCCGCCGCGCCCGCGAACGCGAACGTTATGCCGCCAAGGCTGGTTCGCGCGGCGCCATGATTGTGCGCGAAGTCATCATCCCCGAAGCGATTACCGTTACCGATCTCGCCAATCGCATGGCCGTTCGCGTTAATGAAGTTATCCGCATTCTGCGCGCCATGGATGAACCCGCACTGCCAGAAACCATGCTGGACCCTGCGACTGCGCAGATTGTTGTTGAGGAATTGGGCCACACCGCCAAGCTGGTGGCCGAATCCGACGTTGAGATTGGCCTCGATTTCGGCGCCGACGCATCGCATGAATTGCAACCGCGCCCGCCTGTGGTCACCGTGATGGGCCATGTGGATCATGGCAAAACTTCACTGCTTGACGCATTGCGCAAAACCGATGTGGTCGCCGGCGAAAAGGGCGGCATCACACAGCATATCGGCGCCTATCAGGTGGAAACCGCCAGCGGGCAAAAAATAACATTCATCGATACGCCTGGCCACGAAGCGTTTACCGCGATGCGCGCGCGCGGCGCTGGCGTTACCGATATTGTAGTGCTGGTGGTGGCGGCCGATGACGGCGTAAAACCGCAGACAGTGGAGGCCATCCATCACGCCAAAGCGGCTGGCGCGCCGGTCATTGTGGCGATTAACAAAATGGACAAACCGCAAGCCGACCCAACCCGGGTGCGCCAGGAATTGCTGCAACATGAAATATTTGTCGAAGAAATGGGCGGTGATGTGCTGACAGTCGAAGTGTCAGCGGTCAAGGGCACAAATCTCGATAAACTGATTGACGCTATTTTGCTGCAGGCGGAATTGATGGATTTGCGCGCCAATCCAAACCGGCCAGCCAATGGCATCGTCATCGAAGCCAGGCTGGACAAGGGCCGCGGCCCAGTGGCCACCATGCTGATCAAGGGCGGCACGTTAAGGCGCGGCGATATCGTCGTCGCGGGCGCGGAATCCGGCCGTGTGCGGGCGCTTACCGATGAACGCGGCGGCAGCCTGAATGAAGCGGGCCCCTCAACGCCTGTCGAGGTTTTGGGTCTGCAATCAGTGCCACAGGCGGGCGAAGATGTGATCGTTGTCAGCAGCGAAGCGCGGGCGCGCGAGGTAAGCGAATTCCGTCAGCGCAGACAAACCGCAGAGCGCACAACATCCGCACCCGCCGGTTCGCTCGAAGACATGTTCGCGCAGTTGAAACGCAACGAAATCAAAGAGCTGCCTGTTGTTCTGAAGGCCGACGTGCAGGGTTCGCTTGAGGCGATCCAGGCGTCGCTCGAAAAACTCTCAACCAGCGAGGTGCGCGTGCGCATTCTGCTTGGCGGCGTTGGCGCGATTACTGAATCGGATGTGAGTCTGGCGCAAGCGTCGCGCGCTCCGGTGTTTGGATTTAATGTGCGCGCCAATCCGCAGGCTAAGCTTGAGGCGGAAAAGGCGCGAGTCGAAATTCGTTATTACGGCATTATTTACGATCTGATCGACGATATTAAACGCACCATGTCGGGAATGCTGGCGCCTGAGCGGCGCGAAACCATGCTTGGCAACGCACGGGTGCTTGAGGTGTTCAAAGTGTCGAAGATGGGCAAGGCGGCGGGCGGCCTGGTCACCGACGGCGTTGTGCGGCGCGGCGCGGGCGTGCGCGTCATTCGCGACAATGTGGTGCTGCATGACGGGTCGCTGTCCAGCCTTCGCCGCTTCAAGGACGAAGTGCGCGAAGTTCAGGCCGGCACGGAATGCGGCATGGCGTTTGAGAATTTCCAGGACCTTCGCGTTGGCGATATCATCGAATGCTTCGAGGTTGAGCATATCGCGCGTACGCTGTAGCAGGGTGCGTTTAATTGCAGAATTGAACTAACCGAAAAGATCAGAATGCGATCCCGTCCGGTATAGGCGGATTTCAGTTTCGGTCACATCGTAAATCAAAAGCCAATCAGACTCGATATGGCATTCCCAAAGCCCCGCATAGTTGCCAGAAAGCTTGTGCGGCCTGCACCGCAGGGGTAACGGCTTGTCTTCTAAAAGAAGGTCAAGAATAGTCTGAAATTTCTTCATCGCCTTGTCGCGTTTCGCTGCGCGCTTAAAATCCCTGCGAAATGAGTTGGCGGCGAAGGCTGTTTTCACTTCAGCAAATCGTCCATCAGATGCTGCGATGTCTTATATCGCTTGCCTTTGCCTTCCTTGACCTCTTTAATCGCGCGGCGCGTGGCCTTGTTGGGCATGCGCACATCAAACGGTAGGCCCTTGTTCAAAACCACCTGACTTAAAAAAATCGATATCGCATCCGTGGTATTCATGCCGAGAGTGCGAAATATTTTTTCGGCGGTGGCCTTTAGTGCCGGTTCAACGCGGACGTTGACGACTTTTGTCTTCATGGGGATTGGTTCTTTCGGCTTCACGTATTACGATAGATACACATTGTAACACAACAGAAAGCTAAAATCAACCGGTTGCTTAAGGGCCACTTGCCAATATCGCCCCAGACGGCGTATCTAACCGCCACGCTCTGGTTGCCAGGCGAAGCAAGTTCCGCCGTAACCCAAATCAACATCTGGTAGCATTGCATTATGCCGACATCACGTAAATCAGGCCCGTCCGGTCGCGGCGCGCATCGCGGGCCTTCGCAACGTCAATTGCGGGTGGGCGAGGTGATCCGCCATTCACTGAGCGATATTCTGGCGCGTGGCGATGTGCAGGATCCGGGGCTCACCGGCCGCTCAATCACCATCACCGAGGCGCAAATCACAGGCGATCTCAAACATGGCGTAATTTACGTGACGCCACTGGCGACGAGTGCGGCGGAGTCAAAATTAGTGGTCGAAGCGCTTAACCGGTGTGCGCCGTATTTGCGCGGCCAACTCAGCCATATGATCGAAATTCGCCACACACCGATGCTGAAATTTGTTCTCGACGAGCGTTTCGATGCGGCCGATGCGCTGGACAGACTGTTGCGCGATCCGCGCGTGGCCCAGGATTTGGCGCCAACCAAACAACGCGACGGGAATGTGTAATGGCCCGGCGCGGTAAATCGGGCAAGCCCATCAATGGCTGGGTCTGTATCGATAAGCCTGTAGGCGTTACGTCAACCCAGGTCGTGGGCAAGGTCAGATACGCCTTCGATGCGCAAAAAGCCGGCCATGCGGGAACCCTTGATCCGCTGGCCAGCGGCATCCTGGCGATAGCGCTGGGCGAGGCGACCAAGACCATTCCCTATGCGGTCGATTCGAAGAAAACCTATCGATTTGCAGTTCGCTGGGGCGAGCAGCGCAATACCGATGATGATGAGGGCGTGGCTATTGCAACCAGCGATGTGCGCCCGGATGCGACCGCCATCCGCGCCGCGCTGCCAGGCTTTACCGGCGTCATTCAACAAACGCCGCCGCAATTTTCCGCCATTAAGCTTAACGGCGCCCGCGCCTATGATCTGGCCCGCCAGGGCGAGACCCTGGTCATTGCAGCACGCCCGGTAGAAATCATGCAGTTAAGCCTACTGGACGCCTCTGACCCGGATTGCGCCATTTTCGAGATGGTCTGCGGTAAAGGGGCCTATGTGCGCGCCATCGCCAGGGATTTGGGGCTGCGGCTTGGAAGCTATGGCTTCGCCAGGAATATCCGCCGCCTGAGCGCTGGCCCGTTTAACGAGGCCAACGCGATTTCACTGGATAAACTGCTGCAACTGGTTCATAACCCGTCACTGTCGGAGCACCTGCTTCCGGTTGAGACCCCGCTGGACGACATCCCGGCGATGGCCATTTCCGGAGCCGATGCAGCCCGCCTAAGACGCGGACAGTCCATATTGGCCCTAAATCCGCCAATATGCGCGGCCCAAGCCGTCATCTGCGCCAAGTCCGGTGGAAAGCCCATCGCCCTTGGCCATGTGGAGGCGGGGGAATTCCGGGCAGTACGTATCTTCAACATGCCAATGGGAGTAACAAAAGCCGATGTCGATTTCGCCTGAACGTAAACAGGAAGTAATCAAGCAATTCGCCCGCTCCGGCGCCGATACGGGTTCGCCGGAGATTCAGGTGGCGGTGCTGACCGAACGGATCAACAATCTGACCGGGCACTTTAAGGACCATAAGCACGATAATCACTCGCGCCGCGGCCTGATCAAGATGGTGAGCCTGCGCCGGAAATTGCTCGACTATATGAAGAGCAAGAATCACGCAAAGTATGCGGCTTTGATCCAGCAACTGGGTATCCGCCGGTAATATGCTATCCCGTAAAAATAAACAGCGCCAGTTTCAGGATGTATCCTGCTGGCGCTATGAGTGCTGGTTAAATCCTGCGGCATAATGCCGCTCACGCGCCTGCCAGGGGGTGGGCCGCGTTACGCTGACGATGAGGATGAAAAATGTTCGAAATTCACCGTAAAGAAATCATGTGGGGCGGGCGTCCGCTCAGCTTTGAGACCGGCAGAATGGCGCGCCAGGCCGATGGCGCGGTGCTCGTGCAATATGAACAAACCACCGTGCTGGCCACTGTGGTCGCCGCGCGCCAGCCGCGCGCCGGCATTGATTTCTTTCCACTGACTGTTGACTATGTGGAGCGCACCTATGCGGCGGGCAAAATTCCCGGCGGCTTTTTCAAGCGCGAAGGACGCCCGAACGAAAAAGAAATTCTAACTTCACGGCTGATCGACCGGCCCATCCGGCCGCTGTTCGTGGATGGGTTCCGCAATGAAACCCAGGTCATCTGCACAGTGCTTAGCCATGACCTTGAAAATGATCCTGACATTGTGGCGCTGATCGCTGCGAGTGCGGCGCTCACGCTTTCCGGCATCCCGTTCATGGGGCCGATTGGCGCCTGCTGCGTCGGCTATAAGGATGGCGGCTATGTGCTCAACCCGCTGATTGAAACCATCAAGGAAAGCGGTCTTGATCTTGTGGTGGCAGGCACCAAAGACGCCGTTCTGATGGTGGAATCCGAAGCCAAGGAATTGTCCGAGGATGTCATGCTTGGCGCAGTGATGTTCGGCCATCGCGAAATGCAGACGGTGATTGACGCCATCATCGGCCTGGCGGAAAAATGCGCCAAGGAACCGTGGAATATTCAACGGCCGGATCACAGCAGCATCGGTGCCAAGGTGCGCGAGCTGGGCGAAGACCTGCTGCGTGGCGCATATGGCGAAATGATCAAGCTGATCCGTCAGGAAAAGGTCCAGACGGTGAAGAAAAAGATCATGGCTGGGTTGGAGGAAATTGGCCTGCATCTTGATCCGGGCGCGGGTGAGATGTTTAAGGAGCTGGAAAAAAACATCGTCCGCAATAACATCCTTGATACGCACAAGCGCATCGATGCGCGCGGACTTGCCGATGTGCGCCCGATTGTGGCCGAGGTCGGCGTATTGCCGCGCACCCATGGCGCGGCGCTGTTCACGCGCGGCGAAACCCAGGCGCTGGTTATTGCCACCCTTGGCACCGGCGAGGATGAGCAATGGATCGACGCCCTACAAGGCTCATACAAGGAGCGGTTCCTGCTGCATTATAACTTTCCGCCCTATTCGGTGGGCGAAACCGGTCGCTTTGGCTTTACCGGGCGGCGCGAAACCGGCCATGGCAAGCTGGCGTGGCGCGCCATCCGCGCCGTGCTGCCCAAATATGAGGATTTTCCCTACACCATCCGCGTCGTGTCCGAGATCACCGAATCCAATGGCTCGTCGTCCATGGCCACCGTATGCGGCGCGTCACTGTCATTGATGGATGCGGGCGTGCCGATTACGCGCCCGGTGGCGGGCATCGCCATGGGGCTTATCAAGGAAGGCGATCGCTTTGCGGTGCTCTCCGACATTCTTGGCGATGAAGACCATCTGGGCGATATGGACTTCAAGGTCGCCGGCACCAGTGTGGGCGTCACCTCTTTGCAGATGGACATCAAGATCACCGGCATCACCGAAGAAATCATGCGCGTCGCGCTGGATCAGGCCAAGGGCGGGCGCATGCACATTCTGGGTGAGATGGCGAAGGCGCTGACCCAGTCACGCGGCAATCTGAACGCCAACGCGCCGCGCATCACCACCATCACCATTCCGGTGGAAAAAATCCGCGAAGTGATCGGTTCCGGCGGCAAGGTGATCCAGGGCATCGTTGCTGAATCCGGCGCCAAAGTCGACATCAACGATGAAGGCATTATCAAGATCGCTTCGCCCGATGAGGAAAGCGTGAAAAAGGCGCTGGCGTTGATTAATGAAATTGTCGCCGAAGCCGAGCCGGGCGGGATTTACCAGGGCAGCGTCGTCAAGGTCGTCGATTTTGGCGCGTTCGTCAATTTCATCGGCAAAAAGGACGGGCTGGTGCATGTATCGGAAATGGCCGAAGAACGGGTGGAAAAAGTTTCCGACAAGGTCAAGGAAGGCGACACTGTCTGGGTAAAATACCTGGGTTCAGACGAGCGTGGCAAAACGCGGCTTTCCATGCGCTACGTCAACCAGGAAACCGGCGAGGAAATTCCGGGCGTCGTGGCGCGTGAGCGCACCGGCGGCGGCGGTGGCGGCGGTGGCAGAGACCGCCGTCCGCCCAGACGCAATTAGAGCGTGGGGCGATTAGCTAGAATCGCCCCACGCATTTTGTCACCGGGTTTGTCCTCGCGCCGGTATTACGCCGCCGCCTGCATCTCCTGGCCATTGATGATCAGGCCGTTTTCGCCAACGCCGATGCGCACCACTTCACCATCATTAATGGCGCCCGCCAGTAATTGCTCCGCCAGCGGATTGGCAAGCGCGCGCTGGATCACCCGCTTCAGGGGCCTGGCGCCATACACCGGATCATAGCCCGCATCGGCAAGCCAGGTGCGCGCCGCGTCATCAAGCTCTAGAGTGATTTTGCGCGCCTCCAGCAGGCCCAGCAGGCTGCGCATTTGAATCTCGACGATGCCATCCATCTGCGCCCGGGTCAGACGATTAAACAGGATGATTTCGTCAAGCCGGTTGAGGAACTCGGGCCGGAAATTTTCCCGCACCACGCTCATCACCTGCGCCCGCGCGCTTTCCGCCGGCTCGCCGTCTTTCAGCGCCGCCAGATATTCCGATCCCATATTCGAGGTCAGAATAATGATGGTGTTTTTGAAATCCACCGTGCGGCCCTGGCCATCGGTCAGGCGGCCATCGTCCAGCACCTGTAACAGAATGTTAAACACATCGGGATGCGCCTTCTCCACCTCGTCGAACAGCAGCACCTGATAGGGCCGCCGCCGCACCGCTTCGGTCAGCGCGCCGCCCTCATCATAGCCAACATAGCCGGGAGGCGCGCCGATCATCCGCGCCACCGAATGCTTTTCCATATATTCCGACATATCCAGGCGCAGGATTGCGTTTTCATCATCAAACAGAAATTGCGCCAGGGTCTTTGTCAGCTCGGTTTTGCCCACACCGGTTGGGCCAAGGAACAGAAACGAGCCAATCGGCCGGCGCGGATCTTGCAACCCGGCGCGCGCGCGCCGCACCGCGTTCGCCACCGCGCGCAGCGCCTCATCCTGGCCCAACACCCGCTCGCGCAATTTGGTTTCCATCGCCAGCAGCTTGCCGCGTTCACCCGCCAGCATCTTGTCAACCGGGATTCCGGTCCAGCGTGACACGATGCCCGCAATATGCGCCTCGGTCACCGCTTCTTCCAGCGCGTGCCGCTCGCCCGCCTCTTCGGCGGCTTTCAGTTTGCTTTCCAGGCCGGGAATAACGCCGTATGCAATCTCGCCGGCGCGCGCCAGATTGCCTGTGCGCTGCGCCTGGGCGAGGTCGCTGCGCGCCTGTTCGAGCTGTTCCTTTAGTTTTTGCGCGCCTGCAAGCTGATCTTTTTCAGATTGCCATTGCGCGGTCAGCTCCGCCGATTGCTGTTCAAGTTCCGATAATTCTTTTTCCAGCTTGCCAAGCCGGTCGATGGAGGCCGCGTCGGTTTCCTTGCGCAGCGCTTCGCGTTCGATCTTCAATTGCAGAATGCGCCGGTCAAGTTCATCCAGCGCCTCGGGCTTGGAATCAATTTCCATGCGCAAGCGGCTGGCCGCTTCATCGACCAAATCAATCGCTTTGTCGGGCAGAAACCGGTCAGAAATATACCGGTTCGATAATGCAGCCGCCGACACAATCGCCGCATCACTGATGCGCACGCCGTGATGCAGTTCGTATTTTTCCTTTAAGCCGCGCAGGATCGACACCGTATCTTCAACTGTCGGTTCGCTGACAAACACCGGCTGAAAACGCCGCGCCAGGGCCGCATCTTTTTCCACATGCTTGCGGTATTCATTCAAGGTCGTGGCGCCGATACAATGCAGTTCACCACGCGCCAAGGCGGGCTTAAGCAGGTTCGATGCGTCCATCGAGCCTTCCGCCGCACCGGCGCCAACAATCGTGTGCATCTCATCAATGAACAGAATCACTTCGCCATTTGCCGCCGTTACTTCCTGCAACACCGCCTTCAGCCGCTCTTCGAACTCGCCGCGATATTTAGCGCCCGCGATCAGCGCACCCATATCAAGCGCCATCAGCGCCTTGTTTTTCAAACTTTCCGGCACATCGCCATTAATGATGCGCAGCGCCAATCCCTCGGCAATGGCGGTTTTGCCCACGCCCGGTTCGCCAATCAGAACGGGGTTGTTTTTGGTGCGGCGCGACAGAACCTGAATCGTTCTGCGGATTTCTTCATCCCGGCCGATCACCGGATCAAGCTTGCCCTCACGCGCCGCCGCCGTCAGGTCACGGGCGTATTTTTTCAGCGCGTCAAAGGTTTCCTCGGCCGTCGCCGTATCGGCGGTGCGGCCTTTGCGCAATTCATTAATCACGCGATTGAGGTTCTCGGGCGTGACGCCGGCAAGTTCCAGAACCCGCGCCGCCTCGCTTCCCTTAGCGAGCGCTACGGCAAGCAACAGCCGCTCAGCCGTAACAAAGGCGTCGCCCGCTTTTTTGGATAAATCTTCGGCTTGCTCAAATAGCTTTACCAGTGGCTGGCTAAGATGCAGTTGGCCCGCGCCCGGCCCGCTTGCCGACGCCATTTTCGCCAGCGCCTGTTCAACGCCGCGTTTCGCCTGATCTGGATCGCCGCCAGCTTTGCGAATTAAATTCGCCGCCAGCCCGTCCCCGTCATCAAGCAGCACTTTCAGAATATGTTCAGGGGTATATTGCCCGTGGCCGCTACGGCTGGCCAGGGTTTGGCCCGCTTGAATCAAACTGCGCGAGCGTTCGGTATATTTCTCAAATTGCATCTGACACCTCCCAAGCGCGTCCACCGCCTGCTAGTCCACGCAGACAAAGGCAGCACATATGCGCCTGCCCAGAACGCCTTATTTCAACAACGGTGTTGCAGCCTTCATAAGAAGCACTGCAACGGTCAGGAAATTATGTGGGAGCGGCGCAACGCCTATGCAAGAGGGGAACTCGAATAAGCGCCATTTCAGCCATAGCCCGGCACATATATGAGCCAGACCATATTGGGATCACACGCAGCGCCAGAGGCCATGCAGCCTGATCCGTAAAACAGGGTCTATTTAATAATTTAGCGCCCCGCCGGTCAGATTAGAATTCGGACAACTCGCCAGCACCCTGACCGGCTGCTCTCTCGGACATTTCAACTGCGCCCTCTTGGTTCTGATTCGAGGCGGTTTCGTCAAACTGACCGTTAGCATGCCTGGTCCCATTGACGGCGTCCCGGGCGGCCTGCTGTAGCGCATTGGCGGCCAGAACACGGAAATAATGCTCCGCGTGTTGAAGATAGTTTTCGGCGCCAACATAGTCACCCGAAGACAACGCGTCGCGCGCCAGGTTCTGGTATTTCTCATAAATATGCGACACGGTGCCACGAATTTTTATATCTGGGCCGTTACTATCGAGGGTGCGGTTGGGATTGCCGCCGCCATTACGGCCGCCGCCCAATCCGCTACTCATGCCGCCGCCAAGACCACCCCCGCCGCTATGCGGCTTACGGCCGCGACCGCGTGAGCGCTTTGGATTGTTCTGTACTGGTCTCATGAGCCACTAATCCCCCGCCGTAAGTGCAACATATATTCATGCATCAACAAGCACCTCCCCGGCCCAAAGCCGGTCAAATGGATTTTCAAACAGGTCAGCTTCTAATTCAGCACCATTTCCTCAGATGAAACGATCACCGAAGATGCAGACATAGTACACAGCGCCTGCATACCGCCTCATGCCCGCCAAGCTCATTTTCAGTTCGCCCCGGCGCGGCGATACCGGCTCAGCACTAGCAATGGGTGACCGCGAGAGCATTTGAATCTCAATCGCTGAAGCGACACTAGCTGATTCCATCCGGTTTTCCAACTGTTTTTTGAGGCCCCGCACCATATTACCGGGCCATATTACCAGGGCGCCAGTCCAATTACCGCCCGCTCAACGCCGCCCAAATCGCAGTATGGCGGCAATACCGCCAGGCCCTGGGAAAATAACAGCGAAGCTATCTGCGCCGACTGGCCTTGCCCCACTTCAAAAACCACATGGCCGCCACCGGCCAGGAGATATTCCATGGAAATGGTTATCAACCGGTAAAAGTCAAGCCCATCGGCGCCGCCCGCCAGCGCCACCCGGGGTTCATGCTGCGCTACTTCCGGCGCCAGAGCGGTAAAGTCATACTCCGCAAGATAGGGCGGATTGGCAATGAGCAAATCAAACGGGCCGCCGCACTTGGAGCGCCAATCTACGGCGCGCAAATCGCAATGAATGAATTGCGCGCGCGCGGCAAAGCCAAGCCTGTCCGCATTGGCGTTTGCCGCAAAAAGCGCGCCCATAGAAACATCTGCGCCAACGCCTGTTGCATTGGGGAATTCCGATAATAACGCCAGCAGCAAACATCCGCTACCCGTGCCGATATCCAGAATTCGTAATGCCCGGTTACGGTCCTTGATCAGATCAAGCGTGGCGGTGATCAGCGTTTCACTATCGGCGCGCGGATCAAGGGTGTCTCGATTAATCTCGAACTCAAGACTCCAAAATTCACGCCGCCCGGTAATGCGCGACACCGGCTCCCGCGCGGCGCGGCGCGCCAGCAGCCCGTTATAAAACGTTTCTTCAGAACGGGTAAGCTGCCGCCCTTCATCACGCAATATTTCCTCAACTGTTGCGCCCAGCGCATGGGCAAGCAGCAGTCGCGCATCCAGGCCTGGTGAATCGGCGCCCGCACCGCGCAAACTGGCAATCCCCGCGCGTAATGATTCAGAAATCGCGGGCATTAAGCTTCCTCGCCCATCGCCGCCAGCCGCGCCGCCTGATCGTACGCAATCAAGGGGTCTATCAATTCGTCCAAATCCTCGCCGGAGATCACGCGGTCAAGCTTATACAACGTCAAATTGATGCGGTGATCGCTGACCCTTCCCTGCGGAAAATTATAGGTGCGGATGCGTTCGGACCTGTCACCGCTGCCGATCTGGCCCTTACGGTCGGCAGCGCGCTCGGAATCCCGCTGCTGGCGTTCGTTTTCATACAGGCGGGCGCGCAACATGGTCATCGCCTTGGCGCGGTTTTTATGCTGTGATTTTTCATCCTGACATTGCACGACCGTGCCGGTTGGCACATGGGTGATGCGAATCGCGCTATCGGTGGTGTTCACATGCTGGCCGCCTGCGCCTTGCGAGCGATAGGTGTCAACGCGCAAATCCTTGTCATCAATATGAATGTCAACTTCTTCGGCCTCGGGCAACACAGCGACAGTCGCCGCCGAAGTGTGAATGCGCCCCTGGGCTTCTGTTGCGGGAATCCGCTGCACCCGGTGCACGCCGGATTCAAATTTCAGCCGGGCAAAGACATTCTGGCCAGAAATGCTGGCAATGATTTCCTTATAACCGCCAACATCGCTTTCCGATGCGGACAGGATTTCCAGCTTCCAGCCATGAGCGGCCGCATAGTTCTGATACATGCGGAACAGGTCGCCCGCGAACAGCGCCGCCTCGTCGCCGCCGGTGCCCGCCCGCACCTCCAATATCGCGTTCTTGCGGTCCGCCTCATCCTTGGGCGCCAGCAAGATCATCAATGCGGTTTCCAGTTCCTCAAGCCTGGCTTGCAATACGCCACGCTCATCCTGCGCCAGGTTGCGCATATCGGCGTCTGTTTCGGGATCATTGAGCAGCCCTTCAAGCCCTGAGAGCTCATCGCACCCCGCGCGCCAGGCCAGCACACCGGCAGCAACCGGTGACAGTTCCGCATACTCACGCGATAGCGCCACGAAAGTTTCCGGCGGCAATTGGCCAGCCAGTCGCGCCTCCAATTCTTGGTGGCGCGTGACGACCTCATTCAGTTTCGCTTCGGGGATCAACACTTTTATTTGCCGGAGTTAATGTGCAATTGTTCCGGTGGCCTGCATGGTTGCCGCCTTCGCCTCGACCAACTCAACAATATGGTCAACCAGCCGCGCATTTTCCATTTTATGATCGGGGACGCCCGCCACATAGACCATGCCGGATCCGGCGCCGCCGCCGGTAAATCCAATATCGGTTTCGCGCGCCTCACCGGGGCCATTCACCACACAGCCCATGATCGACAACGTGACCGGCTGTGAAATATGCGCCAGCCGCTGCTCAAGCGCGGCAACCGTCTTAATCACATCAAAGCCTTGCCGGGCGCAGGAAGGGCAGGCGATGATGTTAACGCCGCGATGGCGCAAGCCAAGCGCTTTCAGCATTTCAAAGCCAACTTTAATTTCCTCAACCGGGTCCGCAGACAGCGACACCCGGATGGTGTCGCCGATCCCCGCCCACAGCAGCATACCCATGCCGATCGAGCTTTTAACCGAGCCCGTCATCAGCCCGCCCGCCTCGGTGATGCCGAGATGCAGTGGAAAATCACCGGCCTCTGCTAGCGCCTGATACGCAGCCACGGCAAGAAACACATCAGACGCCTTGACGCTGATTTTATATTCGCGGAAATCATGCTCTTCTAAAATATTCGCGTGGTACAGGGCGCTTTCCACCATCGCGGCGGGGCAAGGCTCGCCATACTTTTCCAGCAGGTTGCGTTCGAGCGATCCAGCATTTACGCCAATGCGGATCGAACAGCCATGATCGCGCGCAGCCTGAATAACCTCGCGCACCCGGTCTTTGCTGCCGATATTGCCAGGGTTAATGCGCAGGCACGCCGCGCCCGCCTCCGCCGCCTCGATAGCGCGGCGGTAGTGAAAATGAATATCCGCGACAATCGGCACATTGGCCTCACGCACAATCGTCTTCAGCGCATGGGTGGCGTCCGCATCCGGGCATGACACCCGGACAATGTCAGCGCCCGCCAATTCCAAGGCGCGAATTTGCGCCAGCGTCGCCGTTGCGTCACCGGTAATCGTGTTAGTCATTGATTGCACGCTAATCGGCGCATCGCCGCCCACAGGCACCTTGCCGACAAACACCTGGCGGGATTTGCGGCGCTGAATATCGCGGTATGGCCTCAAGCTCATGTAATTCATCTCAGGCGGCAGGAATGCATACCCGCTATATAGCAGTGAACTAGAAAGACTGCTAGCGGCTGCCGGTTGCGATCAGGCTTTCTGGATCCAGCGGTAAGGCGCGCACAATTGCGCCGCGCGGCCCAATCGACGGCATGGCTTGACCATTCACATACACTTCAAGCGCACCGGCATTTCCTGTCATCAAGCTCAGGCCGGGTTCATTTGGTGGAATATATTCCTCACCCGCATGTAATACCCGCGATATCAGCACGGCCCCATTGGCGCGTGAAACCTGAATCCAGGAATCAGCACGCGCGCGCAGCATGATGCTAGAGGGCTGAATCGCCGATGGCGGCATAAGAGATGGCTGCGATGGCGCCAAAGGCTCTGGCGCAATAGCTGACTCAGGTGATGCGCCGGAGGATTCTGGCAACGGCGCACGAACGGGTTTAGGACGCGGCATAAGGCTGATTTCGGCGGGGTCCGTTCCGTCCAGGTTATTTTCCTCTGTTTGAGGAAGCGCCGCCTGGGAATCCACCTCCGGCGCCGAATCAGCGCCGCCAAACTCAAGTTCAACGGGCGCAGGCGTGGTGTCCGGGGACACCGCTTCATCCGCCGCATCCGTGGCTGGCGCTATATCCGTATCAAGCGGGGTTGGCGGGGCTAGCGGGGTTAGCGGGACAGGCGCCGCCACATCACTGGCAGGCGCCTCACTTAGTGCAACGGGCGGCGCCTCGCCGGCAGGGGCCATCTCAACCGTGCGGCTAGAAAGCGAGTTAACATACCAGATTCCATACACAACCACAGCCATCAGCAGCGCAGCCCAAAGTAGCGCTCTGCTGGGGCTCCGCTCATCGCCAGGAGGCTGGGGAAATATCAACCCCCTTGAACTGTCTATATCGGCTAATTCCAGCTTGAGGCGGCGCACAACCTCACCGCTATCCAGTTCCAGGTAATCCGCATAGGCCCGAACAAAACCGATAGCGTAAGCCGGCGCAGGGAGATCACTAAATCGCCCTTCCTCAATCGCCTGCAAATTATGTTCTGCAATTCGGAGCTCGACCGATATCTCATTAATCAACCGGCCGGATTTCTCCCGCGCCGAACGCAAAACTTGACCGGCCCCATAAGTGGCGCTCGCAGGCGTCGTTGAATCGCTAATGCTCACCCCGTGTCACGTCCTTAAAAACGGCGTCACCAAGCCATAAACCCCGTGCTGCAGGTCACCCGATGCTTTTTGACAATGCTGCGCCGCTGCAACCTAAACCAGTCATAACACGCATACAGCGTCACAGATAAATCATGAAGGGGGAATAGTTAATATGCGCCTAAATCGGAATTTCATGGCGCCCGGCAAATTCAAGCAACCTGCCCCTCACATCATCACGGCTAGAAACCAGAGCCTCATCCAGCAGTTCCGTCACTGCCCCTACATGTAGATGCATCAACATGAGTTTTACCGGACCGATGGACATTGGGGACATGGAGAGGTTGCGAAATCCTAATCCTATCAATGCCATAGCTTCTATCGGCCGACTGGCGAGCTCACCGCATACGCCCGCCGGCACCCCGTGCGTATCACATTCGCGCACAATCTGGCGCAACAGCCGTAGCGCCGCCAGACTCAGTTGGTCATAGCGCCCTGCCAATTTTGGATTTGACCGGTCATAGGCAAAGAAAAATTGCAGCAGATCATTGGAGCCAACCGAGATAAAATCAACAACCGGCAGCAAACGATCCAGTTGCCACACCAGCGAGGGCACTTCCAGCATCGCGCCAATGCGCAGTTTTATTGGCGGCTGCCGGCCAAGCCGGGTTATGCGTACAAGTTCAAGCTCCACCAATTCGCGCGCCTGCAGAAACTCCGAGACTTCGCTGATCATTGGAAACATCAGGTTCAGCTCACGCCCGGCGCCCGCAGCCAGTAGTGCGCGCAATTGATAGCGCAGCAAGCTGGGCCGCTCCATGGCAAGCCGCGTGCCGCGCCAGCCCAGCGCTGGATTTTCCTCGCCCCGCTGCCGCAAATAGGGAAGTTTCTTGTCCGCGCCCACATCAAGCGTACGAAACAGCACCGGCCGCGCACCAGCCGTATCCAATACGCGCGCATAGACGGCGCGCTGCGCCTCAAAGCGTGGAAACGCCGAGGAAATCAAAAATTGCAACTCGGTGCGGAACAAGCCAATGCCGTCGGCGCCGGTGTCGGCAAGATGCGGCAGATCGACAACCAGCCCGGAATTAATATTAAGATATATTCGCACCGCGTCTTTTGTCACCGCTGGCTTGCCGACCAGCGCATCGAACTGCGCCTGTTTGCGCGCGCGAATGGCAATCCGCTCCTCATACGCTGCCACCACGTCCTCAGGCGGATGTATATAAACCGCGCCTGAATCCCCATCGACAAGGATCGTGTCATTTGCCTCGACCCAATCCAGAACATCAGAGGCGCCGCCAACCATGGGTATTTCCAGCGCCCGTGCGACTATCACCACATGAGCGGTGTGCGAGCCTTCTTCCAGCACAATGCCGGCCAGTTTTCCGCGATCATAGTCCAGCAGTTCCGCTGGCCCCATGCTGCGCGCAATAATAACCGCCTTATCCGGCAACTGATCCGCAGACGGAACATGCATCTGACCCGTCAGATGCCGCAGCAGCCGGTTGGCCAGATCATCAAGGTCCAGCAATCGCTCGCGCAAATAAGGGTCGCTGACGCGCTGCATGCGGGCGCGATTTTCCATTTGCACCCGCTCGGCCGCCGCCGCAGCGGTAAGGCCCGAAGCAACCGCTTCATGCAAGCGCGTTGTCCAGCCGCGGTCACGGGCGAACATTTGATAGGCTTCGAGCACTTCGCGATGTTCGCCAGCGCGTGCGATTCCTTCGCCCGACAACATCTCATCAACCGAGTTTTGCAAAGCCGCGAGCGCCTCATCAAGACGCTGCCGTTCGGCTTCTGGATCCATCGCAATGATCTGCGACATATCGACACGCGGGTCATGCAATACGGCCTTGCCTAACACGATCCCCTCGGCCAGGCCGGTCCCATGCGCCCTGTGTGTGCGAGGTCCAGATAGGGGCAAACCAGGCGCCGACGCCTTGGCGTCGCTCAACACACCGCTCGCCACCACCTCCGCCAGCACCATGGCGACTGTTTGCATGGTTTCGATTTCTTCTTCCTCGTACTGGCGCATGGTGCGGTTTTGCACCACCAGAACGCCAATCACGCGACCGCCGCGCAACATCGGAACGCCCATCAAGGACTTATAAATTTCTTCGCCGGTTTCAGGCCGGTAGGCGAATTTCGGGTGCGATTGCGCATCAGGCAGCGCGATATACTCGGCTGTCTCGGCGATCAGGCCGACCAGGCCTTCGCCAATATTCAGATGTGTCTGGTGAACGGCTTGCGGGTTAAGGCCCTCGGTGGCGAATAGTTCCAGTATATTTCCCGGGCGCGGCAGATAGAGCGAACACACCTCGGCGACCATATTGGCGGCAATGGCGCGCACGACTTCGTTTAGCCGTGTCTGTGTGTCCCGCGGCTCCGCCATAATCTCGCGCAGACGCCGGAGCAGCACACGCGGACCACCTATGGAGCCCTGCGCCACTAACCCGTTTCCCGGAGAATATGCCGCGTCACTTGCAACATGGATTAGGCCGCATCAAGATCAAACGCAGAATGCAACGCGCGCACCGCCAATTCGGCATACTCCAAAGCAATCAGTACGCTGACTTTAATCTCAGAGGTTGAGATAACCTGAATATTGATGCCTTTTTCCGCCAGCGCCCTGAACATCCGCGTGGCGACCCCCGCATGGCTGCGCATGCCAACGCCAATGACCGAAACCTTCACCACATTGGGATCCCTCAACAACCGCGCAAAGCCAAGCTGGGCCTGCAAGCCGCTGATTAAACTGGCGGCGCGCTCAAGATCGGCGCGCCCAACCGTAAACGTCATGTCGGTGGATTTTCCGTCCTCCGACACGTTTTGGACGATCATATCGACATTGACATTGGCGTCAGCGAGCGGGCCAAAAATACTGGCGGCCACGCCCGGCCGGTCGGCAACCCGGATCAATGTAATCTTCGCCTCGTCCTTGGAGTAAGCGATGCCGCTGACGACTTCCTGTTCCACGATTTCTCCTTCCTCGCATACAAGCGTGCCGGGCTTGTCCTCGAAACTGGACAACACCTGCACCCGCACATTATGCACCATTGCCAATTCAACCGAGCGGGTCTGTAAAACTTTAGCCCCAAGCGAAGCCATTTCCAGCATCTCTTCATAGGTAATTTTATCGAGCTTGCGCGCTTTGGAGACGATCCGCGGATCGGCGGTGAACACCCCCTCAACATCGGTGAAAATATCGCAGCGTTCCGCGCCAAGCGCCGCCGCCAGCGCCACGGCGCTGGTGTCGGAACCGCCGCGCCCAAGCGTGCTGATCCGTTGATCCGGCCCAACGCCCTGAAAACCGCACACTACCGCAACTTGCCGCTGCACCAAGCTCGCCGCCAGCTGCGATGAGTCGATTTCCAGTATCCTGGCCGAACCATGCACTGCCGAGGTGCGGATCGGCACCTGCCAGCCAAGCCACGAACGCGACTGCAAGCCAAGGGTTTGCAGAGCCAGCGCCAGCAACCCAGCGGTGACCTGTTCACCAGTGGCCACAATCTGGTCATACTCGCGCATGTCAGGCAGCGTTGCGGCCTCATTCGCCCAGGCAACCAGTTGATTGGTGACGCCAGACATGGCCGAGACCACCACCGTCACCTCATAACCGGCATCCACCTCGCGTTTGACACGGGCGGCCACCGCGCGAATGCGCACCATATCTGCGACCGAGGTGCCACCGAATTTCATGACCAGACGGGCCATCTGCAAACTTCTCGCTATAACATAGGCTGCTCGCTTTACGGCCGCTTAGCCACACTAGACCATTTCCTGATCGGATTGATTCAATCCGATCAGGAAATGGTCTAATACATTCACTTAGAGCCTTTCTTGTCCGGCCAGGTTGGTCTCGCCACGGCGAAGCCGTAGGCGTAGCCGGGTCAACCTGACCGGGAAAGGCTCTAGCCAAAATAATGCAAAAGCCGCGCCAGCGGCGTGACTTATGGCATTACCAGCATGACGCAACTTGCCGCGCGAACGGGAGCTATCCATACTGAATTGATTGGCATGGTACAATACGATGAAATATGAATATTAGGTTAGTGATTCATGACCCGCTCACCCCCTGCAACCGCCTTGAACACGAGCATTGACCCGGATGAAGTGGCGCGCTTTTCGGCACTGGCCGGGCAATGGTGGGATCCGAATGGGGCTTTTCGGCCCCTGCACAAATTCAATCCGGCCAGGCTAGGCTATATTCACAGCCAGGTATGCGGGCATTTTGGCCGTGACGGAACTGGTTCCATGCCGTTTCTAGGCCTGCGGGTGCTTGACATTGGTTGCGGCGGCGGCCTGGTGAGCGAGCCTATGGCGCGGCTTGGCGCCGATGTCCTGGGCGCGGACGCCTCGGCCCAGAACATCGGAGCGGCTAGCGCCCACGCCAGCGCTCAGGGGCTGCCCATCGATTACCGGCAGACCAGCGCCGAGCAATTGGCGCAGCAAAATGAGAGTTTCGAGGTCATTCTCAACCTTGAGGTCATCGAGCATGTGCTCAACCCAGCGCTGTTTATCGCCGATTGCGCCAGGCTGCTGCGGCCCGGCGGGCTGATGATCATCGCCACCCTTAACCGTACACTGAAATCCTATGCGCTAGCGGTGATCGGGGCTGAGTACGTGTTGGGATGGGTGCCGCGCGGCACCCATGATTGGAGCAAATTCATTACCCCCGTGGAAATGCGTGCGCTCCTCGTCAAGGCGAGGCTGGAAGTTACCGGCGCTACGGGGGTTAGCTATCATCCGCTTTCTGGGCGCTGGTCACTCAATAGCGATCTTGAGGTGAATTACATGATGAGCGCGGCCATGCCTGCGCAATCAGGGCCCTAATTCTCAAGATCGGCCCAGGGCAAAGCGGCAATCTCGATGCCCTCTTCACGCAAAGCGGTGACTTGCGCGGGCGTGGCGTCACCATGGATATTGCGCTCATCGGTTTCGCCATAGTGGATTTTGCGCGCTTCTTCAGTAAATTTTTCACCGACATGTTCGGAGTTTTGCTCTACATGCCGGCGCACCTGTTGCAGGAATTTGCGCATTTCCAACTGTCCCCGCGCCGCCATCACCGCGCTGTTTTCCTTGCGGTTGCTTTTATGGCCAATATTGGGCGCCATGATCCCCTTGCTGACCTTTGCCGAGCCGCACACGGGACACGCAAGCTCCCCCTTTGCCGACTGGGTGTCAAACGCCGCCATGTTAGGGAACCACCCTTCAAACACATGTTCTTTATTGCAGGTCAGATCGTAACGGATCATTCGGGGCCCATATTGCTTGAATTTTACACAGCCTTGCGAGGCTGTATATTACCCGCACTAAGTTTGCCGCGCCAATGATCAAGTGTGGCAGTGGCGCGTTCCCCGGTCAATGTGTCAAACAGGCTGCATATCGTTTGCAGGCGGGCGGCCGGAACCGCCTTGCCCGTGCGGCCGCGCTCCAGCAGCAACATTGCCGTGGCGAACTGGCTCCGGTCCGCCCCGATGGCCCGGCAAAGCACCGCCAGGCCTTGCCCTTCGCTCTCAAAGGAGAGATTAGCCACCGTATTTGTTTCAAGGCCGGTAAGCGCCGCCATGCCCTCAAGGAATAAATTCAGCCGCTTTTCGCGCAAAAATGCAATGACGCGCGTGACGCTCAATTCACCGCTTGCGTGCATCTTGGCGATTAACGCCTGCGCCTTGTTATTTGTCGCCGCAGCGGCAGGCGCCTCAGAGGGAGGCGTTTGAAAATCGCCAAGGGCGCCATCTATGGATGCGGGATCGATCTCGAATCTTGAGAGTATTTCTTTTTTCAGCGCCGCCGAAACGAATGACAACATTTTTTGGGCCAGCTTTTCAGGAATATCCGCGCGCTCAACCAACGGCCCGCGCAGCTCTTTCAGGGACTCGCTTTCTGCAACCATATACGCCATCGCCGTCTCGGCAATTTCCGCACTCTGGTTCTTGGCCAGCGCCACCAGCACATCTGGCTCCCCGGTATTAACCAGCACAGTGGTCACCGCCGCGGTAATCCCCGAACGCATTGCGGTGCGCATACGGTGCTCACGGGTTTTCCCGTTTATGATCGCAATCAAATCCTGCTCGTCCAGCAGCGGGCTATGCGCGATAACCGGTGACGCCACCAATATTTCATCGAGCATCAGCGCCTGAATCAGCTCTTTCGGGGCAAGCGGGCTATGCGCCAGCCGCTCAGCCAGGCGGCCCCTGACTTCTACTTCAAACGAGCGCGTTAGCCGGATGAGAATATGCCCGGCAATTTCTTTTTCTTCCGGTTTAAGTGTGTGATTTGGCGTGAGGCAAAGATCAATAAGCTCATCTGACAATGCTTCCCGTGACTGCTGACTTACATCGGCGGCAAGCGCGACGAGTCTCTGAATCCCCGCGTCACTCATAAACTATCACGCTGCGTTACTTGCAGGCTGGGCCCCGCCCGTCTTGGTGCGCCAATGCTCAAGCACCGCATGCGCGCGGTCCTCGGTGAGTGAATCAAACAGCCGGCAAACATATTGCAGATGGCTGGCTGGCGCCGGATCGCCGCCTTGCGCCTGTTTCAGCAGCAGGGCAGCCGAAATGAATTGGCCGCGATCAGCGCCCGCCGCACGGCAAATTACGGCAAGCCCCTTGTCCTCGCTTTCAGATGCAAAATGGGTAAGGTTTTGGACATCGCATCTGACAAGGACAGCCATGCCTTCATAGAATAGCTGTAAATGCCTTTCGCGCAAAAATGCGATCACCCGGGCGACATTCAATTCACCGCTGGCGTGCAATTTGTCAATGAGCGTGGCGGCCTTATTACTGGAGTCTTTCAATCGCGCCGCGCCCGTGAGCGCCTGCTCCTGATTTACCTGACCAAGCGCACGATCGATAGTTTCAGGCTCAACGTCAAAATTGAGTAGAATATGCCGCCTTAATTCAGCGGATACGAATGCGAGCATTTTCTGCGCCAGTTGCGGCGGCAAATCAGCGCGCGCAATGATCGCTTCTTGCAAACTTGCGCGCGACCTGCTCTCCTCAACCATATACGCCATCGCAGCCAATGCAATTTCCGCAGTCGCGTTATTGATCAGTACACTTATCACATCAGGCTCGCGCTCAAACACAAGAGCGTCACTTACAGCGGCGGAAATCCCGGGACGCCCCGCAACAATCAGGCGGTGCGCGCGGGTTTTATTTTTTATTACGTCAATGAGATCCTGCTCATTAAGCAGCGGGCTTTGCGCAATTACTGGCGCTGCTACGATAATTTCATCCATTGCCAAAGCGTAAATCAATTGTTTGGGCGCGATACCGGACACCGCAAGCTTTTCAGCAAGCTGGGCGCGCATATCAATTTCAAACTCACGCAGCAGACGGATAAGTATCTCGCCGGCCAGTTGATTTTCCTCAGGGCTGAGTTGATACTTGCCTTCATTGCCGGTAAGGCATAGTTCGCAAACGCGCTCGGATAACGCACGCCTTGCCCGGGCGCTGTTATCCCGCGCCAGCGAAATAAGCTCAGTGATCACGGAATTATCCATGCCCATAGCTTAGCCGCCAATGCTTACTGCGTGGTAAAGACGGCGCTTAACCGCTGGTTATGGTAAACGCCGTGTCATGACTGAGGGCGGGCACGCGCCCGCGCGCCTCCGCCACCAGGTTTGGGTCGATTTCGGCAATAATCACGCCTGTTTCCTCGCCCCCATCGGCAAGCACCTCGCCCCAGGGGGCGATCATCAAACTATGCCCATATGTCTTGCGCCCATCGCCAGAATGGGTGCCGGTTTGCGCCGGAGCAAAAATAAAGCATCCGGTCTCGATGGCGCGGGCGCGCAACAAAATATGCCAGTGCGCCTCGCCCGTGGTTTTGGTAAACGCTGCGGGAACGGTAAGAAAATCCGCCCCGGCCTTAGCAAGCGCCCGGTACAAATGCCCAAACCGTAAATCATAACAAATGCTAAGACCCAGCCGTCCCCAGGGAAGATCAGCCGTGACCGCTTCACAACCTGGCTTGAAACTTTTTGATTCCCGGTAACTTTCGCCGCCCGGAAGATCGACATCGAACATATGAATTTTGTCATAGGTAGTCTTGATTGCGCCGCTGGGATCAAACAGAAAACAGCGGTTGGCCGCTTGCCCTTCGGTCACCCGGATCGGCATTGAACCGATGAGCAGCCAAACGCCCAATTCACGCGCCAGCTTTGCAAATGCCGCCACCGCCGGATCTTCGGCTTGGGAAAAGGTGCTGGATTCAATCACAGAGGCCTTCATGCGGGTGACCAGGGTGGTGATTTCCGGCGTCATAATCAAGGATGCGCCGCGCGCCCGCGCTTCACGCGCCAGCCGCTCGACGGTTGCGATATTTTCCGAAACAACGCCCGTTGAATTGAGTTGCAGACACGCCGCCTTAAAGATTTCACCCATTCCCGTCCCCCTTCAAGCAGATGCTTAAGAAGCCAATAATTGGTCGAGTTTGCCAGCTTCTTCCAGCGCATACAATTCATCACAGCCGCCGACATGGGTTTCGCCTATGAATATTTGCGGAACCGTCTGGCCACCATGGGCGCGCCTGGCCATTTCCGCCCGCAGGGTGGGTGCGCCGTCAACTTCAATTTCCTCAAACGCCACCCCTTTGCGGCTCAATAATTGTTTGGCCCGATGGCAATAGGGGCACCACATGGAGCTGTAGACCGTCACCGGGCGCTTTTGGGACTTATTCTGCATACGCGGGCCTTTCAAACTAGCGGCAATGGATGAATCGGTTATCGGCTGTTATATGGTCCCGGCGCTACCGCGTACAACCCGTGCGATGGTCAGGATATCCACACGCGCTGCGCCCGCTGATTTTGCCGCCCCGGCGCAGGCCTGGGCAGTGGCGCCGCTGGTCAGCACATCATCGACCAGTAAAAGTTTACAATCTGCCAATTGGGCCGCATTTTTTGGATTAACTTTTATAGCGCCCTGCAAATTCCGGCGGCGCTCACCGGCGTTCATGTTTATCATTGCCGGGGTGTTGCGCACCCGTGCGAGCAGGCCCGCAGCCACAGGAATGCCAGATAACCGGCCAAGCGCCTGCGCTAGCACCGCCGCCTGATTATAGCGCCGCCACCATAACCGGTAGGGATGCAGCGGGACAGGCGCGATTAACTGGGCGTCACACAGCAAGTCCGCCCCGGCGCGCGCCATCCATGCGGCAAAGCTGCCCGCCCCCTCCATCCGGTCGGCGTGTTTGAAGGCGAGTATCATCCCCCGGCTCGCGTCATTATATTGAAACACCCCCCGCGCCCGGTCATAAGCGGGCGGTTCAGCGGCGCAAGCACCGCAAACCATCACGCCAGCCGCGCCGCCAACATCAAACGGAAATGGCAGCCCGCACTGCTCGCACAGAGGCTTTTCAATAAAATTGATGGTCTTCCAGGCGCTGGCGCTCAGTTCACCCGGCCGCGCCACAATCTCGCCGCTGACCAGACAGCGCGGCGGCAGAACTGCATCAAGCAGCCTCCCCGCCGCCCATTGCGCACCACTTCCCAGCCGATATAGGTTCTGCGTCCACATGCCTCTATGCTGAGGCGTTTTGCAAAATCGCGCAATGCCCGTGATTGCAGATTGCCGCCTGGAGACCAATGCCACAAGACACGACCCCTCGGCCACCCGGGCCAAGCGCCCCGTTCGACCGGGCGCTGCTGCGCCGTCGCCGCGACAGGGCGGCTGGCAACTTTGCCGCGCACGATTTTCTGGTGCGCGAAGTTGCGGCGCGGCTTATCGAACGATTGTGCAGCCTTAAGCGCGGTTTTCCGCTGGCGCTCGATGTTGGCGGCCATAGCGGTCAATTTTCGCGCGCGCTAAGGGATCAGCCCGGTCATGGGGTCGGTGTACTCGTGCTGTGTGATTTATCGCCCGCGATGAGCGCGACTGCGGCTTGTCTGCGGCTTGCCGCCGATGAAGAGGCATTGCCATTTGCGCCGCAATCGCTTGATTTGATCGTTAGTGTTTTAAGTTTACACTGGGTCAATGATTTGCCTGGAGCGCTGGCGCAAATCCGCCGCGCCTTGAAACCTGGCGGCGTGTTTATGGGTTCCATGCTGGGTGGGCAGACATTGCATGAATTGCGCCATGCTTTGAGCACTGCCGAGATCGAAATCGACGGTGGCCTTAGCCCTCGCGTCTCGCCTTTCGCGGATGTGCGCGACGCTGGCGCTCTATTGCAACGCGCGGGATTCGCCATGCCCGTCGCCGATAGCGAGCGCATCGATGTGACCTATGCCGATCCGCTGGCGCTGATGCGTGAATTACGGGGCATGGGCGAAACCAATGCGGCCACGCACCGGCGGCGTAGCTTCCTGCGCCGTTACACGCTTGCCCGCGCCTGTGAAGTTTATACCGGGAAATTTGGTTTGCCCGATGGCCGTGTGCCCGCAACCTTTGAAGTGATTACATTGACCGGCTGGGCAGAGCTTTAACTGTTAAAACAAGTCAGCCAAACTCGTAAAGAGCGCCAACACCTCCCCGCCAAGCAGGGTCACCGCACCGATAATAACCAGCGCAATACCCCCGGCTATGAGGGCGTATTCAATCGCCGTTGAGCCCGAGGCGTCGCGTAAGACTCTAGAGCATGTTCGGATCAGACGGAATGGCCAGTGGCCATGTGTATCAATCAGATCAGAAATGGCTCTGGAAAATAAAAACATCGTCGCATCCTCCGGCCTTGTCTCGCCCGCACTCCAGCACCGTTTGCCGGGGTTGAGCGGACAATCCCCATCCAGCTAGGCATTCGCGGCCAAGCTTTCAATAACAGGCGTCACAGCCATGCATATTAGCGCAGAAGATTTAACGCTAAATGTACGCCTAAAACCCGTAAAGAAATTATTTACCGGCGGCCTAATAGGCAGACATGCCACCTTCTGCGGGCACGCTAACGCCATTGATCATGCGCGATTCGTCCGACGCCAGGAACAGCGCGATATTGGCGATGTCCTGCGGCTGGCCGATGCCGAACGGATAGCGCTTTGCGTTGATGGCGCCGCCGGGTTGCGGGAGTTCGTTGCCGCCGCCAGCCGGGGCTGCGCCAAACCGCGATTTCACCCGATCGGTTAAAATAATGCCGGGGCAGATCGCATTGGCGCGGATATTGTCACGGTAATATTGCCCGGCGAGCGAACGGGTGAACGAGATAATCCCGCCCTTGGCCGCCGAATAGACCATCACCCCAAGATTGCCCTTCAATGCGGCCACCGAGGAGACGTTGACGATGGCCCCGCCGCCCGCCTTGATCAGATGCGGAATGCCATGCCGGCAGCACAGGAACGGCCCCTTGAGATCGAAATTCATGGTGAAGTCCCAGACGCCGAGATCGACATCGGTGACTTTTTTATCCTCAACAATCGAGCCGCCGGCGCAATTGAATAGAATGTTCAGCTTGCCGTATCTGGCCGCCGCGGCGTCAACGCCCACCTTGACGCTAGCGTCATTGGTGACATCGGTTTGAAAGAATGTGGCGTCGCCGCCGGCGGCGCGAATTTCCGCCTCGCACGCCTTGCCCAAATCTTCCTTCAATTCGAGAATGCCGACCTTAGCCCCCTCGCGGGCGAAAATATTCGCCGCCGCCCGCGCAATGCCCGAGCCAGCGCCCGTGATGGTCGCCACTTTACCGTCCAGCCTGCCCATGATTTCCTCCCTTTGTTATATGGTCTCCTAATAGGCCGACAAGCCGCCTTCTGCAGGCACGCTGACGCCATTAATCATGCGCGATTCGTCCGACGCCAGGAACAGCGCGATATTGGCAATGTCCCGCGGCTCGCCAACGCCGAACGGATGCCGCTTCATGCCCATCGCCTTAGCGACCTGGGACCGGTCGGCGTTGACATCGCCGCCAAAGCGCGACTTCACCCGGTCGGTCAGAATGACTCCGGGGCAAATCGCATTGGCGCGGATATTGTCACGGTAATATTGCCCGGCGAGCGAACGGGTGAACGAAATCATCCCGCCTTTGGCCGTCGCATAGACCTGTCCGCCAAAACCGCCTTGTAACGCCGCAGCGGACGAGACGTTGACGATGGCCCCGCCGCCCGCCTTGATCAGATGCGGAATGCCATGCCGGCAGCACAAGAACGGCCCCTTGAGATCGAAATTCATGGTGAAGTCCCAGACGCCGAGATCGACATCGGTGACTTTTTTATCCTCGGCAATCGAGCCGCCGGCGCAATTGAACAGAATATTCAGCTTGCCATATTTTGCCGCCGTGGCGTCGATGCCGGCCTTGACGCTCGCGTCATTGGTGACATCGGTTTGAAAGAATGTGGCGTCGCCGCCCGCTGCACGGATTTCCGCCTCGCAGGCCTTGCCCAAATCTTCCTTCAATTCGAGAATGCCGACCTTGGCCCCTTCGCGGGCGAAAATATTCGCCGCCGCCCGCGCAATGCCCGAGCCAGCGCCCGTGATGGTCGCCACTTTACCGTCCATCCTGCCCATGATTTCCTCCCCGTTGCCGCCAGTGTTTATTGTCACCAGTATTTTTTGACTGGCCCCATTATGCATAACCAAAAGGCGGCGGCACTGATATTGTCAGCGAATTGTCTGATTTCTTCGGCGATGACGTGGAAATGACAGGCTGCTTCGCCCCGATTGTGCATTGCGGGACAAACTGCTAGACCATGCGCCTGAACATTCCCCCAAACTGGCAGACCCCATGAAAATCAACGGCAATGAAATCCGCATCGGCAACGTTATTCGGCATCAGAACAGCCTGTGGGTGGCGGTCAAGACCAGCCATGTGAAGCCCGGCAAGGGCGGCGCGTTTGCCCAGGTGGAGCTGAAAAACCTGATCAACGGCTCCAAGCTGAACGAGCGGTTCCGCTCATCGGAAACCGTCGAGCGGGTGCGGCTGGATCAAAAGGACTATCAGTTTCTCTATGCCGAGGGCGAAAGCCTGACCTTCATGGATCAGGAAAACTTTGAGCAGATACAGATTGAGGCCGATTTTCTCGGCGAACGCGCAGCGTTTTTGCAAGATGGCATGCAGGTGATGGTTGAATCCTTCGAGGGCCGCCCGATTGGCGTCAAGCTGCCGCAGCATGTCACCCTGGAAATCACCGAGACCGAGCCGACCGTAAAGGGGCAAACCGCCGCCTCGTCTTACAAGCCCGCCATGCTGAGCAACGGGGTGCGTTGTATGGTGCCGCCATTTTGCGGCGTTGGCGACAAGATCATTGTCGACACCGAAGAAGTGAGCTATCTCCGGCGCGCGGATTAGGGCAAGGGAGATCATGGCGCATTCGCCAACCCTCAATGTGATGATTGGCGCTGCCCGCAAGGCGGCCCGCGCGCTGGTGCGCGACTTTGGCGAAGTGGAGCAATTACAGGTCTCGATGAAAGGGCCGGCGGATTTCGTCTCCAACGCCGATCTGAAGGCGGAAAAAACCCTGATCTATGAGTTGCTGCGCGCGCGGCCCGATTATGGCGTGATCGCCGAGGAAAGCGGCGTCACCCATGGGGCGGATATGCGCCACCATTGGATTATCGATCCGCTCGACGGCACGCTGAACTTTCTGCACGGTCTGCCGCACTTCGCCATTTCCATCGGACTGGCGCGCGACGGCGAGGTGATTGCCGGGCTGGTGTATCATCCGGTCAGCGACGAATGCTATGTGGCGGAAAAGGGCCAGGGCGCCTATCTGAACAGCCGCCGCCTGCGCGTCTCGGGCCGTAGCGATCTGCGCCAGGCGATGCTGGCCACCGGCATCCCCTATCACGGCCGGCCAGGGCATGAACAATTCCTGCGCGAAATGGCGGCGGTAATGCCTGAGGTGGCGGGCGTGCGGCGGCTTGGCGCGGCGGCGCTTGATCTTGCCTATGTCGCGGCCGGGCGCTTTGATGGCTTTTGGGAAAGCGATCTGAAGCCATGGGACATTGCGGCGGGAATTTTGCTGGTGCGTGAGGCGGGCGGCTTTGTCAGCGAAATCGGCGGCGGCGATAAAATGCTTGAAAGCGGTAGCGTGCTTGCCGCCAACAGCTATCTGTTTGGCGCGATTAGCGGCTTGCTCACACCCATCGCCGCTGCTATGCAGTAAATGAGCTGTAGAAACTTGGGTGCAACATTGGGAATGGGTGAGGTGACGAAACGTCTCCTGCAAGCATCCGGAAATCCAGGTGGCATGCGCCGTGCGCTCGTCATCGCGGCGCTTGCTTGCGCCAGTGGCGCGGCCAGCGCGCAGGAAACCATTATTATCGGCAATCCAAGGCCGCTGCCCAGCATTGAAGTGAATCTTGACGCGATTGGACTGGCTTCGGGGCACGGCTCTCGCGCGCCCTATTCGGCAACCACCCTGCAAAATTCACGCACACCGCGCCTGGACACGCGGCCCGATTTACTGCCGCGCAATTTGGCGAATATGCCGCAGGCCCGCGCCGCCACATCGCAACAACTACCGCCGCCAATAGCTACAACCGGCACGCCGGTTGCCGTGCAACGGGATGCATTTTTGCCGATGTCGCCGCAGCAACCCACATCCCAACCAAGGGCGCTGGAAGCGATGGCGCCGCCACCGCCAATCCCCAGCGTACGCCCGCCGCCCGGCGCGAAACGGCCAGAGATTTTGAGCGGCGCGCCGCCGCCCGTATCAATAATTGCGGCTACACCTCCCGAAGCATCGCCCGCGCCGCCACAAAGAGTTGCGGCCATGCCCTCGTCACCTGTGGCGGCGGCTGGGAAATTCCTGTTGTTCGATCCCGGCAGCGCAGACTTGAGCGCCGAGGCCGCAGGGCAGCTCAGTGCGCTGGTCGCAAGCCTGCGCGAAGGCGGCGCGCGGGTGCAGCTAAAATCCCACGCGAGCGGCAGTGATGATGGCGCGCAAGCGCGACGCATATCGCTGAAACGCGCCCTGGCGGCGCGCGCGGTATTGATGGAGCAAGGCATCGACAGCACCCGCATCGACGTGCGCGCGCTCGGCCCCGTCGCGGATGGCGGCCCACCCGACCGAATCGAAGTGATATTGCTCTCGCAATGAGCGCGCCATCGGATCAGGCCCAGCTTGCAGCGCCGCCGCCGGACGGCGCGGTTGCCACGATTCCATTGGAGACGTTCTCGGGCCAGCGGCGGTTTTTGATCCGCATGGGGGTATTTCTGGCCGCCACCACTGCTGTGGCGGTTGCGCTTACCGGGCCGCTCGGCCATGCCTTTGCCGTCAACCCGGCGTTAAACGGGCTGATCATCGCAGTGTTGCTGTTTGGCGTATTTTATAATTTCCGGCAGGTGCTGCAATTAGGCCCGGAAATCGAATGGATTGAAGCGTTTCAGCGTGACAGTGCAGGCCTGCCCGCAGCGCCGCCTATTTTGCTGGCGCCGATGGCGGTCATGCTGGGCGAACGCCAGGGCCGTTTGCGGCTCTCGGCGCCGGCCACCCGCGCAATTCTCGATTCAGTTTTCATCCGGCTGGATGAATCGCGCGACAACTCGCGCTATATGATCGGGCTGCTGATTTTTCTTGGCCTGCTCGGCACCTTTTGGGGGCTGATCGCAACATTGAGTTCAATTGGCGCCACGATCCAGAATCTCTCCGTTGAGGGGGGCGACATCACTGCCGTCTTTAATCAGATGAAGGCCGGGCTGCAAACGCCATTAAGCGGCATGGGCACGGCGTTTTCTTCATCGCTTTTTGGCCTAAGCGGATCATTGGTGCTGGGCTTTCTCGATCTCAACGCCTCGCAGGCGCAGAACCGTTTTTACAATGAATTCGAAGAATGGATTTCCGGCCTGACACGGCTGGGTTCGGGCAGTGCGCTGAGCGAAGGCGAAACTTCGGTTCCGGTTTATATCACCGCCCTGCTGGAACAAACCGCCGATAGTGTCGAGCGGCTGCAAAATGTGATCGCGCGCAATGAGGACAGCCGTGCGGCCGGCAATCAGGCGCTCATGTCATTGGCGACGCAACTGGCTACCCTCACCGATTCCATGCAGAACGAACAGAACATGCTGCGACGGCTGGCCGATAATCAGAGCGAATTGCGGCCTGTTCTGGAGCGCCTGGCGCGTCAGCGTGAAACCGGCGAGGGCGCCCTTGACATCGCCAGCCGTCAGCATCTGCGTAATATGGATGTGCAGCTATCGCGCCTGGTGCAGGATGTGGCGGATGGCAGGGAACGGGCGTTAAGCGAACTTCGATCAGAAATAAAACTGCTGACCCGAACCGTTGCTGGATTGGACGGCGAGCGGCGCAAGGATTCCTCCTGATGACGGTGCGCGGCATCCGTGCGCGGCGCGCAGCGTTAGATATTTGGCCGGGCTTTGTTGATGCGCTGGCCAACCTGCTGCTGGTTGTCACGTTTGTGCTGTCCGTATTTATTCTGGCGCATTTTTATCTTTCGCAAGCATTGTCTGGACGTGATGACGCCCTGCGCGAACTCAATCGCAAGGCGCGGGATCTGGCGGAATTACTGGCGCTGGAAAAACAGGCGGGCGGCGAAATGCGCAGCGAGGTGGCGCGGCTTTCCGCCGCATTGCAAAACACCACCCGCGATCTGGATGCGCGCAGCGCCAAAATCGCCGAAACGGATCTAACCATTGCCCGCTTGCGCGATCTTGTTCTGCAACGCGAAGGCGGTATCGCGGCCCTGGAAAAAGATATCGGCGCGGCACGCGGGGCGCTTTCCTCAGAAAAAGCAATCTCCAGCGCCGCCACCGCGCAAATCGTGCTGCTAAACGAACAGATTGCAGAATTGCGCGCACAGCTCTCGCGGGTAGAAGCCTCGCTGGATGCTGCTGAAATCAAGGACACCAGCAATCAGGTGATTATCGCCGAGCTTGGCGCGCGCCTGAACCAGGCTCTGGCCGCGAAGGTTGAAGAACTGGCGCGCTACAGATCGGATTTTTTTGGCCGCTTGAGGGACGTGTTGAGCAATACGCCAGGCGTGCGGGTCGAGGGCGACCGTTTTGTATTTCAATCGGAAGTGCTGTTCGCCTCCGGCTCGGCGGATATTGGCGAGGCGGGAAAGCTTCAATTGCAAAAAGTTGCGGCAGCCTTGCTCGAAGTCGCGCCGCAAATTCCCGGCGAACTGAAATGGGTGTTGCGCGTTGATGGGCATACGGACACGGTGCCGATTGTGACGCAACGCTTTCCGTCCAATTGGGAATTGTCGGCGGGGCGCGCAATTTCGGTAGTGAATTTTTTCATTGCTGAAGGCGTGCCGTCAAACCGGCTGGCGGCGGCGGGCTTTGGCGAGTTTCAACCGCTTGAGCCTGGCGATAACGAGGCGGCGCGCAACCGCAACCGCCGCATCGAGCTAAAACTCACCGAGCGCTGAACCTGTTTGTTTTAGCAGCAGCACGACATATAGCCCAGCGGCAAGCGCCGGACCGAATGGAAATTCAGCCGCCAGAGCATGATCTGGCTTCCTGCCCACCCGCCAGCCCAGCGCAAACACAATGCCAAAAACTCCTGACAGCATCATGAAGCTGGCAAGGCCGGCGGTCCCGCACCAGATTCCCGCCATGGCGAAAAATTTAACATCCCCAAGCCCCAGCGCCTCGCGGCCCTTGAGGCGCGTAAATATGAAGCGCAATCCCAACGCAACGCCTGCCGCGATTGCCGCGCCGCCTGCCGCATCCATCCACTCAGGAAACCGGTAAGCGCCGCCAAGCAGCGCCAAAGCCATCAGCACTGCGTCGGGAATGATCATAAATTCGAGATCAACCGCAATCACCACCAGCAGGCCGGCAGCCAGCAGCGCCAGCAACACCGCATCCAAACCAGGCCCCGCCGCCATGACGGCCAGCATGCTTGAGGCCGCCGCCGCAAGCTCAATCAGAGGATATCGCCGCCCAATGTTCGCGCCGCATTGCGCGCAACGGCCTCGGTTCCAGAGATAAGATAACAAGGGAGCCAAATCGCGCGCGCGCAAAGGCTTTGCGCAAGCAGGACAACAAGAGCGGCCAGCAATTACCGGCAAGCCGCGCGGCAGCCGGTAGGCGAGCAGGCTGGCGAAGCTTCCCATGCACAGACCAAAAAGCGCGGCTATTCCGGTCAGCAGCCAATCCGGCATCTCCGCCAGCATCGCGCGCTGCTACCGGCGCAATTGGTTGGTGAGAAGCGATACTTTCTCCGTCAGCCATGGCCGGATGCCGCCCGCGTCATGTTGATCCGCTGCAATATACAGCGCAGCGCCAAGCACTGAGACGCATGACACCAACACCATTGTAGTGATCAATGCGGACGCCGGACGCCGCCACCAGCCGACCGGCAACTGATGCGAGCGGCGCAAACTTAATTGCCGGGCTTCTTTCACCGCCGCGCGCACATGTTTGGGCAGCACTTGCATGGCGCCTTCGGCATAGGCGGCAAGCAAGGACTTGTCTCCCAGAATATTCATCCAGCGCGGATTGCCCCTGCCTGCCCGCGCCAGGGCCTCCAGCGCATTATCCGCGAATACTTCCATGGCGGCGTCTGGATTGCGGCTAGCCATCTTTACCCGGTAACGGGCATAGGCAGTGGCTTCTGAATCGGACAGCGGCTTCAATCCGAACGAAAAATTGATGCGCTGGGCAACCTGGCGCAAATCATGCCGCTGCAAAAGATTGTCGAGTTCCGGCTGTCCAAATAAAACGATTTGCAGCAACTTGCGTTTTTCGGTTTCTAGATTTGACAGCAGCCGGATCGATTCCAGGCCCGTTTCACCCAGCGCTTGCGCTTCGTCAACAAGCACCACCGCATTCACGCCGTCGGCGTGTTTTTGAATCAAGAAACGGTTCAGGCAATCATAAATATCCGCCGCTGATCCAACATCCAATCCAAATTCGCGGCAAATGGCGCGCGCCACCCACTCGGCGTCATTGCGCGGATTATTCAGATAAGCGATCACAACATCATTGCCAGCCGCACTCAGCAGCATCCGGCACAGCAGCGTTTTCCCCGTGCCGACCTCGCCCGACACCTTGACGATGCCCTCGCCGCGCAAGATGGCGTAGCGCACTGACTCATAAACTTCCTGATGCACCATTCCCGGAAAATACAGCCCCGTGTCAGGCGTCAGGGAAAACGGATGTTCGGCAAGATTAAAATGCGTCAAATAAGGCATATTATTTCACCGTTAGAAACGCCATGCGCTGGCGCACGGTTTCTACTGGAATTTGCGCATCCTGTGCGCGGGTGGCGAGATCAAGGCATTGTGCGTAAAACCGCAACGCCGTCTCCGGCTGGCCCCATTTGTCGTAAACCACCGCCAGATTGAAAGCATATTTCGCGTTGCGCGGTTCAAGCGCCACAGCGCGTTCCAGATGCCGCGCGGCGGGCTCATATTCTCCGCGCGCCAGATGCAGCATCCCGACTTGCGCTGGCACCAGCGCATTTTGCGGATTCAGCCTTATCAGGCGCTGCAACTGCTCCAGCGCTTGCGTGGAGTTTTGCGTGGAGAGCAGCGCAAGTAAATTCGTCAACGCCCACTCGTCGCCGGGATACGCCGCCAGCACCGCCTCAAAGGCGGCTAGCGCTTGTTGCGTGCGCTGCATTTTTTGCAGCGCCGCCGCCCGGCCGAGCAAGGCAAGCCGGTCATTTGGGTCATCCCGCAAAATTTGCGCGTAAATATGTTCCGCCTGCGCCGGTTCCCCACCCTCAAGCAGGCGCAACGCATTTTCATAGCGCGCCCGTGCCATATCTGTGTCGTTGGTGATTTGCATGCCAGGACGCTCCTGCGCCAGCGCCGCAGCATCGCCCTCATGCTTTAGATCGACCGGCGGGCCGAGGGCAGCCATTTCACGCCCGGCCAATTGCGCATCGACGAATTTTTCCACACCCGCATCGCTGACATGTTTTGGCGCACGCACGGGTGGCGGTTCAGATGGCGCGCTATCCGCGCCAATACGTTGTGGCGGCTGAACAGGCTCAGGCGGAACGGTATCAGGTTCAGCAGGCGCCACCGGCGCACTTTCTGCACTTTGATCGGGGGAGATGGCTTCACTAGGCGGCAAACTCTCCACGGCCTCCGGCTGAACTTCCGGCGCAACTGCTTCAGAGGGCGTTGCCGCTGCGGGTTCGGGTAGCTGCGCCAGTTGCGGCGGCAAAGGTTCTAGCGGCGCCTCGGGCATCAATAACAGCCCGGCGGATATGATCCCTGTAACCCCTACCAGGGACAGTAATATCCAGCGGCTCATGCGTCCGCCGGGGGCGCTGCTTTTGCTGGAGGAAAGTGTGTGCGGCGTCATGCGCCCGGCAACAGACGGCGCCGCGCCTGGCGCGGTTACGCTCGCAGCCTGCCCCAGCGCCCCAGATGATTTTAGGGGGGCCTGAGCGCCCTTTTCGCGCTGCTGCGTCGCCTGGGTAAGCGCCTTGTAAAGCAGGCTCATTCCTGATTCCCGCCCGATCCTATGCTTGCGCTTTGCTCAAGCGCCTGATTCGCGTGCCATTAATACATGAACCGTTCGGCCAGGATGCGCAAGAGCATCAGGCATGCCAACGCTGCTTCCAGGCCTGAAACATCAGCACATTCCAGATCAGATAGGGGCTTTCGCTGCCTGCTTGCAGCCGTCGCCAGGCCGTGTGCACCGCCTTGGCGTTAAAGAACCCGTCCGCTTCCAGCGCTTGCGGCGCCAGCAACGCCTCGGCCCAGCCCCTGAGCGGACCACACAGCCATTGCTGCAAGGGAATGCCAAAACCGGCCTTTGGCCGGGCCATCAAATGGCGCGGCACATAAGCGTCGAGTATTTGCCGCAATATCCATTTGCCCTCTCCGCCACGCAATTTCATCGATAATGGCAGCGTCCAGGCAAATTCAATCAACCGGTGATCGAGCAACGGCTCGCGCGCCTCCAGGCTCACCGACATGCTCGCCCTGTCCAGCTTGGTCATGATATCGCCTGGCAGATAGGCCAGCATGTCATGAAACTGCATTTGCGGCACAAAAGGCCCGGTTTGCAGCGCCACCGCCGGTTGTGCGGGCAGGCGCTCATTGGCTTCATGGCCGCCTGCGAAAAGACGGTGCGGGCGGTCCCCCTGCAACAACAGCAGCTGATACATTTCCATCGGGTTACGCGCACCGAGCGCGCGCGCGAGCTTATGCACCTTGTCGCCCACTTGCCGGGGACGAAAGGCGGCAGGAACCATTTGCGCCGCCTTGTCCCATACGCCAACCGGAACGCCTCGCAACGCCGCCATCAGCGCACGGCGCATTGGCAAGGGTATCGGGCCCACCGCGCGCCAGATGCGATCAAACCACACATACCGATTATAGCCCGCGAACAGCTCGTCGCCGCCATCGCCCGATAACGCGACAGTCACATGCTTGCGGGTGATCGCAGAGACAAGATGGGTAGGCAATTGCGAGGAGTCGGCAAACGGCTCGTCATACATATCCGGCAATTTCGGAACCAGCGCCAGCGCATCGGCTGCGGCAAAGTAATGCTCGGCATGCTCAGTCCCCAGATGCGCAGCGACTTTGCGCGCATGCGCCGCCTCATCAAAACCATCTTCTGAAAATCCAATGGTAAAGGTGCGGATGGGGCGTGTGCTTTGCGCCTGCATCAGGGCTGTGACCAGGCTCGAGTCAATGCCGCCGGATAAAAACGCGCCTAGCGGCACATCGGCCACCATGCGCCGCTTCACCGCATCCTTAAGCAAGGCCTCTAGCTGCATGATTGCTTCGCGATCATCCATTCTTGCGGCGGCGGCGCCATTGCGCGCCACTTCCGCCATGGACCAATAAACGCGCTGTGTGATGCGCCCGCCCGCATCCAATGTCAGTATGGTTGCGGGTTCAAGCTTATGCACCGCCTGATAGATGCTGTTAGGCGCCTGAATATAGGAATAGGCCAGCAGATCGCCAATTGCATCCCGGTCAATTTGCGGACGCCAGCCGTCAAAGGCGTGCAACGCCTTTAACTCCGATCCAAACAGAAACAAATTATCCGTGTACGTCCAGTATAGCGGCTTAACGCCGATCCGGTCTCGTATCAGGCTGAGCGCATGCTCCTGATTATCCCACACCGCAATGGCGAACATGCCAAGCAGCTTGTGCACCATGGCCTCGACGCCCCAGCAGGCAAAGCCTTCGAGGATAACCTCGGTGTCGGAATGGCCGCGAAAAAGCGCGCCGCGTTTTTCTAATTCCTGCCGCAATTCGGTAAAATTATACACCTCGCCATTATAGGCGATGATGAAGCGCCCATTCGCAGAACGCATGGGCTGCGCGCCAAGCGGCGAAAGATCAATGATCGACAGCCGCCGATGCCCGATGCCCACGCCCTGGCTGGCGTCGGCCCACACGCCGCCATCATCCGGCCCGCGATGCAACAGACGGTCAGCCATGCGGCGCGCCTGATCCTGGAGCTGATCAAACCCTGCGCTGCGGCCCCGGCGGCGGTCAACAAAACCGGCTAGTCCGCACATTTTATCTTGTGCATGTAAGTTCCAATTGATTCCGCGCGTGAGAGTAGGCCAACCAGTGGCCAACCGCTATAGTAGCAACTAGAGCAGCCTGCGATTGGCTTGCGAGAATTAAATAGGGTCAGACTCGATTTAGGATAATGCCAGATATGACAGCAAGTTAAGAAATTAAATCGAGTCTGACCCTATTTAATTCTTGACCCTATTTAATTCTCAAGGTGCACCTGTGACAGGCTCTAAACCGGATGAAAGCCAGCAGAACGGCGTTACCCCTCAATTCTGGGCGGGGAAGCGGGTGCTGCTGACCGGGCATACGGGATTTAAGGGAAGCTGGCTGTCGATCTGGCTCGCCAAAATGGGGGCGGAGATATTTGGCTATGCCCTTGCCCCCGAGCATCCCGAAGATATGTTTGCAGCCCTTGATCTTCCGGCGCTGCTGCCGCAATTGCGTCATCGCATCGGCGATGTGCGCGATCTGGGCGCTTTGACAGAGCTTGTGCGCGAAGCGCGGCCAGAAATAATCATTCACATGGCGGCGCAGCCATTGGTGCGGCGCTCCTACCGGCTGCCCATAGAGACCTTTGCAGTGAACGCCATGGGCACGGCGCATGTGCTGGAGGCAGCCCGCACTTTTGACGGTGTCAGCGCCATTGTCATCGTCACCACTGACAAAGTGTATGAAAATCTTGGCCATGACCTGGCCTATGGCGAGGGCGACCGGCTGGGCGGGCATGACCCCTACAGCGCCAGCAAGGCGATGGCCGAGATGGTCACCAGCGCCTACCGCCGCTCGTTTTTCAGCACCGGCGTCCCAGGGGGCCTTCCGGCCACGGCCACGGCGCGCGCCGGCAATGTGATCGGCGGCGGCGACTGGAGCGAGGATAGGCTGATCCCCGACGCCATGCGCGCCTGGCGCAAAGGCGGGGAATTGATCCTGCGCAATCCCCATGCGAACCGGCCTTGGCAGCATGTGATCGATCCATTGCGCGGTTATCTGATGCTGGCGCAAGCGCTGGTTAAAGATGGCCCGCGCTATGCCCAGGCATGGAATTTTGGCCCTGAAATGCGCGCCGTTTACGAGGTGCAGGAAGTCATCACCCGCCTGGCGGACGTCATGCGCGCGCGCGGCCTGGATGCGCAATGGCGCGTTGAGGCGCAACCCGGCCAGCCACACGAAGCCATGCTGCTGCAACTGGATTGCCGCAAGGCGCGCGAGGAATTGCAGTGGCGCTCAATGCTTGATCTTGATGCAGCCCTTTCACACACCGCCGCGTGGTATCACGCGCAAATCAGCGGCGCCTCTGCGCAGGCGCTGTGCGAGCTCACGCTCCAGCAAATTGAGAATTAAATAGGGTCAAGAATTAAATAGGGTCAGACTCGATTTAGGATAATGCCAGATATGACAGCAAGTTAAGAAATTAAATCGAGTCTGACCCTATTTCTTTCTATGCTTAATCTTTTCCTCGCCGCCCAAAGCAATTTCCTGCAATCACGCGGCTTTCTTGCCGCGCGTGGGGCGAATGAGAATTTCGGCTGGCAGACCAAGTTCTTCATGCAATCGGCGAATCATGGCGATAGACAGGTTGCGTTTGCGGTTCAGAACCTCTGTTACGCGCGCGCGCGTACCAATGATAGGCTCCAGATCCTTGCGGGTCAGGCCCAGTTGCTCCATGCGGAATTTGATGGCGTCGATGGGGTCGGGCGGGTCCATCGGGTAATGTTCCGCCTCATAGACATCGACCAATGTCGCCAATATGTCGAGACGATCTCCCGCCGCAGTTCCGCTTTTTGCGCCCCAAAGCTTCTTGAGGCTAGTTAATGCCCGTTTATAGTCCGCCTCCGAGCGGATCGGTTTTAGTTCAGCCGTCATATTCCACCTTTGTTACGTCAATCCGGTCATAGGACTTGTGCGAGCCAATCCATTTTATCCAGACGATGCGTTTCTCAAAATCAACAGCCACCACCAGCCGGTAGGCGTTGCCTTTAATGTTGAATACAATCCGCCCGGCATTTATAACGCTTGCCGTTGCATAAAGGCGCTTGACCTCGGACATATTCTCCCAGTTCGCTTTTTTCACTTCATCGAACCAGGCATCCAGCGCGGCCTTGACCGCCGGACGATCTTTATGCCCGGTCAGCGATTTGATAAAATCCTGTAAAGTCCGCCGGGCAATAATCCGCATCGGACAAATATAGCTTGCACCCATTTTGGGCGCAAGGGAAATAAGGTTCCGCCAGAATGAATTTGCGGGTATTCGCCAGCCCCCTACGTTTGCTGCGCAAGCTTCGGAGGACGCTCAGTTTTGCAACGGTTAAAGGGGGGGTTAAAGGGTCTGAGCCCTTTTCATGACAAATTTCTTCGAGAAAAAGGGCTCAGGTCTTGACATGACAGTTTAATCCCTTCCCCCTCACCGCCCGCTTGGCAGCTCATTAAATGGCAACTCGCTGTCTACACGGATTTCGCCCGGCAGTTTTAGCACCCGCTCGGCGATGATGTTTTTGAGAATCTCGTCGGTGCCGCCGGCAATCCGGATACCCGGCGAGGACAGCCAGTCTTCTTCAAAGGAGGCGCGATAGGGCGATATCGTCCGGTCACGGATGATGCCGCCCATATCCATCATCTCGATGGCGAAGGCGGACAGATCCTGGCGGCGCGGCGCGCTCACCGCCTTGGCGATGGAGTTTTCCGGGCCAGGTGTTTGCCCCTTGCTCAGCGCCGTCAGCGAACGGAAGCGGGTGTATTTCAGCCCCTGGCTTTGCACATGCCAGTCGGCGATTTTTTCGCGCACCGCCATATTGTTGATGGCCGCGCCGTCAATCAGTTCGGTGTCGCGGGCGAGCTGGATCAATTCATCAATGCCAACGCCAGCACCCATATTGCCGACGGCGGAACGCTCGTTCATCAGCACTGTCAGCGCCACCTTCCAGCCATCGCCCACCGCGCCGATGCGGTTGCTATCTGGAATGCGTACATTTTCCAGGAACACTTCGTTGAAATGACTTTGGCCTGAAATCTGCCGGATGCGTTCCACCTTAACGCCCGGCGATTTCATATCCACAATGAAAAACGACAGGCCCTTATGCTTGGCGACGGTTGGATCGCTGCGCACTACAAGAATGGCGAGATCGCAATAATGCGCGCCTGATGTCCAGATTTTCTGGCCGTTGATGATCCAGTCATCGCCGTCTTTTTCGGCGCGGCTGCGAATGCCGGCCAGATCGGAACCCGCACCCGGTTCGGAAAATAACTGGCACCAGACTTCATCGCCATACAGTGCGGGCTTGATGTAACGCTGTTTTTGCTCCGGTGTGCCATGCACCATCATCATCGGCATCGCCATGCCAAGGCCAATCAAAAACACATTGCCCGGAAGGTTATATTGCGACTCTTCCTGGCCATAGATGACGTTCTGCATGCTGGTGCCGCCCATGCCGCCATATTCCTTTGGCCAGGTGATCGCGGCATAACCAGCCGCGGCTTTCACTTTTTGCCACGCCTTGGATTCTGTGACGCCAACCCGCGAGCCCTTCTGAACCTCCATCACATTTTGTTTCAGCCAGCCTCGCACCTGGGCGCGAAAGGCGGCCTCTTCCGGCGTATCTTCGAAGTCCATTACTTCACCCCAGGCGATTGATTGTAGGGAATGTCCTTGTCGACACGGATTTCGCCGGGCAGGCCCAGCACCCGTTCGGCAATGATGTTCTTGAGGATTTCATCGGTGCCGCCGGCAATGCGCATGGCGGGCGCAAACAGCCAGCCATTCTGGAACCCCGCATGCATCGGAGCAATGTCCTGATCATAAATAATGCCGCCCATATCCATCATCTCCATGGCGAAGGCGGTGTATTCCTGGCCGCGCTGCGCGCTGACGGCTTTGCCGATGGAGTTTTCAGGCCCCGGCGTCTGGCCCTTGCTGAGCGCCGTCAGGCTGCGAAAGCGCGTGTATTTCAGGCCCTGGCCCTGCACATACCAATCGGCTAGCCGTTCGCGCACGGCGCTGTTCTTGATTGCTGGTTGCCCATCGGGAAAGGTGATCGATTTCGCCAGTTCAATCAGTTCGTTGGTGCCCAGCGCGCCACCGCCGCCGCCAATCGCCAGGCGCTCATTCATCAGCGTGGTGAGCGACACCTTCCAGCCATCGCCAACCGCGCCGAGCCGTTGTGAATCCGGTATTCGCACATTGCTGAAGAACACTTCGTTGAAATTGGCGCCGCCGGAAAGCTGCTTGATCGGTTTCACTTCAACGCCGGGGGATTTCATGTCGAGGAAGAAAAAAGTCAGGCCCTTATGCTTTGGCACGGTCGGATCAGAACGGGTGACGAGAATGCCAAAATCACAATAATGCGCGCCCGAGGTCCAGATTTTTTGCCCATTGATAATCCAGTCATCGCCGTCGCGCTCCGCGCGGGTGCGGATGCCGGCCAGATCAGAACCCGCCGCCGGTTCGGAAAACAACTGGCACCAGATTTCTTCCCCGTACAGCGCCGGTTTGACATAGCGCGCCAGATGCTCCGGCTTGCCATGCGCCATGACGGTTGGAATGCACATGCCAAGGCCGATATCAAAGAAACCGCCGGGTAAAGAAAGTTTTGCTTCTTCCTGGGAATAGATGACATTTTGAATCCCCGTGCCGCCCATGCCGCCAAACTCTTTCGGCCAGGTAATTTTGGCGTAGCCGGCGGCGGCTTTTTTCGCCTGCCAGGCTTTGGCGATTTTAAGCGACTCTTTCTCGTTCAGTTCGGCGCGAAACATGCCTTGGCCGGCGTCTTTTGGCGCGTTCGCTTTCAACCAGGTCGCCACTTGTTTACGAAACGCGGCTTCTTCCGGTGTGTCTTCAAAATCCATGATCCTTGTCTCCTGTCCGGAATGATTAAGCGGCGTTACGCTTTTCAAGTTCACTGACCAATTTGTCCTTCCAGGACAAATGGCTGCCCAGGCACAGGCTGAGCCATTTGGCGCGCCTATAGAAAAGATGACAATCAAACTCCCAGGTAAAGCCCATGCCGCCATGGGTTTGGATATTTTCCTTGGCGGCGTAATTGAAGGCTTCGGTGGCGGCAATGCGTGAACCGGCGGCGGCGGCGGGCAGGTCCGGCGCGTTGGTGGATAGCGCCCAGGCGCCGTAATAGCTGTTGGAGCGCGCCAGTTCGTTCTTGATATACATGTCGGCTAGCTTGTGTTTAATCGCCTGGAACGAGGCGATCGGGCGGCCAAACGCATAGCGGTTCAGCGCATATTCCCGCGCTGTCGCCAGCACCGCGTCGGCGCCGCCAATTTGTTCGAACGCCACCAGAACCGCCGCACGATCCAGCACTTGCTGCACCACCGCCCAGCCGCCGCCCTGCTTGCCAAGCAATTCGGCAGGCGCGCCGTCAAAGCTGACCTTGGAAAGATTGCGGGTGGGGTCGAGCGTCTTTAATGGCGCGCGCGAAACGCCGCCGCCAGTCAGATCAACGATGGCTAGCGAGATGGATTTTTCATCCGTGCCGCTGCCGGTTTTCACCACCACAATGGCGAAGTCAGCAACATCGCCGTCGGGAACCGGCATTTTGGTTCCCTTTAGCTTGCCGCCCTCGAAACTGACCTTCATGGTCTTTGGCGTGGCTGCCTGGGTGCCTTCTGACAAGGCCAGGGTGCCGATCTTTTCGCCAGCCGCGAGACCAGGCAGATATTTTTGCTTTTGCTCCTCGCTGCCTGCGATCAGCAGGGCTTCGGTCGCCAGATAAACGGAAGACGAGAACGGCACAGGGGCCAATGAACGGCCCAATTCCTCGGCGATCATGCATAATTCCAGATGGCCAAGGCCGATGCCGCCATAGGCTTCCGGGATCGTGGTGCCAGTCCAGCCCATCTCGACAATGCCCTTCCATACTTCTTTGGCATAGGTCTCGTCAGTATCGAGAATGCGGCGCACCACTTTCAGGCTGGATTTATCCGTAAGGAATTTACGCGCCTGGTCCTTGAGCAGTTTCTGATCGTCAGAGAAATCGAAGTTCATGCCGGAGTCCACCCTTTAAGAGATAATGCTGGTGCGGCAAGCGCCGCTCTCATGGCGGATAGAAAACATCCCCGCCCCTTACTGACAAGATTTTTCTTTAGCGGCGCCTGTTATTTCAGTGCTGATGCAGGAAAAGCTCCAGCGGCCGACCGGATCGCGGCGTCACCCTGTAGCATATTTCCCTTGAGCTTTTGAAGCAGGCTTTGAAGTTCAAGCAGTTCTGCTTCACTGACAGCACGATAGACAATCTCGAATTGCCGCATGGCCAATTGGCGCAGAGTGTCAAAAAACTGCCCCTGTTCCCCGCCGGTGAGATAGACGCGCCTGACACGGCGATCAGATGGGTCCGGGCGGCGTTCGATAATCTTTTGCTCTTCCAGCCGGTCCAGCAGGCGGCCAAGCGGGGCGGGAGCAATTTCGGCCTCCTCGGCCAAATGGCTTTGGGTTTGGCCGTCCGCGCGGGCAATTTGCACCAGGACCCGCCACTGCTGGGGGGTAATGCCCACTTCTCGCACCTGTCTCTCGACCGAGCGCATGAGCATGCGGGAGACATCATAAACCAGCCAGCCAACATCCCGTTGCAGTTCAAACCGGTCGGCAGAGAGGTGTGACATAGGACGCCAATTGGTTTTATTTTAGATAGAAACAGTTGGTATTATATAATTATATATTATATATAAGTATACTAATTATTAAGGCAAGCATGGAATTCTACTGTTTCGCTATCCGCGGGTTCCCCGTGGCGGGATAACTGTGATAAGAGATTGCGATGTTTGATGATATACCAATTTCCTGGGCCGAATTCCGCCGCCGTTCCGGGCGCGCGCCGGGCGGTGATGTCGGCATTATGGGTGAATTGGGCGTTATGATCGAACGCCTTGACTCAGAAGGGGTGCTTGTGCGGCTGCCGCACCAGCCTGACACTATCGGCGACACACAGTGGAATGTTGTGCATTCCGGTGTGTTGATGTTGTTGCTCGACACCATATGCGGCTTTGCCGTCATGCAGAAAATGGTTACGCCGGTCGCCATCGCGACGCTGGATTTACGGGTTGATTATCTGCGGGCGGTTCCGGCGGGCGAAGATATTTTCGCCACAGGGAGCTGTTACAGATATGGACGCAATGTGGGGTTTTCCAAAGGGATTGTCTTTACCCATGACCCCGATGACCCGGCAGCTATTGGCAATGGTTCATTTATGCTAGGTACTGCGGGCGACCCACCGCCCATGGCCGCAGCAATGAGGGGGCGTGCCAGATGAGCGTGCAAACCTTTGGCGGCCTGGATACGCAAGATGGTGATATAGCCCGGTTATTCGAGGCCATACCGTTTGCGCACAAGCTTGGCATTTCGGCTAGGCTGGAAGCAGAGGGTGTGGTTTGCCGGATGGCTTTTTCCAGTATGCTGATTGGCAATCCCATGCTGCCGGCGCTGCATGGCGGTGTCGTGGCGGCGTTTCTGGAAGCGGTTGGATTGGCGGCGGTGGTGCATGCGCAGCGTAATCCGGCGGCGGTCTGCGGCAAGGACATCCCCCGCGTGATCAGCACCACGGTGGATTATTTACGGCCCGCCGGACCCAAAGATACGTTCGGCCGGGGCGAGATTGTCCGGCTTGGCAGCAGGCTGGCCACAGTTGTTACGACTGCCTGGCAGGAAGACCCAGCGCGACCGGTGGCGCGCGCCAATTGTCATTTTCTGGTTGCCTCAGAGGTAAAATCATCATGAAACATGCAAATATTCCGCCGATGCTGGATAATTTTAGAGAGGGTTTAATGCATAGATTTATCGTTCCCGGTCTGGTGCTGCTCATGGCGCTTAGCGCCTGCGGCAAGTCCGGGGAAGAAAAAGCATCTGACGCCGCCAAACCTGCGGCGGCGCCGGTAGCCAGCAATGCTGTCCAACAAAAGCCTATTGAGCTTTCGGTAGTCAGGCCTGTGATGGAAGAAATTATTGAACCGGTGGTTGGCACCGGCACGATTTCCGCGTCGCTGAAATCCAATATTGGGCCAACCGTGACGGGGGTGCTGGAAAAAACCCTGGTCGCCGTCGGCGACCGGGTGAAAGAAGGCGATCCGCTATTTGAGATCCGCCGTAGCGATTATGAAATCCGGCTGCAGGAGGCGCAGTTTCAAGTACAGTTGGCCGAAGCTGACTTCACCAACGCTAAAGCGGAATTTGGGCGCATCACCGAATTGAAGTCTGGCGGGGTCGTCTCTAAAGGCCAAATGGATAAAGTCCAGGCGCAGTATTCGGTATCCGAAGCGCGGCTGGGCATCGCCAGGACCAATCTCGCGAAGGCCAGGCAGAGCCTCGACGATACCATCGTGTACGCGCCCTATGATGGGGTGATTGTCTATCAATACAAATTCAAGGGGGAATTTCTTTCCACCATGGGCGGCCCGGGCATGGAAGCCATGGGCGGCGGCGGCGGCGGACGCGGCGTATTTGACATCTCAAAAATCGATGTGGTCGCAGCAATTGTCGAAGTCCCGGAAACCAAGCTGCGGTATGTGCGGCTTGGCACGCCAGGCACAGTGCATATCGATGGCATGGACAAGGATTATCCCAGCCAGATCCATGTGCTTAATGATCAGGTGGACCCGGTTAGCCGCAAGGTGCAGGTGCGCCTGGCCATTCTTAATCCCGATTATGCGATCAAGCCGGGCCTGTTTGCGCGCGCGACATTATCGCCTGATCCGCGCCCGGCGATGACGCTGGACCGCCGCGCTGTGCTTGGCCAGCAGGATGCGCACTATGTGTTCGTCAATGTGGATGGACGCGCCAGGCAGACCAAGATCATAGCCCGTGAACTGGATGCGCGCCGGGTGGAAATTATTCAGGGCCTAACCGCGCTGGACCACGTGCTGGTTGGGCCAAATCTCATGCGGGTTCGCGATGGCGATGCGATTTCGGTGGAGATGGCGCATGTGGATTAGCGATCTCGCTATCCGCCGCCCCGTTTTCGCGGTCATGCTGATTGGCGCGCTGGTCGCGCTCGGCCTGGTTGCGATCACGCGCATTGGCTATGATCTGTTTCCCAATGTCGAATTTCCGTTCGTCAGCGTCTCTACCGCGCTAGAAGGCGCAGCCCCCGAAACCATGGAAACAGAAGTAAGTGATGTCATCGAGGAACAGGTCAATACGATCTCTTCGATCAAAAGCATCCGCTCGCAAAGTTTCGAAGGCCGTTCCGCAATCGCTGTCGAATTTGAATTAAGCGAAGATATAGATGTTAAAGCGCAGGACGTGCGCGACAAGGTGGCGATTGCCGCAAGGGATCTGCCGCGCGACATCCATCCGCCGGTGGTCAGTAAAGTCGATCCTGACGCCCAGCCGATCATGTCGGTCATGGTGGCCGGTGATTTGCCGATCCGTGACATCACCCAATTCGCTGACACCATTCTTAAGGAGCGGATACAACGGCTCCCCGGCGTTGGTTCAGTAACCCTGGTCGGCGGGCGCGACCGCCAGGTGCGCATCTGGCTGGATGTAGATAAAATGCGCGCCTATCAGTTGACCGCCGATGATGTCATACGCGCCATTCAGAACGAGCATGCGCAGTTGCCCGGCGGGCAACTGCAAACCGCCGGCAATAGAGAAGAATTCGGCGTCAAGACCATGGGTGAAGTGCACTCGGTCACCGAGTTTGGCGACATCGTTGTGGCGTTCCGCGATGGCGCGCCGACCCGCGTGCGGGATGTGGCGCGGGTTGAAGATGGCATGGAGGACGAACGCACCTTTGCTGAACTGAATGGGCAGCCCGGCGTCTCATTGGAGGTGCGCCGGCAATCGGGCGAAAACACTCTTGATGTCGCTAAAGCCATTAAGAAGGCGCTGGTGAACATCGACTCGCTGGCCCCCAAGGGGCTTAAGATTGTTGTTGCGCGCGACATTTCGACATTTATCGAGGGATCAATCAACGACGTCACCAAAGACATGCTGATCGGGCTTGGCCTTGTTGTGGCGGTAACGATGATATTTTTGTTGAGCAGCCGCGCCACGGCGATTGTCGCCATAGCGATGCCGACATCAATCATCGCCACATTTTTTGCATTCTATGTGGCCGGATTCACGCTCAACATGCTGACGATGATGGCGCTGAGCGTCGCGGTTGGCCTGGTGGTCGATGACGCGATTGTGGTGCTGGAAGCGATTTACCGCGCCATCGATGATGGCTACAAGCCGATGGAAGCGGCGTCGGTGGGCATCAAGCGGGTCGGCGGCGCCGTAATCGCCGGCACCAATTCGATGCTGGTGGTGTTCGTGCCGATCGCCTTTATGGAGGGCATTGCCGGGCGGTTTTTCTTTCAGTATGGCCTGGCGGTGACGTTTTCAATCATCGTGTCATTGCTGGTGTCACTGACGCTTACGCCAACCCTGTGCGCCCGCTTTCTTAAACCGCATTCGTCGTTTGGCCCGCTTGCCCGCCGCTTTGAGGCGGGCCATGAAGCGGTTGAGCGCACTTATGGCCGCGTCCTGAAGTTCTCGCTGGAGCATCGTTTTCTGGTGGTGCTGCTTGCGGCGGCATCCATTTTTGGCGGCATGATGGTGGCCCGTCTGGTGCCGATGGAGTTTGGCGGCAGGACCGACCGCAGTGAGTTTCTTGCCTCGATCGAAGTTCCTTTTGGGTCTGGCATTGAAGAAACAAAACGCATCGCCAATGGGCTGGCTGCGGACATTCGCGCCATCGAGCATGTCACCAATACCTTCTTCACCATCGGCGCGGATCAGCAGGCCAGGGTGAACAAGGCTAGTTTTTATATCACTCTGACGCCCAAGCAGCAGCGCGAGGAATCTTTTCTCATCATTATGCAGAAAGCGCGCGAAGTGATGCAGAACACACCGGAACTGCGTAAATATTCATTGTCGGAAGTGCCGTGGATTTCCGGCGCGGGCGGTGAGGATTTTGACATTGATTATGTGGTGCGCGGCAATAATTTGCAGGAACTTGAAAAGTTCAGCAACGAGGTAATGCAGCGGATGCGTAAATCCGGCCTGTTTGTCGATGTTCAGTCCAGCTTTGAGACGGGAAAGCCGGAAATTCAGGTTCAGCTTGACCGGCAACGCACGGCGGATCAGGGCGTGTCGGTTCGCACATTGGCTTCAATGGTTCGCGCACTTGTCGGCGGCATCGATGTGGCGACGTATGAAGAAAACGGGCTGCGGTATGATGTGCGTGTGCGGCTTGAGGAAGGCCAGCGCAATGATCTTGCCAAGCTTGAGCAAATCCAGGTGCGCGCCGCCGGCGGACGCCTGGTCGATCTGCCCAATGTCGCCAAGATAAAGGTCAATGCGGGGCCTGCGCAGATAAACCGCAAGGACCGGATGCGGGCGATCGATATCTATGGGACGGGCGCGAACGGCGTGCCGCTTTCTGTCTCCACGGATAAGGTTGATGAAATCGTCAGGCAAGTCGGCCTGCCCGAAGGGTATGCGGGCAGCCATGAGGGCAAGTCGCGGCGTATGCGGGATTCAAGCGCCGCAGTTGGTTTCGCCTTCATGGTGGCGATTATCGCGCTCTATATGGTGCTGGCCAGCCAGTTCAATAGTTTCACCCAGCCTATTGTCATCATGCTGACGGCGCCGCTGTCGTTTCTGGGCGCCTATGTTGCGCTGTATATCACCGGGCAGGCGATTACCATGTTTGCGCAGATCGGTCTTATCGGCCTGATGGGCGTGGTGATGAAAAACGGCATTCTTCTGGTCGATCAGGCGAACAGTTTTATTGAAGAAGAAGGCGCAAGCCCGCGTGACGCCATTCAGCGCGCCGGGCCGTTACGCATGCGGCCGGTGCTGATGACCGCATTCGCCATGATTTTCGGCATGGTGCCGCTGGCGGTTTCTGACAGCCAGGGATCAGAGTTTCGCACGGGTCTTGGCATTTTGCTGATGGGCGGTATGATTTCATCAACCCTGCTTACCTTTGTGGTGGTGCCGGTTGCCTATACGCTGCTGGCCGACGCCAAACGCTATGTCAATGTGGGATTGGTGTTGCTGCGCCTGCGCAAGCCGGACGAAGACACAAATATCGCGGCGGCGGCGGGCAAACGCTTTTTTGTTAAGGCGCTGGTTTTGCTGCGCCTGCGCGAGGCTGGCGCGGCGGCGCCGGCGGAGTAGCAATTGCCTTCTCGCGGCACGGCTTTGCGCCTGCTATAATCAGCCATGCAAAATACTTCAGCCACACGGGCGCCGCAGCCAATATTCGCCAGGGATTACTGTGCGCCGGACTACCGGATCACGCAGGCCTATCTGGAGGTAACGCTTGATGCGCGAGCGGCCAGGGTGCTGTCGCGGCTTGATATTGAATTGCGCGATGCAGGCGGCCCGCTTGCGCCGCTACGGCTCGATGGGGAAAATCTTGAACTGGCCGCCATTCGCATGGATGGCGCCCCATTGGCCCCCGGCGCCTATACGCTGAGCGCAGAACATCTCACCCTGCACGTTCCCAAGGCGCGCTTTCAACTGGAAATCGAAACGCTGATCAATCCCGGCGCCAACACGGCGCTTGAAGGATTATTCCTGACCGGGGGACTGTATTGCACCCAATGTGAGCCGGAAGGGTTCCGCCATATCACATATTTCATCGACCGCCCGGATAATCTGGCAATATTCCGTACACGGATTATTGCCAGTCAGAAGGAATGCCCGGTGCTTTTATCTAACGGCAACCTGACAGCCAGCGGCGCGCTGCCGGATGGGCGGCATTGGGCGGAATGGCTTGATCCCTTTCCAAAGCCCAGCTATTTATTTGCGCTGGTCGCGGGCGATCTTGCCTGTGTGCGGGACAATTTCACCACCCAGTCTGGCCGGCTGATTGATCTGCGCATTTATGTCGAACAAGGCATGCAGGACCGGTGCGCCTATGCGATGGAGTCGCTAAAGCGGGCGATGCGCTGGGACGAAACCCGCTTTGGCCTTGAATATGATCTTGATACGTACATGATCGTCGCCACGAGTCATTTTAATATGGGGGCGATGGAAAATAAGGGGCTGAATATTTTCAACGATAAATTCGTGCTGGCGCGGCCGGATACGGCGAGCGATGCGGATTTCGCAGGCATCGAGCGGGTGATCGCGCACGAATATTTTCATAATTGGACCGGCAACCGGGTGACCTGCCGCGACTGGTTTCAATTGAGCCTGAAAGAAGGCTTGACGGTGTTTCGCGATCAGGAGTTTTGCGCGGATCAGCGTTCGCGCCCGGTGGCGCGTATCGAGGATGTGCGCGCCCTGCGCGCCCGCCAGTTCGCCGAGGACGGCGGCCCGCTGGCGCATCCGGTGCGTCCTGATTCATATATTGAAATCAACAACTTCTACACCGCCACGGTGTATGAAAAGGGCGCCGAACTAGTGCGCATGCTGCAAACCCTGATTGGCCGCAAAGCATTTGCTAGTGGCCTGAAGTTGTATCTGCAACGTCATGATGGCACAGCGGCGACGGTTGAGGATTTTGTCGAGGCGATGGAACAGGCGAGTGGCAAAAACCTTTCCCAGTTTCGCGCCTGGTATGGCCAGGCCGGCACGCCGGAAATTTCCGTTGATGAGTCTTATGATGCGGCTACGCGGACCTATGCCGTGACGCTGACGCAGAATACACCGCTAACATCAGGGCAGCCCGGTAAAAAGCCGCTGCATATTCCGGTTGCCTTTGGGCTGCTTGATGATAGCGGCGCCGAAATTCCCAATGCCGCGGGTGTGCTTGAGCTGACGCAGGCCAAACAAACCTTCCGGTTTGAAAACATGGCGGCAATGCCGGCCGCATCGCTGTTCCGGGAATTTTCCGCTCCTGTCATTGTAAGGGCGGCGCCAAAACCAGAAAGCCAGGCATTTTTGATGGCGCATGATACAGACGCCTTTAATCGCTGGGAGGCGGGGCAGCAATACGCCCTGCAATTGCTCAGCGATAATGCGAGGCGTATTGCGCGTGGTGAGCCGCCGGTTCAGGATCATCGTTTTATTACGGCGTTTGGCGCGGTGCTGAATAACGCCGCTTTGGAAAAGGCGTTTAGCGCCGCTGCTCTTGCCCTGCCATCGGAACAGGAAGTTGCGCGGCGGCTTGATGTGATCGATGTCGAGGCGGTGCATTTGGCGCGCGAAACCCTGCGCCTCGAGATCGCCAGCGCCATGCATGAGCAGCTTTTGGCGGTCTATCACGCTAACGCCAGTAACCGGCCCTATACGCCCGATGCGGCAGAAGCCGGGCGGCGCGCACTGCGCAATTGCGCGCTTGGCTATTTGACGGCGGGTGGCCAGATGACGGGCCTGGCGATGGCGCATTACGGTAATGCCGATAATATGACCGATAGCATTGCCGCATTATCCATGCTGTCGCATGTGGCGGCACCTGAACGCCAAAATGCGCTGGCTGATTTTTTTGACCGCTGGCGGGATGATTCCCTTGTGCTCGACAAATGGTTTACGGTTCAGGCGCTATCACACCTGCCGGATACGCTGGCGCACGTGGCAGGGTTGCTCAAGCACCCCGCGTTCACGCTGGAAAATCCCAATCGGGTGCGCGCCTTGATCGGGGCGTTTTGCCATAGCAATCAGCGGCATTTTCATGCGGCGGATGGATCCGGTTACAGATTTTTCACAGATCAGGTGCTGCGCCTCGACAAGCTCAATGCGCAGGTGGCGGCAAGATTGCTGACCGCCATTGATCAATGGCGGCGCTTTGATGAGGGCCGTCAGGCGCATGCGCGCGCAGCGTTGGAGCGGATTATTTCCACGCCGGGCCTGTCACGCAATGTGTATGAGATAGCAGTGAAGACCTTGGGAACGGATTAATTCTTACAAATACCATTCATATTCAAGAGGCGAAATGACGCTCATGAATTTTTCCAGTTCCTTGCGTTTCGCCTCAATATAAAACGGCGTATAGCCGCCCGCGAAATAATCCGGGATGATTTTTCCAGCCGCCATCGCATCCAGCGCGGCCCATTGGTTTAACGGCAGATCCGGCGCTAGCTGTAAGCCCGCGTTTCCGGTCATGGGAGAGCCCGGATCAACTTTATTGACGATGCCATAGTGCATGCCAGCCAAAATCGCTGCGACCGTCAAATAAGGATTAGCGTCGGCGCCAGCAACACGATGTTCCAGCCTGCGGGATGTATTTGGCCCATCCGGAATCCGGATCGCAACTGAACGGTTATTATAGCCCCAACTCTTCGTCATTGGCACAAACAGATGCAGCTGATAACGGCGGAAAGCATTCAGATTTGCGGAAAAAATCGCCATGGATTCCACAAGGCTGGCGCGCAAGCCGCCGATGGCGTGCAGCAGCATTTCGCTGCCAAATGCGCCATTGCCGTCAAACACATTATTTCCATGCGCATCCATCAGACTCACATGCACATGAAATCCGTTCCCTGCACGGTCCAGATATGGCTTCGCCATAAATGTCGCCTCCATAACGTGCGCCCTTGCAGCGCCTTTCACCAGACGCCGCAGCAGCGCGGCATGATCAGCGGCGGTTAAAGCTGACGCCTGGTGGCGCAAATTCACTTCGAGCTGGCCCGGCGCAAATTCTGTGCTGATTGCCGTTGTCGGCACCCCCTGTGCATCACCCCAGGCGCGCAAATCGTTGATGAAAGCTTTGTAATAATCAAGATGATCGAGGCCATAGACCTGGTTGCTCACATCGCGGCGGTTGGTGCCGGGTAACAGCGGCGCCTGCGGACGGCCGTCAGGGGCGCGCACCGGATCGATCAGGTCAAATTCAAGCTCGCAGGCAATAACGGGCGTCAGCCCCATTTCAATAAAGCGGGCCTCAACTGCGGCTAGAATATTGCGCGGCTCGATATAAGCCGGCCTGGCGCGGCGGCCGTCTTCGCGCAGCCGCATCAGCACCTGAGCATATTCTGGACCGGCCCAGGGGGAGGGGGCGAGGGTGCCAGGAATGGGAACGCCGCAGGCGTCTGGATCACCGTCGCTGCCGCCGCGGCCCATGATGTCGAGTTGGTCGCCGGTCACATCCAGGGTGAAAATGCTTTCGGGGATCAGCAATCCATCGCGCATCAAGCCGGGCAGATCGCTAACAGGCAGGCGTTTTCCTCGCGCGACGCCGCACATATCGACGAAAAGCGCATCGACATATTTGATCCGAGGAAAGCGTTCTAAAAAATGCTTAAGCTCAAGACCGTCACCTGCCGCGCCTTGCGCCGGTGTTTCGGTTGTTATTGTCATATACCACCAGAACAGCAACCATCTGCCGTCAGAATCGCAGTATAAAATTACCCAATGGTTACTGGCAACCAGATTAACGCGTCTAGCTTTGCTCAAGGTTCTGGCGGTTCCATAATCTGTGGCTGGCCTTGAGAAGGGGACGGGCTGTCCTGCTGATGCCAGCCGGGGTTGCCGCGAAAGCCCGGAGCACGATCATGCTCTAGACGGTCAAAGCCGCGGCGCATCAAGGCGCGCTGTTCCGGGGTGAGCTTCTGGGCAATACTCACGAGCGCCGCATGGGCGGCCTCTTTTCGCACCGTTTCCGCCGCCCTTAGATCCTCAAGGGATTTTTTCAGTGCGTCTGGCGCAAATGGATCGGCGGCCAGCGCGTCGCGCACCTTTTGCCGCACCGCGCGCTCAACGCGAAGGTGATCGCTAATCTGGGGATTATTGGCGCGCATCTGTTGCTTTAATTGCTCCCCCACTTCGGGCGGCAGATCATGAAACATGGCGCCCAGGCCCATGCCGCCATGATGCCCGGGCATCATGGCGCCAAAACCCATCGGGCCGTCATGCATACGCCAGCGGCCGCCAACCCAAAGCCCCGCAAAGAAGAGATGCAGGCCAACGGACACCGCCAGCGCGATGGCCAGAGTGCGTGTCATGTTGTTCATAATTATAAGCCTCCATCTTCATCGCTGGCGTTAAACGCCAGCGATGTCAGATCATAACTTTTTTCCTGCTCTTGCCCTTGCATGGCGGCGGGTTGAGCAAAGCCAAAAAGCACACCAAGCAACAAAGACGCAGCCAGGCCGGCCGCTGGGCGCCACACACTCTTAAACGGCCAGTAATGAGGTTTTATTTGGCGTTGCCGCTGAGCGCGCAATAAAATCTGTTCACGGAGGTTTTCAGAAGCCGCATAGTCAGTCAGTTCGTCAAGCGCATTATCCAATTGCCGGGCAGGCCCTATCCATGCGGCGGCATTTGTATGAGTTTGCGCGAACTGGATGGCGGTCGCGCGCTCGGGCTGCGGCCAGCGGGCGGCGTCAGCGCCATACGCCGCAAGTAACGCCTGAAATCTTTTTTCATCCATTTGCAGTACCTTTATTTTGATCTAGCTGTCACGTAACAGTTCCAAAAAATCACTGGCCAATAACCGGCGCAGGCCAGTGCGGCCGCGCGATAAGAGTTGTTCAAGCGCATCGACGCTTATCGCGAGGATATGCGCCGCATCGATATTGCTGTGCCCCTCATGATGACAGAGCAGGATGGCGGCGCGCTGGCGTTCCGGCAAGGCCAGCAGTGCTTGCTGCACCCTTGCGGCGGATTGCCGCGCAACAATCACGCTATCGGCGGAAGATGAGGGATCAATGGGTTCACTGATCGCATCCAGCGTAATGGTTGAGCGGCGGCGTTTATGGTCTATACACAGATTTAGCGTCACCCGGTGTAGCCATGTGGTAAGGCGCGCGCGGCCCGCTTGCCATTTACCCGCCTTGCGCCAGACCCGCAGGAAAACTTCCTGAGCCACATCCTGCGCCTCCGCCGTATCGCCCAGCATGCGCGCCGCCAAATTGACGATGCGTGGCAGGTGCCGGTCAACCAAATGCGCATAGGCAACTGCGCTTCCGTCGGCAATGGCGGCCATCAGTTCGTCATCACCCTGTTCGCGCGCAGTCATGTGGCGACCGGGATCAGGAGGATCACTGTCCGTCCGCACGAGGCGCAGTTTAGGCATGCTAAGCGCGGCTAGTTTATTTGCCGTCTGGCCCGTGCGGCATGCCGCCACCCTTTTCATGATGACCCTTGGATTTTGCAGCCTTCATTTCGTCTGGGGTCAATTTGCCGTCGCTATTCGCATCAGCCTTTTTGAAAAATTCTGGTTCATGGGTTTTAATTTCGTCGATGGCGACCTTGCCGTCTTTATTGCCGTCGAAACGGGTGGTGAAGCCTTTGAAGTGATCGTCCTGCTTCTCTTTCATGCGGGCGGCATGGTGCGCCGTCAATTCGCCGGCGGAAATAAACCCGTCCTTGTCCGCATCGACGCCATCAAAGCGCTTCATCCGGGCGGCCTGCATTTCTTCCATGCTTAGCGCGCCGTCATTATTGGTGTCGGCCTGCTTAAAAAACGCAGCCCCCCGACCGCCGGCCTGGGCGGTTGCGGGCGTCAGCGCCACTGCCGCCATGGCCGTAAACATCACACCAATTGCTTGCCATCCTGTGAGTTTTGTCATTCTCTTGCTCCTTGGTTTGGTTGTACTCATGGTTATACGTTTGGCGCCCGGAGAATCCGCCGCCTAACCTGTCAAAAGGGTGAATTATTGATTGCACCGCATTTGGCCACGCGTCACAGTATCTGTATCATATAAGGAGATATCCTCATGAGCATCCGCCTTTTCGCCATGACCTGCGGCTGGCTGACCCTGCCGGCCAGGCTTATTCTCTATGGGATGGAGGGCAAGCTGCGGTTGCCAATCCCCAGTTATCTGATCGTGCATCCCAAGGGAAAGGCAATTTTTGACAGCGGGCTGCATACCAGCCTGCAAACCAACCCAGCGGAACGGCTGGGCGCCATGGCGGCAAACACCAAGGTTGAATTTGAGCCTGGCGAGGAACTGCGCGGCCGGCTGGCGACGCTGGATATTGCGCCGGATGAAATTACCTATCTTATCAACTCGCATCTGCATTTTGATCATGCTGGCGGCAATGATCAGGTGCCCAATGCGCCGCTGGTCATTCAAAAACCGGAATGGGAGGCGGCGATGGACCCCGACAAGGCCCATGCCAACGGGTTTGACAAGCGAGACTTTGATCTGGGTCAGGACGTGAAGCAAATCAGCGGCGAGCATGATCTGTTTGGTGACGGCAGCGTGACGCTGTTTCCCACCTATGGGCACACGCCAGGGCATCAATCGATGAAGCTGAAACTGACGCGTGGCGACATTGTTTTGACCGGAGACGCCTGTTATATGCGCAAGACCCTGGACGATCTGCATTTGCCGCACCGGAATTTCATGCACGATGCCGAGGGAATGCTGGCTAGCTTGCAGAAATTCCGTGAACTGCAAAAACGCGGCGCGCGGATTTTTTACGGCCATGATGCGGAGCATTGGGCAAATGTGCCGCAAGCGCCGCTTGAGGTGCTTTGAAAGAATTACATTGGCACCGAAACTTTGCCCAATCGCGCGGTAAGTTTGCGGTTTTCGCGGTAATCCACCGGCACAGCGATGATCGCGGGGCCGGGCTGGCGGAATGCTTCTTGCAGCGCAGGGGTAAGCTGATCCGCCGATGTCAGGGTTTTGCCCCACATGCCAAAGGCCTTCGCCAGTAATTCGAAATCCGGATTGCCGAAATCGAGTTTTGAATGGCGGCCCTCAAACGCGTCCTGCTGTTTCCACTTGATCAGGCCATATTCGCCATCGACCCAGACCATGACGACGATATTTAGCTTGTAACGCACCGCCGTCTCAAGCTCCTGCACATTCATCAAAAAGCCCGCGTCGCCGTTGATGCTGAGCACCTTTCTATCCGGCAACGCCAGTTTCGCGCCGATGGCGCCGGGCAGCGAAAAGCCCATGGAGCAAAACCCATTGGAGATCAGCACCGTATTGGCGCCCATGGCCTGATAGTAACGCGAGACCCACATTTTATGCGCGCCGACATCGGACAGCACAATATCATCCGGCCCCATGAACTGGCGCACATCCCAGAGAATTTTCTGCGGCTTGATGGGAAAGCCGGTGTCGTTCTTTTCCGCCGCGAAATCCGCCGCCATAGTGTCACGCAGTTTTTTGCGCCCAGTGATATCGAATAGCGGCAGCCGCCCTTCGGCGCGTTTGTTCAGCTCCTCATTCATCTGCCACAGCGCATCGGCCAGATCGGAAACGATGTCAACGCTAACCGGAAAATGCGTGTCAATCTCGGCGGGTTCAAAATCGATGTGGATGATTTTGGCTTTCGAGGCGGGCTTGTACCAGGCGACGGGGCTATATTCCACCAGGTCATAGCCCGCAGTGATGATCAGATCCGCATCGGCAAACGCCAGATTGTTATAATCGCCCACGCCAAGCCCCATGGTGAACAGGCAATGCGGGCTATCCATCGGCACCGCGCCCTTGCCCATGAAAGTATTGACCACGCCAATGCCGGTCTTGCGCGCCAGCCTCTGAAGCTGTGTGGCGGCGCGTTTGCGCACCGCGCCATTGCCGGCAAGGATGATCGGGTTTTTTGCCGCCAGAATAAGATCGACCGCCTGGGAAATGGCCTTGTGATCCGCCGC
>CAMTWQ010000048.1:0-2344 GCA_947085465.1 uncultured Alphaproteobacteria bacterium
GCGCGGTGGTGAACCATTCCGGCGCGCGCGCATGGCTCGCATGGCCAACGATCCGCGCCAGCGGCTTAAGGCCGCGCGCCTCCGCCGTCGATTGCCGCATCAGCACCATCGCCGACGCGCCATCGGAAATGGAGCTTGAATTCGCCGCCGTCACCGTGCCGTTGGCCGCGAAGGCGGGTTTCAGGCCGGGAATTTTCGCCACGTCCGCCTTGCCCGGCTGCTCGTCGGTGTCGATAATCCGCGCGCCGCCGCGCCCCTTGACCGTCACCGGTGCAATCTCAGCACGGAAATTGCCGCCGCTGATCGCCCTGTTGGCGCGTTTCAGGCTTTCGATGGCGTAAGCATCCTGCACCTCGCGGGTGAACTGCAATTCGCGCGCCGTGTCCTCGGCGAACGATCCCATCAGCCGCCCGTCATCGGCGTTTTCCAGCCCGTCAAAAAACATCGAGTCTTTCATTTCTCCATGGCCCATGCGCATCCCGGCACGCACCTTCGGCAGGATATAGGGCGCGTTGGTCATGCTCTCCATGCCGCCCGCCACCGCAATACCATTGTCGCCCAGGCCGCCGGACAGCAGCCCGTCATAGGCCTGCATCACCGTCTTCATGCCGGAGCCGCACATTTTATTGACCGTGGTGCAGGGGGCCGAATCCGGAATGCCCGCGCCGCGTGACGCCTGCCGCGCCGGGGCCTGTTTCAGCCCATGCGGCAAGACGCAGCCCATCAGCACCTCATTGACATCGGCGCCAGAAATACCCGCGCGTTCCAGCGCCGCCCGGATCGCCGTGCTGCCCAGTTCCGGCGCGGTAGCGTCCGCCAGGTCCCCCTGAAAGCCACCCATCGGGGTGCGGGCCATGCCGACGATGACGATAGGATCAGTGGTTTGCATGCTCATCTGTGTCTCCCTGAGTTTATTTTCCGCAATGTTAGCGCAACTTGTCTACGCCGTCTCCTCGAACAGTTCGCGGCCGATCAGCCAGCGGCGGATTTCGCTGGTGCCGGCGCCGATTTCATACAGTTTTGCATCGCGCAGCAGGCGGCCGGTTGGATAATCATTGATGTAGCCATTACCGCCCAACGCCTGGATCGCCTCCAGCGCCATCCAGGTGGCCTTTTCGGCGGCATACAGGATCGCCCCGGCGGCGTCCTTTCGGGTGGGGTTGCCGCGGTCGCAGGCCTGCGCCACCGCATACACATAGGCGCGGCAGGCGTTCATCGTGGTGTACATGTCGGCCAGCTTGCCCTGCATTAATTGAAACCCGCCAATGGGCTGGCCAAATTGCTTGCGCTCATGCACATAAGGCAGCACCTCGTCCATGCAGGCGCGCATAATGCCGAGCGGCCCGGCGGCCAGCACGGCGCGTTCATAATCAAGCCCGCTCATCAGGATGTTGACGCCCTTGCCCTCGCCGCCAAGCACGTTCTCCTCCGGCGCCTCGCAGTCCTGAAAAATCAGCTCGCAGGTGCCCGAGCCCCGCATACCCAGCTTGTCGAGTTTGGGTCCGGTGGAAAAGCCCTTGAAGCCGCGCTCGATGATAAAGGCGGTGATACCGCGCGGGCCGGCCTGAAGATCGGTCTTGCCGTAGACCACCAGCACATCGGCGTCAGGCGCGTTGGTGATCCAGAATTTGCTGCCGTTGAGAATATAGCGCGAGCCGGTTTTTACGGCGCGTAGTTGCATCGACACGACGTCAGAGCCGGCGCCGCTCTCGCTCATGGCGAGCGATCCCACATGCTCGCCGCTGATCAGCTTGGGCAGGTAGCGGCGCTTTTGCTCAGGTGTGCCCATGCGGCGGATCTGATTGACGCACAGGTTGGAATGCGCGCCATAGGAAAGGCCGACGCTGGCCGAGCCGCGGCTGATTTCCTCCATCGCCACCACATGTTCGAGATATCCCATGCCGGCGCCGCCAAACTCCTCCTCGACGGTGACGCCAAGCAGGCCCAGATCGCCCAAGCGGGGCCACAGGTCGCGGGGAAATTCATTGCTGCGGTCAATTTCGGCGGCGCGCGGCGCTATCGCCGAATTGGTGAAGGCGGCGACGGTGTCGCGCAACATGTCGGCGGTTTCGCCCAGGTTGAAATTAAACGGTGGCAAAGCGTTAGAGGGCATAGTTCACCTTATATCAGCAGCAGCGCCGCCAATCCTAGAAACGAGAAGAAACCTACCACATCGGTAACGGTAGTGACGAATACTCCCGAGGCCAGGGCGGGATCGATATTCATTTTTTCCAGCGCCAGCGGCGCCAGAATACCGGCAATGCCCGCCGCCAGCATATTGATCACCATCGCCGCCGCCAATACCGCCCCAAGCGCCAGGCTGTCGAACCAGAATCCGCCGATA
>CAMTWQ010000049.1:0-1451 GCA_947085465.1 uncultured Alphaproteobacteria bacterium
GGGATTGGTGAACGCCTTGGCGAGGCGCGCCGTCGCCGCCTTGGAATTATAGCCCGACGGGAACATCCATTCCGGGCGCGCGAACGCCCCCTGCCCGCCGCCATACAGCCAGGCCTTGCCGACTTCCTGCGCCCTTTCCTCGGTCTCTGCGACAAATACCTTTTGCAGATAGCCGAAATTTTCCGGCCCGGCCTGATAGCCCTGCCGTTCCGCCTCGTCGGCGTACATGTCCCACATCTCGACCGTTGGTTCGAGGAATGTCGCCAGGGCCAGGTATGGATAGCGGTGCTGCGCGCACCAGATCACCGTTTCTGGACTGACCAGCCCCGGGATCCAGCATTCCGGCACCGGCTGCTGATACGGCTTTTGCCAGGGATTGACATGCCGGTAATGATAATGCTTGCCCTCGTAGCGCCATGGGCCGGGGCGCGTCCAGGCGGCTTGGATGAAATCGTGCGCCTCGTTGAAACGCTCGCGGTTATAGGCCGGGTTGACGTTATTGGCGATCTGCTCGGAACCGGCGCCGCGCACCCAGCCGGCCACCAGCCGCCCGCGCGAAATCATGTCGATCATGGCCAGTTCCTCGGCGAGGCGCAGCGGATCGGTGATCGGCAGCGGATTACCCATCAGCGCGATCTTGGCGCGCTTGGTGCGCGCCGCCAGGATGGCCGCCTCCACATCCATAACCGCGCCCATGGTGAACGGATTGGCGTGATGCTCGTTCAGCATCAGCACGTCAAAACCCAGCTCCTCCGCATAGACAAATTGATCGAGGTAACGGTGATACAGATCCGCCCCAAGTTTCGGATCGAAATGCCTGTTCGAGACGCCAAAGAAACTGGCGTTGCGATAGACCTCGTTTTCCGGAAGGTGGCCGTAAGGGCGTTCGGTGAAAGTTCCGATATGCATGATTGCCTCCGTTAGATGCTGATGATTAAGCCGCCAGGAACGCGGTCAGTTTGGCCAGGAATGCGTCCTTTTTTTCGATTTCCGGCATGTGGCCGCAGTGATCGAACAGCGCCACTTGCGCGCCGCTGATCGCGCCGGCGTAAACGTCCGCCGTGCTGACCGGGACAATCTGGTCGTTCTTGCCCCATAGCAGCAGGGTTGGCAGGCCCTTCACCCCTTCCAGCAAACGCGGCAGGCTGGGGTTGAACATATAGGGCGCCCAGGCAAGACGCGCGGCTTCGGCGCGGGCGTCTTCCCACATTTCATATTGCTTGGGTGACGGCGCGCCGCCATACAGTTTGGAAAGCTCCGGCGTGCTGATTGAATCGAAAACGCTGGCGTCGATATAATTCTGTGTCGGCGTCGCGAACAGATCACGGATTTCACCGGACGGCGGGCGAATTCCAAATGGCGCCGCCAGCGCCATATGCCTGAACTGCGCGGCATTATTCACCGCCATTTCGGCGGCGATCCATCCGCCCAGCGAAAAGCCCAAAACATCA
>CAMTWQ010000050.1:0-1567 GCA_947085465.1 uncultured Alphaproteobacteria bacterium
GCAGCCGCCGCCCAGAAACACCGGCAAAAACAGATAGCCCGAACCATGCGAGATCGGCCCCACATGCAGGCATTTGTCGCCCGGCTCCACCGGCGGCGCCAGATAGAACCAGTCGCGCCCGGTATCCAGCCAGGCCTTGTGGGTATAGGCGACGCCCTTGCTCTTGCCGGTGGTGCCGCCGGTGTGGCGGATAATGTAGATGTCATCCGGCCTGATAGGCAGATCGGGATCAACCGGCGATTGCCGCGCCAGCCAGGCCTCATACGCATGGTCGCGCACGATCACATGCCGCATGTCTGGCAGTTCCGCGCGAATGCCCTCCAGTTCATGGGCATAGCGCTCCATCACCAGCACGGCGCGGCAATTGGTGTGGCCCAGCATATGCACATGCGCCTCGCGGCTGTTGCGCGGATATAGCGGCACCCGGACGATGTTGGCGATGGCGCCGGCCAGAAAGAAATCCGCCGCCCCGATGCAATTATCCTCCAGCACCCCCACCCGGTCGCCAGGCTTGATTCCCAGCGCCCGCAGCCCATTGGCCAGCCGCACGCCGCGCTCCCACGCCTGCGCAAAGCTGAGCCGCACCTCGCCCGCGACAATCGCTTCACGGCCACGGTTAAACCCCACCGTGCGGCGCATCAGGGTCCGGACGTCCATGGTGGTCTCCCTCCGATTTATCATTGATCTAGTTAGATATTCTGGTCCTATCACGGGCCCCGCTCAAGCGGAAATAATTGAACGGGATACGTGTAAATTGCGCTTGACAGGCCCCCTCTAAATTATGATCATATAAATTATGATCATAGATTATGGTAACCGTATCGAAACCAGGGAGAGAGCCATGATACCCAGAGGCGCCATATCGGCCGACAGCCATGTGTCAGAGCCGCCGCATTGTTACATCGATTTTATCGATCCAAAATACCGCGCCGACGCGCCGCATATCGAAACTCTGCCCGATGGGTCGGACATTTATGTGATCAAGGATCTGAAACGCAATGTGCCGCTGGCGTTGCTGGATGGCGCGGGTTACTCGATCCCGGACAGAAAGGCCCGCGTCGGCAAAATCAAATTCGCCGACACCCGTCTTGCGGGCTGGAACGCCAAGGCCCGCGAGGCCGATCAGATTCGCGACGGCATCGCCGCCGAAGTGCTGTACGCCTCGGTCGGCATGGCGCTGTGCACCCATCCTGACCCGGATTACAAGAACGCCTGCATGCAGGCCTATAACCGCTGGCTGGAAACATTTTGCGGCGGCCTGCCCGACCGGTTGTTTGGTCTGGCGATGACGGCGGTAATGTCGGTGGATAGCGCCATCGAGGATTTCCGCCGCGCCAAGGCGATGGGTTTTGTCGGAATGATGATGCCGGGCGAGCCGGTGCATGAAGATTATGATCATCCATCTTATGACGCCTTGTGGGAATGCGCCGCCGATCTGGGAACGCCGATCTGCTTTCATATCCTGACTTCGAAAACCGGCGGCCTGGGCAGAAAGAGCAATTCATTCAGCGGCCATTCGATGAACGGCTTCATGACCATCATCCGCGCGGTGCAGGACGTGATCGGC
>CAMTWQ010000051.1:0-10392 GCA_947085465.1 uncultured Alphaproteobacteria bacterium
AGCGGCGCGGGCGCCTATATCGGCTTCTTCAACTATGCCGGCATGCCCATCGCCGACGCCGAAGCCAGCATGCGCCTGTTCGCCAAAGAGGCAATGCCGGAAGTAAAGAAATTGCCCGGCAGGCCGCTGATGGAGTTGTTGAAACAGGCGGCAGAATAGTCAGGGGACGGATTGTTACACCCAGTTCTCGACGCGCAGACCTGGGATGCGGTCAAACTCACGCCGGTTGTTGGTGACGGTGATCAGGCCTTCGCTGCGGGCGTGAGCGCCGATCAGCATGTCATGCGGCCCCACCGGCGTTCCGGCGCGTTCAAGTTCGGCGCGCACCTGGCCATAATGGACAGCGGCTTTTGCTGTAAATGGCAGAACATCCAGGCGTGCGGAAAAATGTTCGATGGCTTGCAGGTTTTGTAATCGCCGCGCGGATTTCTCGGCGCCGTAATGCAGTTCCCCAAGCGTGATGGCAGACATGCATAATTGTTCCGCCAGCGCGTTAAAACGCTCCAGAAGCTCCGGCGGATAGTTTTTGATCACATAAATGCAGATATTGGTGTCGAGCATATATTGCAACATCAGAGCGGCTCGCGCACCTCGGTTGGAAGATCAATCCGCCCGCGCATAAAATCTTCTGACGCATGGGGGCCATTCTGAAATAAATCATCCCAGCGCCGCCCAACCGGGCTGATCACCCGGCTATGGCCAATCTTGATGATTTCCACCTGATGCACATCTTCGGGAAATGCAACCTGCTTTGGCAGGCGCACCGCCTGTGAGCGGTTGTTCATGAAGAGTGTGGAACGGGTCATAGGCAATGCCCATAAGTATATGCGGAAGGTATATACATGGCTTGTAATATTTTAAATTTCAAGTGGTATATTTAAAACCCCCCAAAAACCATGGCTTTCCCACGCCAAATATGGTCAAATTTCGCATCAAACATAGAAAACAGGGAGAATTGCGATGGATGTGGGCTTAGCATTGGTGTTTCAGGGCGGCGAGCCAAAAATGAATGACCGGCAGGTGTACGCCGAAGAAATCCGCCTTGGCATGATGGCCGAAGAACTGGGCTTTCAGTCGATCTGGGGGGTGGAGCATCACTTCACCAATTACACCATGTGCCCGGACGTGGTGCAATTCCTGTCATATTTTGCGGGCCGGAGCGACAAGCTGCTGCTTGGTTCGATGGTCATCGTGCTGCCCTGGCATGATCCAATGCGCGTCGCTGAAGAAGTGTCGATGCTGGATAATCTGTCGAATGGCCGCATGATCCTTGGCATTGGCCGTGGCCTGGGCCGGGTTGAGTTTGAAGGCTTTGGCCGCGACCAGAATATTAGCCGCGAATATTTCACCGAAAGCGCGCAGATGATTCTGGAGGGGCTGGAAAGCGGAACCTGCGAGTTTAACGGCAAGCATATCAAGCAGGCGAGGCGCGACATCCGCCCGCGCCCGTTCAAGACCTTTAAGGGCCGCACCTATGCCGCCGCCGTATCGCCGGAAAGCTCCCAGATCATGGCGCGCCTCGGCGTTGGCATTCTGATCATCCCGCAAAAGCCCTGGGAGCATGTGGAGCGCGAACTCGCCGATTACCGCAGGATTTTCCGTGAAGTAAACGGGGCGGAAGCGCCGCCGCCGATCCTGGGCGGCTGGACCTTCTGTGACAAGGATGCAGGCCGGGCCGAGGAAATGGCGCACAAATATATTGGCGGCTATTACAAGACCGTGATCCAGCATTATGAAATGGCCGGTGATCACCTGAAGGACATCAAGGGCTATGAAAGCTATGCGTCCATGCAGGCGCATGTGGCGAACAATGTCGACGCCACTATCGAATTCTTCAAGGGCATTCAGGTCTATGGCACGCCGGAACAATGCTATCAGCGGATCAAGGACTTTACCGGCCGCACAGGCTCGGGCGCCTATAATGGCGTGTTCAGCTATGCCGGCATGCCCTATGCGGACGCCGAGGCCAGCATGCGCCTGTTCGCCAAAGAGGTCATGCCGGAAATCAAGAAGCTTCCCGGCACGCCATTGATGGACCTGCTGCAAGCCGCTGAATAGGCAGTAAACGGATGGCTTTGAAAGCGCGCGGCAAATCCCCGCGCGCTTTTTAGTTCAAGCCTTCTCTTTTTTCAGATGCTCGCTCAGCACGGCGCGAAACTCCACTGCGAACGGGAAACCGGCATAGACGGCAAGCGTTACGATCAATTCCTCCAATTCATCGCGGGTGACGCCATTGCGCAACGCCGCAGGCACATGAATTTTTAATTCATCACTGCGGCCAAGCGCGCCCAGGATCGAACACACAAGCACGCTGCGGTCGCGGCGCTTAAGCTGGGTGCGGGCCCAGATTTCACCAAAGCAGAAATCCACCGCGATGCCGCCCAGCGGGCCAAGGCCCACTGGCCCGCGTCCATCATCGGCCGGGCGCTCTGCCGGGATCGTGCGCCCGGTGATCAGGCTTAGTCCCTCCGCGCCGCGCTTCCAGCGCTCGGCGTCATCAAGCCGCTCGGCAGGGGGCAGCTTGCCATCCTTTGGCGCATGTCCCATCTCGGCCAGCACTTCATTGGCGACGTGCATCGCATCCAGCGCGCGCGGAAATCCCGCATAGCCGCACATATGCGTAAACACTTCGCGCACTTCCTCCGGCGTCATGCCGTGATTAATCGCGCCGCGCACATGCGCGGTGAGCTGGCGTGTCTGATTAAGCGCGCCAAGGATCGACAGCACGATCAGGCTGCGGTCGCGGCGGCTGACGCCGTTGCGGGTCCAGATATCGCCAAGCGCAAAATCAACCACGAACGAGCCAAGTGCGCCGTTCTGGTCCTCCAGGCGCTGGGCGCTCTGCTCGGGCTTATCGGTTCCGCCAAGCTTGCGTAATACTTCGAGTGCGCGGGCGCGGCGCGCTGCATGGGTGAGTACGGCCATATCGTGTCCTCCCTGTTGGTTTGGCCCATTGCCTGGGCCCTGTTGTCCTGGGGCTAGCTTAGACCTGAAAGCAGCCGCAAACAAAGCACAACGAGCGGGCATTGGGAGATGGGCATTGGGAGAACTTAAAGGCTTCTCCCTCCCCCGGAAAGGGGGAGGGCCGGGGTGGGGGTCAGGGGCGTGATTCAACCTAAAATCATTCCGCGCTAGAGCCTTTCCCGGTCAGGTTGAACCAACCTGACCGGATAAGAGAGGCTCTATTTGAATGTGTTAGACCATTTTTATCCTGATCGGATTGATTCAATCCGATCAGGAAATGGTCTAATGCGCCGCCAGATGATCATGCATGATATGGGTTGCCTCAACTGCGAACGGAAAGCCCGCATAGGCGGCAAGGGTGACGATATATTCCTGCATTTCTTCTTTGGACAGGCCGTGACGGAAGGCGCCAGGGATGTGAAGTTTCAGTTCGTCTTGACGCCCCAGCGCGCCCAGGAAGGAACAGACAATCAGGCTGCGGTCGCGTTTTGAAAGCTGCGTACGCTCCCATATATCGCCGAAAATGAAATCCATGGCATAGGTGCCGATCGGCCCCAAACCCTTTTCCAGGCCGGCCAGTGTTCTGTCTATATCGTCGAATCTTCTTGTACCGCTCATCTTGGCCATTCCCGGAGCCGCGCGTTGGCGGCGTTCGGAAAGCGACAGATAATCCGCAGGCGGCAGCTTGCCATCTTTTGGCGCAAATCCCAATTCAGCTAACACTTCATTTGTTGCCTGCATCGCATTGATAGCGCGGGGAAAACCGGCATAGCCGCACATGTGGGTCATGACTTCGCGAATTTCTTCCGCCGTCAAACCGTGATTTATGCCCCCGCGCACATGCACCTTCAATTGCGGCAACTGATTGAGCGCCGCCAATATTGCGATAACAATCAGGCTGCGGTCGCGGCGGCTGATGCCGGGCCGTGACCAGACATCGCCCAGGCAAAAATCAATGGTGAGCGAGCCAAGCGCGCCGTTCTGATCTTCACGCTGTTGAGCTGCTTTTGCTGGATCGCTGACGCCGGTGAGCGATTTCATGACTTCGAGCCCGCGCGCGCGGCGTTCCGCATGTGACATATCTTTCATCGGATCCCTCCCTGGGTTATTTTTTACAGGATAACGCTAATTGGCGGCGAGTACAAACCTGAAGCTGCGCTAAAATCTGTAACCCGCCATGGCGCCAAGATAAAATTGTGTTAGTGACTGATCGAGATTGCCTTTTACTGGGCTTCTATCCGCATCGCCAAGCAGTGCGCCAGCGCCACCATCGAGGGTGACATACGCGCCATCGGCAAATGTATGCACGAAACTGGCATATACATTGAGGTCGCGTGGCCCCGATTTGGGGCTAAAGGCAGGTACAAGCGCCGTGGCGCGACTGGCCGGCACGCCGAAATACGCCTGCGTGTATGTGGCGTCCGCCCAGCTAAGATTGCCACCGATGAACAGCGTGTCATTGGCGCTGCCCGCAGCGATGGCGATAGCCGCGTCAAGACGCGCAAGCTTGCCTTTGTGCCCACCGCCTAATCCTTTGCGAAGGTCGCCCTTAAACCGAAAAAGGCTGACATATGATTCAAAGTAAATGCCCGCCTCAACGCTTGCTTTCACGTCATCCAGGCTGGCGGTACGGGCTGAATTTTGCGCATCGCGCCCCTCGTCATAGGTAAGACGCGGGCCAATACGCAGGCTGGGGCCGGTTAGAAGAAATAGCCCTAAGCCACGCTGAGTGCTGGCGAAAAGGCGCGCATCATATTCGATATCAATCAGCGGCAACGCCGTGGCCTCATACTCCTTGGCGCCAAGAGATTTTGGCCGGTCAGCTAAACCTGCCCCAAGATTGATCGATAAAGCCTTGTCTCGCTGCGGTAATACCGATACCGCTCCCTGCATAAGGGTTTCGAAATCGGCGGCGCTCGCCGAAAAGCTTGCGCCAAGCATGAAAACCAGTGCGAATAGGCCCCAACGAATAATCACAAAACTCCCCAATTTTTTCTCGTGCGAACCTATCTAAAGTGCGTAAGCGGCACAATCAAAGTAAAATGAAATAGCATGCATAAGGCGGCAGTATAGGATTTACCCTAGACCATTTCCTGATCGGATTGAATCAATCCGATCAGGATAAAAATGGTCTAACACATTCACTTAGAGCCTTTCTTATCCGGTCAGGTTGGTTCAACCTGACCGGGAAAGGCTCTAGAGCAGCCCGCGATTAAGTGGAGTAACGAAGTGCCCCCACTTAATCGCGGAAAGCTGCTCTAACACATCAAAATCTAGAGCAATTTTCTTTATTAAGTTCGAGCCTCATGGCTCGAACTTAATGCAGATTGCTCTAGGCCGGCAGGAAGGGTCACACAGCCCATGTTGTGGATTATACTTGGATTTATCTTGCTGGCGGGGGGGCTTTTCGCCCTGCGCGGATTGGGCCTCGCTAATCCGAAGGCTCTGGCGAAATGGATACGCTATGGTGGCGCGGCGATCCTTTCGGCATTGGCAGCTTTTCTCGCCTTAACCGGGCGGATGGTAATGGCGTGGCCAGTGGCCGGGTGGGCATGGCTGCTGCTTCGCAAGCAGCAGCCGGATGCTCAGGGTAATGCCCAGCACTCGGGAAACGGTTCCAGCTCGCCTAATCGGCCTGGAATACTCAGGGAAGAGGCTCTGGAAATACTGGGGCTGCAACCAGGTGCTGGCGAGGCGGCGATCCACGAGGCCCATCGCCGCCTGATGCAGGCCTGCCATCCAGATCACGGCGGCTCAAACTACCTGGCCGCACGGCTGAATGCGGCGAGGGATGCGCTGTTAACTCGTTAATATGTATCTTTTATCACTTGAGGGCAGGCAGGCGCCTGTGCCAGAAGCACATCATGTCACATAGCTAGGGGATAGCAATGGGTGGGTCAATTTCGAGTGGAAGAGTCAGGAAAGCGGTGTTTCCGGTGGCTGGCCTCGGTACGAGGTTTCTTCCAGCAACAAAGGTCATGCCAAAAGAAATGCTGACGGTCGTCGATAAACCCCTCATTCAGTATGCGGTTGAGGAAGCGGTGGCGGCGGGAATCGAGGAATTTATTTTTGTCACCAGCCGCGGCAAGGAGGTGCTAGAGGATCATTTTGACCGTGCGCCGGAGCTGGAGAATGCGCTGGCGAAGCGCGGCAAGACAGATTTTCTGGAACAACTGCGTGATTGGCAGCCAAAAGCCGGTTCGGTGGTCTCGATCCGCCAACAGGAACCGCTCGGCCTTGGTCATGCGGTGTGGTGTGCTCGGGAGTTTATTGGCGATGAACCTTTTGCCGTGTTGCTGGTCGATGATCTGATTCAATCGCAAACCCCGTGCCTAAAACAAATGGTGGAGACTCACGCCCGGATTGGCGGCAGTTTATTGCTGGTTGAGGACGTTCCGCGTGAACAGACAAATCGTTATGGCATATTGGATATAGAATCCGATGATGGTGCATTGGTGAGGGTAAAAGGCCTGGTCGAAAAACCCGAACCGGCGGTTGCTCCCTCAACACTGTCGATCATTGGCCGGTATATCATCCAGCCGCAGATTTTTCAGTATCTGGCCAGGCAGCAAAGGGGTGCGGGCAACGAAATTCAGCTTACCGACGCCATGGCCGCCATGCTGGGCGCCCACCCCTTTTATGGCATGCGCTATGAAGGGCAACGATTTGATTGCGGTGACAAGCTGGGCTTCCTAAAAGCCAATATTTCATTTGCCCTGGGGCGGCCCGATCTTGGGCCAAGCCTGCGAGAGTTTATTAAAGAAATTCAGATATAGGTATATAAGCCGGTAATGGTCCGGCAGGTTCACTTGCGAGCTAGGTAGGCATCATGCGCGTCACTATGATTGGTACAGGCTATGTAGGGCTGGTTTCCGGCGCTTGTTTTTCTGATTTCGGACACGAAGTGATTTGTGTCGATAAGGATAAATTAAAAATCGATAGCCTGCTGACGGGAAAAATGCCAATTTTTGAACCGGGTCTTGATGCGCTTGTAGCTGAAAATGTGGCGGCGGGCAGGCTGTCTTTTAGCACAGATATTACAGCGGCGCTGCAGGGCGCGGAGGCAGTCTTCATTGCGGTTGGCACACCAAGCCGCCGGGGCGATGGGCATGCCGATTTGAGTTATGTCTATGCTGCGGCAGAGGAAATAGCGCGGGCGATTACCGGATACATGGTGGTGGTGACAAAATCTACGGTGCCTGTGGGCACCGGTAGCGAGATTGAACGCCTCATGCGCAAGGCTCGCCCAGATGCGGATTTTGATGTGGCGTCAAATCCTGAATTCTTGCGGGAAGGTTCCGCCATCGACGATTTCAAACGGCCCGACCGTGTGGTCGTTGGTGTTGATAGTGAGCGTGCCGCAGAAGTACTGCGACATTTGTATAGGCCCCTGTTTTTGCTGGAGACGCCGGTTCTGGTTTCGAGCCGTGAGACGGCGGAACTTATCAAGTATGCGGCAAATGCATTTCTGGCCACCAAGATCACCTTCATCAATGAGATGGCGGACGTTTGCGAAAAAGTTGGCGCAGATGTGGGCATGGTGGCTCGCGGCATGGGTCTTGATGGCCGTATTGGCAAGAAATTTCTGCATGCAGGACCGGGTTATGGAGGATCATGCTTTCCTAAAGATACTTTGGCGCTGGTGCGCACCGCTGAAATGGTGGGGGCGCCCAGCAGTATTGTGAGCGCCGTAGTTGCCGCGAATGACCGCCGCAAGCAGGCCATGGCGCAAAAGATCATTGCCGCATGCGGAGGTTCGGTCAGTGGCAAGACAGTCGCAGTATTAGGACTAACCTTCAAACCGAATACGGATGATATGCGCGATGCCCCCAGCCTTGATATCATACCTGCGTTACAGAAAGCAGGCGCAACAGTGCGTGTGTTCGATCCAGAAGGCATGGACGAGGCGCGTAAGCTGCTGAGCGATTTGGTATGGTGTGACAGCGCTTATGAAACCATGGGCGGGGCGCATGTTTTGGTGATTATTACCGAATGGAATGCGTTTCGGGCGCTTGATTTAAAGCGGGTTAAACAACTTTTGGCCGCGCCCTTGCTTATTGATCTGCGGAATATATACGAGCCGAAAGAAATGGCCCAGGCTGGCTTCGACTATCACAGCATTGGCAGGAAACCGCATACTATAGCGGGCTGAATCTAAAGCAGCGCCAGGCAGGTGAAGTTTTTCGACGCTAATATGCGGCAGGACCGGCGGGCGCTTTCTTTTGTAAGTCCAGTGAAGCGCGCCCTGTACATTACCCTGTTTGCCTTGTTCACCGTGTCAATTTTGATTCCCGCCTGCTGCAAGAGATTGGGCGCTACGCGTGTAGCCTGCTGCACCGTCGCTTTTGCCCTGTCGTGGGCCTTGAAAGTGCCTATCTGAATAGACCAGCGTTTTCCCGTAGGCTGCTTCAGGGATAATTTGGATGGCGGTATTAGCGAGGCCGCAGCCATGGCGGTTTTAGCTTGGGACTGGACTTTTGCGGACTTAACTTTAGCCGGCGCCTTGCCGGCAGTTGTAATGGTTCTATCTTTGCTTGATATTCCAAAAGTGGCGTCGAGTAGTTTGCGCATCTGATTGTCGCGCGCCTGCGACGTAGTTCCGCCCATTACAACGGCGAGCACATGACGCCCGTCCCGGCGGACAGATGTTACCAGATTGAAGCCCGAAGCATTGGTATAGCCGGTCTTGATGCCATCAACGCCCTGGTATGATCCCAGCAGGCGGTTGTGATTTCGGTACACGTTGCCGCTCCACCGGAATTCTGGCGTGGCGAAATAATGCGAATATTGTGGGAAGTCTGTGTACAGAGCGTTTCCCAATATCGCCATATCGCGCGCAGTGGTGATTTGCTCCTCGTTTGGCAGGCCGCTGGCGTTTCGGAATTGCGTACGGTACATGCCAAGCGTATGCGCCTTTTCCGTCATTTTTCGGGCGAACTCCGTTTCCGTGCCGCCCAGCGTTTCCGCCAATACGACTGCTGCGTCATTGGCTGATTTGGTTAAGGTGGCGAGAATGGCGCTCTCAACAGGGATTCTGCCGCCTGGCTTCAAGTTGAGCTTGGTGGGGGATTGGCTTGCTGCATGGTGTGACACGGGTAATGGCTGGTGAAGCGCCAGGCGGCCGTCACGTAACGCCTCGAAGGTAAGATACAGCGTCATCATTTTGGTCAATGAGGCTGGGCGGTTTTTTAATTCAGCATTCTCGGCATGCAGAACCGTGCCGGTGTTGGCGTCAACAATGATCGCCGCATACTGACGGGCAAGTGTGGGGCTAATATAAGCGGCCCCGATGCCCAATCCAAAAAGGACTGTCAGCAGGAGCCTTTTAGGGACAAATTTAAGCAGCGCCATCAGCGGCCCGCCAAAGGCCCGGGGGCCTCTCCTATTTCTGGCGTCTGGGCATCCGTTTCGGATCATGTTTTGGCCTTAATGCTGTGAATATCCGGCGTGAGTAAAATAATGTAACCTCAAGCCATACGCAAAGTCACTGAAACGATAAAATCTTATCGTTAATAATTCGTGGGCGCCAGTGACGATAAGCCACCGAATCATTAGTGATTCCAGATTATTTCCAGATTAGGCAAAGTATGATTCGTTGTCTATTTGCAATTCTGCCCGCACTGCACGAAGATAAGTGTCTATATAGTCACAGTATAGTTGTTGCGTTTTGCATTATAGCCACAGAAACACTTTATGACCCTGCCATTTATTAATTTCGGATGCAGCGGCTCCCTGCCAGGAAAGCATGGCTTTGAAACAGAATCTTTCTTGAGAATGTATTTTGTGCGTCGCACAAAATTAACTTGACACTGATGTTGGATGCACTACATTCATCATATTGCAATGCAGCATTTTAACTGCGATTGCGAGATAATGACCCTATCAAAATTGGAGAAGTGACCATGGTGGCAAAGCCAGCGAGCAAGACGACGGACAATGCACAGGACTCGGTTTCTATAGAAGCCGTACAAAAGGGTGTTGAGCGGGTAGTTGAGGCCAATAAGGAATACATCGAAGCGATGGTGCAGAGCATGACCACCGCCGCGAAAGGCTTGGAGACACTGAGCACTGAAAATCTGGCATTCGCCAAGCGCTCTGTGGAAGAAGGCATGAAGACGGCTAAAGCCTTCATGGCCGTGAAGACGTTGCAGGATTATATCACCTTGCAAACTGAATACACTCGCTCGACCTTTGATCAGTTTGTCAATCAGGCGACCAAGATTAATGACCTGACCCAGAGCTTGACGAAGGAAACATACGCGCCAATCAATAGCCGCGTGGTTGCTTTCGCTGAGGAGATCAAGAAAGCTCGCGCTGCTTAACGTGCCGCCTAGAGCAATCTGCATTAAGTTCGAGCCATGAGGCTCGAACTTAATAAAGAAAATTGCTCTAGATTTTAATGTGTTAGAGCAGCTTTCCGCGATTAAG
>CAMTWQ010000052.1:0-1080 GCA_947085465.1 uncultured Alphaproteobacteria bacterium
CATTCTGGTAAAACGCCAGCGACTTATCCATATCGGAAACGGTTATCGCCACATGATGCACTTCACTGATACTGGCCATGGTGTTCCTCCCATATCTGAGCGTTATTACGCGGGTACCAGCGCCATATCGCGCACCGGACGCGCGGCAAGCAGCGCCTTCGGGTCATACGCCACGCCGCCGCGATAGACCGTGCGCAGCGAACGCAGATCACGCACGTCTTTTGACGGATCCCTGTCCAGCAGCAGCAGATCCGCATAATAGCCGGCCTTGACCTTGCCAAGCTCATGTTCCTTGCGCAGCGCGCGCGCGGCCCCAACTGTCACCGCCTTCAGCGCCGCCATGCTGCCCATCGCCTGTTCCAGCAGTTCAATCTCGCGCAGCAGCGCAAAACCCGGCGGCGGATAATTCAGCCCGCCGCAATCGGTGCCGCCAACCACCACACCGCCCGCCTCGTGCAGCATGCGCACCGCATCCAGTTGCTTGTCCAGCGCCTTGCGGCCCTCGCCCGGCGCCCAGTAGCCGGGGTGGATGTCCCACTCCCTGCCCGCCTTGATTTTTTTGTTCTGCGCCGCCTGACGCGCCAGGCAATGCGGCGGAATATAGGCGCGATCCGGATCGGCAAGCGCCCCTTCCAGCCCGCAATAGGCGGTCCATAACAGATCAAGGGTGGTGCCCATCTTGACCTGCTTCTCCACCATGGCGCCAAAAAACGCCTGGGCGTTGGGAGCCTTGAGGTTCATTTCCTCCCAGCCTTTCAGGGTGGTCGTCCAGAAGCTGCGGTTGCTCATCGAGGCGCCGGGGGCGAGGCGCATTTCCAGCGAGCAGATATCCTGATACGGCGAAATCCAGATATGTTCGAGGCCGTCAATGCCGTACTCGATCGCCTGCATCGCCGTGGTGTAGCCAAGATGGCCGGTGACCGGCACCCGCTTGTCGACGGCCCGGATCACTGCCTTGGCGGTATCGGGCTGCATGGTGAAATAGATTTTTAGGCCGTCTACGCCAGAATCCAGCAGATGGTTGATCTTTGCCGGCGCCGCGCCGGGGTTCGGGATATTATCCAGCATCTCGCTCAACTC
>CAMTWQ010000053.1:0-28549 GCA_947085465.1 uncultured Alphaproteobacteria bacterium
CAGGCTAGCGCGTTTTTAGGAAAACCTGGTCCGGGTTTTCCGGCCAAAAACGCGGCCAGATATAAAAACTAGAGCATTTTCAGCAGATTTCAAAACGCTCTGGTTTTTTTCAACCGCATTTTCGGGCGCCTTTACGGAGTCAAGTGACTCCGTAAAGGCTGAAAATGCTCTAGCCGCAGTTGGGTCACACGGGCCAAATGTTAGTGGATCTCCGGACCTTGATGGAAACTAATGTTCGGTGATTGATTGCAGCCTTATGGGATGTAGCAAATCGTTGTGAAAGCCTACGTCGCCTGCCTGGCAAGCAGCTCGTGTTGCAGGCTGGCAGTGAATGCCGGTTCCAGTTTCAGAGCGGCTGCGAGGTTGCCGAGATATTCCTGTTCACGGGCGCATTGGCTGTCACACACCAACAGTGCCGCCAAATAAATCTGCGCGCCATCTTGCGGTGTTCTGGCGGCGCTGGCGATAAGCTGCACATCCGGTTGGTTTGCCACTTCTTGCATAAGCAGCGCTCTTTCCTGGGCATTTGTGCCGGCCGTCTCCAGCTGACCCATGATTTTCTGGCTTTCCACTGCATCCATATGCCCATCTGCTTTTGCTGCGCCAATCATCGAGCGGATAATGGCCAACGAAAGGTCGGGATTTATTTGTGCGGGGGCTGGTAATGCTTGCGGTTGTGTTGTTTGAGGTTGCTGCCCGCCCATGATGCTTTCAAACAAACCACTGGCCTGTGTCACCATGCCCGTGGCTGATTGCTTCACAGCATCGACAACGCTCGCGTTTCCGCCGGCGGCTTTTTGCTGCTGGTAATTGCCAAAGGCTTTGTAGGCAAGCGTGCCGAGCAGCGCCAGGCCACCCACTTTGGCCGCGGTTTCCAACGTATTCTTACCGCCCCCAAGCATCGACGTGGCAACACCGCCGGTGAGCAATCCGGCAGCAAAGTTTTTTGTGGCCATGCCGGAAAGCATTTTGCCGACCAGCCCGTTCGAGTCGATACCCGCAAGTAAGTTTTTTGCATCTAGCATAATGTTTTCTCCCTGATGTTGGTTACGCTAACGATTAAGCAGAGTCATCCTTGCCGCGTGTTTTGTAGAGCGACAGCAGTACCCCCGATAGGATAATGGCTAGTGTCACGCCAAGCGAAATGCTGGCGGGAAATTTTTCAATCCCCATTGCATCGGCAATGAAGGTTTTGGAACCAATGAATATCAGAACCCATGCCAGCGCAGTCTTCAGATATTTGAAACGATGGATGACGGCGGCAAGCGCGAAGTAAAGCGCCCGCAAACCAAGAATTGCGAAGATATTGCTGGTGTAAACGATGTAGGGATCAAGCGTGATGGTAAAAATGGCCGGAATGCTGTCTACCGCGAAAATCAAATCCACAAATTCGATCAATATCAAAGCCACCATCAGCGGCGTCATATAGATGCCAAATTTTCCGGTGTTGTTGTCTAACAGCTGCACAGTAAATTTATGCCCATGCAGCTGGTCGGTTACGCGCATATTGCGCCGCAGAAATTTTAACAGTGGATTATTTTCGATGCTTGGCAGCTTATCGCCAATGAACAGCATCTTTACGCCGGTGAGAATTAAAAATACCGCGAAGATATACAGTATCCAGCCAAACTGAGAGACCAATGTTGCGCCGAGGCCGATCATTATGCCACGCAACACAATCACGCCCAGAATACCCCAAAACAGAACACGGTGCTGGTATAGCGGCGGGATGGCGAAATAGGTGAATATCAGTGAAATGACGAACACATTGTCTAACGCTAATGCCTTTTCGACAATGAACCCGGTTAAATATTCTTCGCCGCTTTCAGCCCCAAGCGAATACCATACCCACGCGCCGAAGGTGAGCCCAATGGCAATATAGAAGGCGCTTAGATAAAGACTTTCCTTAATGGAGATTTCGCGGATTTTACGGTGTAGAACGCCAAGATCGAATATCAGCAACACCGCCACAACGCCAAAGAATGTCAGCCACATCCATACGGGCGTGTCCATCACGTCACCAAAGAAAAAATCCATTTAACTAGTCACCCTGTTCTCTAAACTAATATAATGAATTGCCCGACCCCGTAGATGAGTTGCCCCATTGGGGGGTATGTTGGTAGAAAAAAAGAATAATCAAGAGAGCGTATTCGACTTTCTCTTGTTCAATGATGCGCGGCAAAGCAAAGCGGCGCAGAAAGAACTGGCGAATGCGGAACTGGTCGCGCTGGCGCTTCCGGTTTTATGTGAATTGGTTTGGGTGTTGTCGCAGGGCTACAAAATACCATCGATGGAAATTGCGCAAGCTATTCACCGCTTGATAAACGGGGCGAATGTCGCTGTGAACCGCACGGCGAATTGCCCCTCACACCAATTTCGGCAACACATCCTTGGTGAAACGCAAAAACGAGTCGTTGCTCATCGGCGCCAGCATCAGATAATTCATGGGAACTTCGGATTCCAGCGCCTTCAGCCGGTCCAGCACTTCGGGCGCCGTGCCGACAATCGCCACATCGTTGAGATAGCGCTCCACCGGGTCCACCTTCGGCTCAACCAGAATCTCGGCGGATGGTGATCTGAGATGTGCGGTCTTGTCCGCATTCGCATAGGCGCCGACGGTCCAGCCGGAACTGGCCCGCGCCACCGCTTCCGCCTCCGCACGGGTTTCGCCTAGCGCCACATAGCGCACCATGGGCAGGTCGCGGCCGCCAACCACATGGCCGTTCGCCTCCATCACTTGCTGATACAGCCCCCGCTTGAATTTGACCGCGTCATTTGAGGAATGCGGGCCCAGCATGATGGTGTATCCGTCGGCCCCGGCCTTGCGGATGGAATCGGGCGAATCTGCCGCCAAATATACGGGTGGATGCGGGTCCTGGTAGGGCCTTGGGAGCACGAGCACGTTGTCATAGTCGTAGTATTTGCCGTGGTGAGTAAAACGCTCGTCTTTCCAGGCTTTCTGGACGACATCCGCTGTCTCGCGAAAGCGGTCGTACACGTTGTCAGCCGTTACGCCAAACAACTTGAACTCGATCGGGTCGAAGCCCCGGCCCGATCCCCAGTTGAGGCGGCCCTTGGAGAAAATATCCAGCATACTGAGTTCCTCAGCAAGCCGGAGAGGGTGGTAGTAGGCGTTGAGCGTCACCGCAGTGCCGATGCGCAGGCGCTTGGTCCGCCCCGCAATATGCGTACCCATCAGCGTCACCGAGGGGCAGACGCTGTAATCTGTGAAATGGTGTTCAGCAAGCCAGATGCAATCGAACGCACTGTCTTCCATGCGGTCCACGCGGTCCATCGCGCGGTCATACACTTCGGCAACCGGCACCCGGCCCGTCCAGGAGAAAAACTGTAATAATCCTACCTTCATGGGGATCTCCAAAAAATTGTTGCCGCCACAGTACACATCATGGGAGGGACACGCACCAAATTTTGACCGCATGGGTATATGCCTCTTGACCATGCGCATCACACCGGCCCTATACTTAGGCCCCAATCAAGATGGAAACAGATATGGCTGGCAAGACAATTTCGACTGTTACGCTTGGCAAAGGCGGCCCCGTCGTGGGCATGCAGGGGCTTGGTTGTATGGGCATGAGCGAGTTTTACGGCGCATCGGATGAGGCGGAATCGCTTGCGACGCTGGAGCATGCCATTGATATGGGCGTAAATCTTATCGACACCGCCGATATGTATGGCATTGGCCGCAATGAGGAGCTGATCGGCAAGGTCGTGCGCGCGCGCCGTGACGAGGTGTGCATCGCTACGAAGTTCGGCGTTGTGCGGCGCGCCGGTAATCCGCAGTATTTTGGCGTCAACAACCGCCCCGAATATATCCGCGAGGCGGTGGAGGCTTCGCTGCGCCGTCTTGGCGTCGATGTCATCGATCTGTATTTCATGCACCGTCGTGATCCGGCTGTGCCGCTGGCGGATTCGGTTGGCGCCATGGCCGAACTTGTGATGGCGGGCAAGGTGCGCCATCTGGGCCTGTCCGAGGTTACCGCCGATGAATTGTGTGAGGCTAATGCGCTGCATCCGATCGCGGCGCTGCAATCGGAATGGTCGCTGTTTTCGCGCGATGCCGAGGCGTCCGTCGTGCCAATGGCCGCCAAACTTGGTATTGCGTTTGTCGCCTATTCGCCGCTTGGACGCGGATTACTGACCGGAATGGCGCCTGTATATGGCGAGGGCGATTTTCGCAGCGCCCGGCCGCGTTTCACAGGTGAGTATGGCGCTTCTAATGCGCGGCTTGTGGCCGAAATCCGGTCGCTTGCAGTGGCGCGTGACGTAACGGCCGGGCAGGTGGCGCTGGCCTGGGTGCATCAGCGCGCCCGGGTCCACGGCCTCACGGTGGTTCCGATCCCCGGCACCCGCAATCGCAGCCGCCTGGCGGAAAACGCCCGCGCCGCAACATTGGTGCTGAGCGCCGCCGAGCTTGCCGTGCTGGAGCCGCTGGCGGCGGCGGTGCTGGGCGAGCGCTAGATATGGCGAAGGCAAAAACCGTCACTATCTATGGCATAAAAAATTGCGACACGATGAAGAAGGCGCGATCCTGGCTGGATGAACATGGCGTGGCCTATGTGTTCCATGATTATAAGAGCGCGGGGGCGGATCGGGCATTGCTTGATGGCTGGGCGAAGCAGGTGGGCTGGGAAGTGTTGCTGAACCGTGCGGGTACGACGTTTCGTAAACTGCCCGATGCGGATAAGGCGGCGATCACCGGGAAGAAAGCCATTGCCCTGATGGTAGCACACCCTTCGATGATCAAACGGCCTGTGCTGATTGCGGGCGGGAAGATAGTGGTAGGCTTCAGGCCGGAACACTATCAGGCCTTGTTAGGATAGCCGCCATGCCGGAAATCAAAATTGCGCCCTTGCAGGACTCGCCGCACATACGCGCTGCGCTGTGCGATATGCTGATTGAGGCGGTGGCCGATGGCGCATCGGTCAGTTTCATGCACCCGCTATCGCGGGAGGATGCAGATAGTTTTTGGGAGGCTTCGCTGGCCGCAGCGGCAAAAGGCGAGCGGATCGTTCTGGGCGCCTTTGATGGCGAGCGCCTGATCGGGACTTTTACGCTGGTGCTCAACCTTCCACCCAATCAGCCGCACCGGGGAGAACTGGCCAAGCTGATCACCCGGATCAGCCATCGTGGCCGGGGCATCGGCACAGCGCTGATGCTGGAGGCGGAGCGGCTGGCCATCGAACGCGGGCGCACCTTGCTGGTGCTGGATACCGCCGTCGATGGCGGGCCTTGGCCCATGTATGAAGGATTGGGCTATACATTGGCCGGAATCATCCCGGATTATGCGCTATTGCCGCAGGGCGGGCTGACCGGGACCAAGGTTTACTGGAAGCGGATTGGCGGAGAATGAAGTGCTGTGAAAATTGACGGTCGCATATTCCGCTTGTAAGTAAGGCGTTTTTGCCTTACATTATTGCAAACTGGCGGAGGTGTCTTATGGGTATGCTTAAAGTCACCGCCAAGGGGCAGGTTACGCTTCGCAAGGATATTCTGAAGCATCTTGGCGTGCTTCCTGGCGAAAAGATTGCGGTTGATAAATTGCCCGATGGCCGGATTGAGGTGCGGGCCGCGCGTCCGGCGGGAAATATTTCGGATGCTTTCAATCTTCTGAAACGCGCCAGGGGGCCGTCCCTGAGCATCGAGGAAATGAACCGGATCGCCGCACGGGGCTGGGCAGGGAAATTGTGAAAATCACCGCCGACACCAATGTTCTGGTTCGCGCCATCATGGGCGACGATGCGCGGCAAAGCAAAGCGGCCCAAAGAGAATTGGCGAAGGCGGAACTGGTGGCGCTGGCGCTTCCGGCATTATGTGAACTGGTCTGGGTGCTGTCGCAGGGCTATAAAATTCCGGCGATGGAAATTGCCCAGGCAATCCGCCGCCTGACTAACGGCGCCAGCGTCGCTGTAAACCATGTGGCGGTCGAAGCCGGACTGGCCATGCTGGAGGCGGGCGGAGATTTTGCCGATGGCGTCATCGCGCATGAAGGTGGGTGGCTTGGTGCGGACGCTTTCGTCTCGTTCGACAAGAAGGCCGTGAAGCTTGTCATAGCCAATGGCCGTGCTGCCCGGGTTCTGACATAGATATGCAGCAGAGGCGTGTGGCGTTGCCCCGGACTTGCCCATGAAAAGGGGGCCGGCAATCGCAATTCCGAAAATTGCGGAGAAAGGGTGAAGACGATGCAAATTGATGGCGGCTGTTTGTGCGGGCAAATTACCTATGAGGCGGCAATCAATCCAGAAAGGATCGTGATCTGTCATTGCACCGATTGCCAGATTACTTCCGGCTCGGCGTTCCGCTGGATTGCGCCGGTGGGCAAGCAGGATTTCCGGTTACGCACCGGGAAGTTAAAAATCCACATCAAAACCGCACAAAGTGGTTCTAAAAGGGCGCTGGCCTTTTGTCCAGAATGTGGAACCCATCTGTATGGCTCGGACGTGAGCGACCCGCAGTCCTTCACGCTGCGCCTTGGCACGGCGCGGCAAGCCAAAGCGCTTGCACCGCCTTCTCTCCAGATCTGGCGGCGCTCGGCGGTGGACTGGCTCGCGGCCATCGACGCATTACCTAAATTCGACGAGCAACCGCCGCTGCCCCGGCTTACCGGAACGCAATGATCCGCCGGGGCCGGTAGGGGGTCTCCAACTGTTTGATATCATCAGCGCTGAGCCTGACGTCAATTGCGGCAACCGCGTCATCTAGCTGCGCCATTTTTGAAGCGCCGATGATTGGCGCGGACACCGGCTGCTTGTTCAGCATCCAGGCCAGCGCCACCTGCGCCATCCCTGTATTTTGTCCCCTGGCGATATGGCTCACGGCGTCGATAATTGGCTGATCGTTTTCCGGCGTGAACAATTGCGCCATCATTTCGTCTGTCTGCGCACGTTGTGTTCCCGCTGCACGGCTGCCGGCAAGCAATCCGCGCGCCAGCGGCGACCAGGGGATCATGCCAACGCCTTCTTCATTGCACAGAGGAACCATCTCGCGTTCTTCTTCACGATACAGAAGGCTGTACTGATTCTGCATGGAAATAAACCGGTGAAAGCCTTCACGTTTTTGGATTTCAAGCATCTTCATGAATTGCCAGGCATGCATGCTTGACGCCCCCAGATAAAGCGCCTTGCCCGCCTTGACCACATCATTCAGAGCGTCCAGGGTTTCTTCAACTGGTGTGCGCGGATCAAACCTGTGGATCTGGTAAAGGTCCACATAATCCATTTGCAGCCGTTTCAGGCTGGCGTCAATCGACTGCATGATATGCTTGCGTGACAGCCCCATGCCGTTAGGGCCTTTATTCATTTGTGAAAACACCTTGGTTGCGATGACCAGGTTATCCCGATCGCCATGCGCCTTTACCGCACGGCCGAGTATCTCTTCACTCGCGCCCAGGGAATACACATTGGCGGTGTCAAAGAAGTTGATACCCAGTTCGAGGGCCTTGCGCAGCAGCGGCTGCGAAGCCGCATCCTCCAGCACCCATGGACGCCACTTGCTGGATCCATAGGTCATACAGCCAAGGCATATCTGCGAGACCCTAAGGCCGGTGTTGCCAAGATTGACGTATTTCATTGATGTCTCCCTGAAAGGCCCTCCTGGGCGGTGATTATGCTCATGCCGGAGCAGGTATGATCTGGGCTCCTGTGAGCGGTTACCCGCAGTTCAACATAAAAGCAGCCAGTTGGTATATCAATATTCCCCCAAAAATCCGTAATCGCACGGCTTTCTTTGCCAGCGCGGGATAATCCTGATAAAGGGTGCCGGTATTTGTGGCGCTCAGCTTCCGGCGGGCGGCATGATTCTTGGTCCGAGTTTGGGGCGTTGATTTGAGCGATATTTTTCAAGAAGTGAAAGAGGATGTCCGCAGCGCCCAATTGCGGGCGTTATGGGACCGCTATGGCATCCTGGTCATTGGCGGGGTTGTGGCGTTGATTGCAGGCGTGGCGATCACGGTCTACTGGCAAGATCAGCAGCGTGAAAAACGCGAGGCGGCGGCGGAGCGGTTTTTAGCTGGAGAGAAATTGCTGCTTGAGGGCGATAAGGCCGGCGCTGTGGAGCATTTCACGAAATTTTCCCAGGAAGCGGTTGCTGTTGGATACGCGTTCCTATCCCGGATGAAAGAAGCGGCGGCGCAAGTTGAGGCGGGAAATTCAGGCGGCGCGGTCGCTGTGTATGACGCGCTGGCGTCTGACAGCCGGTTTGACGCCCTGCACAGGGATTTGGCGGCGCTCAAGGCGGCGATGCTGCTTGCAGATAGCGCTAGCCCTGACGAACTGAAGCTGCGTTTTGCGCCATTGGCAAAGTCAGAAAATCCCTGGCGTCATTCAGCGCGCGAACAGCTTGCATTCATGGCGTTGCGAGCGGGTGAGATTGATCAGGCGCGCTCGAATTTTCAAGCGCTGGCTGATGATCTTTCTGCGCCGAATGGAATTCGTGGCAGGGCGGCGGAAATATTATCGACGTTTCCTGCGGTGGCGCCGGTGCAGCCGGATTCAAAACTCCCGGATGCCGCACCGGCCGCCGGTTCCCCCGCATCTTCGGGGGAAAAAAAATAAACATGCTTTTTTTATGTGACATCTTTGGCCGTAAAATTTCTGGCGCGCATTGTGTGTTGTTTTTTACCTGCGCCGTGATGCTTTCGGGTTGTGGTATTTTTAAAGCCTCAACGGGAGAAAAACTCGAGGGTGAGCGCATCTCAATCCTGGGTCTGGACAAACAGCTTGAGGCGGACCCGCGCATCACAGATACCGAAGTGATGACCCCTAAACCCTATGTGAATGAAGATTGGCCGCAACCTGGCGGCTACGCAGATCACGCCATGCATCATCTGGCGCTGCCGGGCGAGCTGAAACAGGTTTGGAAAGGCGATGGCGGTAAAGCCGCCAGTAGCAACACCCGCGTGCTAGCCGAACCGGTAATAGCTGATGGGCGCGCATATGTGATGGATGCGCAAAGCGGCGTGACCGCGCTTGATATTAAAAATGGCGCCCGCTTATGGCGCACGGTTCTTAAGCCGGAAGGAAAGACGGATTTTGAGTTTTCCATATGGCCGCCCACGATACCCTTTGTAAATGCAGGGCAAGTTGAGCGCCCTGATGCTTCCTTTGGCGGCGGCGTTGCATTTGAAAATGGCAGAATATTCGCATCCTCAGGCTACGGATTTGTTGTCGCCCTAGACGCCTCTAATGGCGTGGAGATATGGCGCAAGAATGTTCATGTGCCCATCCGTACTGCGCCCACTGTTAATGGCGGCCGGGTGTTCGCCGTAACCCAGGATAATCAGCTTTATGCGCTTGCTGCGGATGACGGGCGGGAATTGTGGACACATCAAGGCTTGGTGGAGAGCGCAGGCATTCTGGCAAGTGCGGCGCCCGCAGTGGCGGGGGATACGATAGTGGTGCCGTTTACCTCAGGTGAACTGGTGGCGCTTCGTGTTGAGAATGGGCGGACCGCCTGGACGGATGTGCTTACCAAGTCAGGCCGGGTGACGCCTATTTCAGAACTTAACGATATTGCCGGGCGACCGGTGATTGACCGCAGCCGCGTATTCGCCATCAGCCATTCCGGGAATATGGTATCGATCGATCTGCGCACGGGTGAGCGCATCTGGACACGGAATATTTCTGGCGTTCAAACCCCCTGGGTTGCGGGGGATTTTATTTATCTCATCACCCTTGATGGCGAAATCACCGCCCTGTCACGACGTGATGGCCGTATCCGCTGGGTTACTCAGCTACGCAGGTACAAGGACCAGGAAGAGCAGGATGGGCGTGTTGAATGGAGCGGGCCGCTGCTGGCGGGTGACCGGCTGTTTGCTGTCTCTAGTATCGGGCAGTTAATTACGGTGTCGCCCTACAGCGGCGAGGTTCTGGGCTATATAAAAATACCTGACGGCACTTTTGTTGCGCCCATTGCCGCCAACCAATCCTTATATGTACTGACGAAGGACGCGCAGTTACTGGCGTACCGTTAGGTTTATGGCTGAATCGCACTCATGTTTACCGTGGCAATTGTTGGCCGGCCGAATGTAGGCAAGTCAACCCTGTTTAATCGTCTCGCCGGAAAACGGCTGGCGCTGGTTGATAACACGCCAGGCGTGACGCGTGACCGGCGCGAGGCCGAGGGCGGTATCGCTGACTTGCGCTTTAAGCTCATTGACACTGCGGGCCTGGAAGACAGCACCGGTGATGATATGGAGGGCCGTATGCGGCGGCAAACCGAGCGCGCCATCGCCGAGGCGGATGTTTGCCTGCTTATGATTGATGCGCGCGCCGGTGTGACGCCGCTTGATGCGTATTTTGCCAATCTGTTGCGCAAGGGCAAAACACCGGTACGGATTGTCGCCAACAAATGTGAGAGCGGCGCAGGCCGCAATGGCGTCTATGAGGCATTTGGTCTTGGATTTGGAGACCCGATTGCCGTTTCTGCGGAACACGGTGAGGGGCTTGGCGATCTGTATGACGCCCTTATGCCGTTTGATCCGGCCACTCCAGAAGAAATTGACGCCCGCTATGCTGCTGCGGATGAAGGCGCGGAACCGTCCACTTCGCCGTTAAAAATCGCAATTGTCGGACGGCCAAATGTCGGTAAATCGACACTGGTGAACCAGTTGCTTGGTGATGAGCGGATGTTGACTGGTCCAGAAGCGGGGCTGACGCGCGACGCCATTGGCGTTGCATGGGAATGGAAAGGGCGCCCAGTTAAATTGTTTGATACTGCCGGTCTGCGCAAACAAGCGCGCGTTCAGGAAAAACTTGAGCGGTTGTCCGTGGCCGACGCCAAGCGGGCGATGGGATTTGCCGAGGTTGCGATTTTGCTGATCGATGCGGCGGCGCCGTTTGAAAAACAGGATTTGCATATTGCCGACCTGGTTGCGCGCGAGGGCCGCGCTTTGGTCATTGCGCTTAACAAATGGGATTTGGTTGAGAACCAAACCACATATCTAAAACAGATGCGGCAAATGCTTGACGATACATTGTCGCAAATCCATGGGGCGCCGCTGATCGCGCTCTCGGCGCTGACGGGTAAAGGCGTGGCGCAATTACTGCCCGCCGTAGCCAGTGTCTATGAGGTATGGAACCGGCGCATCCCGACGGCTGCATTGAACCGCTGGCTAGCTGAGATGACGCTGAAGCATCCGCCGCCTGCGGCAAAGGGACGGCGCATCAAGCTTCGCTATATGACCCAGGTGCGAACAAGGCCACCTACTTTTGCGCTTTTTTCGACGCGCGCCACGGAGCTTCCGGAATCATATGTCCGTTATTTAATCAATGGCTTACGTGCGGACTTCGATTTACCGGGCGTACCGGTCCGGTTGCACTTGAGATCACGTGAAAATCCGTATGTCACTGATTAATATAAAAAACGTACGCCTTTTGCCTGTGCTCGGGATGGCGAAAGTTGCAGTTATGCAACAGCTTGGCACGGATATTGCCTAAGACAGAGCGTGGCTGAACTGGAATTGGCGGGCTTTTACAGTGAATAGGTTAGTTAATCAAAACTATAGTTCGTTCAAAATAGTGATTCGATGCGACATGCGCACTTTAATTTTAACTTGTGTTAACTATTTAATGGGTACGATTAACAAAATTGGTGAGTCGCGCAGAGGAAAGTAAACAGCAAGAAACGGGACAAAAATAACAGAGACTAAACAGCGGGAGTGACAGGCTGCGGGGGAGTGTCAAGGCAACATGAAAGGTGTGCCATGAGTGACGTCTTCGACCTCTACAATGAGGGTTATGTCCGCGACAAGCAGGAAGAAATGAGCCTGCAAGATTATCTCCTGGGATGCCGGGAGAGTTCAGAATACTACGCCAGTGCGGCGGAGAGGATGGTTGCAGCCATCGGCGATCCTGAAGTGATCGACACCAGCACCGATGCGCGGCTGGGGCGTATTTTTCAAAACCGCACGATCAAGCGCTATCCAGCTTTCAAAAATTTCTATGGAATGGAAGACACGATCGAGCGCATCGTTAGCTATTTCCGGTATTCAGCACAGGGCTTGGAAGAACGCAAACAAATTATCTATCTGCTTGGGCCGGTCGGCGGCGGTAAAAGCTCGTTGGCCGAGCAATTGAAGCGGCTGATGGAAGATCGCCCAATTTATGTGCTGAAAGCCGGCGAAATAATCAGCCCCGTGCTTGAATCGCCATTGGGGCTGTTTAATCCAGAGCGGATGGGTGACCTGCTGGAAAATAAATACGGCATTGCGCGCCGCCGTCTGCGCGGCGTCGTTTCGCCTTGGGCGGTGAAGCGGCTGGATGAATTCAAGGGGGATATTTCTAAGTTTTCCGTAGCGAAAATTTATCCTTCCAAGTTGCGCCAGATTGGCATCGCGAAAACCGAACCGGGTGACGATAACAACCAGGATATTTCTGCGCTGGTCGGCAAGGTTGACATCCGGCAACTGGAGCACTTCAGCCAGAGCGATCCCGACGCTTACAACTATTCCGGTGGGTTGAATCGCACTACCCAGGGGCTGCTCGAATTTGTCGAAATGTTCAAGGCGCCGATCAAGGTTTTACATCCGCTGCTTACCGCTACCCAGGAAAGTAATTATTTGGGTACGGAAAGTTTCGGCGCATTTCCATTCGAAGGCATAGTGCTTGCCCACTCCAATGAGGCGGAATGGCTGCAGTTCAAATCGAACAGAAATAATGAGGCGTTTCTTGACCGTATCTGCGTGATCAAGGTGCCGTACTGTCTGCGCAGCAGCGATGAAGCTCGCATTTACCAGAAGTTATTGAGCGAAAGTGAGCTTGATGGCGTTTCTTGCGCGCCTGATACGCTTGAAATGCTGGCCCGTTTTTCAACCCTTACGAGGTTGCGCAAACACGAGAACTCCACCCTATACTCAAAAATGCGCGTGTACGACGGCGAAAGCCTGAAAGACACCGATCCCAAAGCCAAGTCGATGCAGGAATATCGCGATGCAGCGGGTGTCGATGAAGGAATGACAGGCGTCAGCACGCGGTTTGCCTTCAAGGTGCTTTCGGAAACCTTTAACTATGACACCGAGGAAGTGGCGGCCGATCCAGTGCATTTGATGTATGTTCTGGAGCAAGCAGTTCGGCGTGAGCAGCACTCCGACGAAACCGAAGCCAGTTATCTCGAATTCATCAAGGGTGAACTGGCGCCCCGTTACGCTGATTTTATTGGAAATGAGATTCAGAAAGCCTATCTGGAATCATATTCCGACTACGGCCAAAATCTGTTTGACCGCTATATCACCTATGCCGACGCCTGGATTGAGGACGAAGATTATAAAGATCCGGATACCGGCCAGATTTTCAATCGCACCGTGCTCGATACGGAATTGTCCAAAATAGAAAAGCCGGCGGGGATCGCCAATCCCAAGGATTTCCGTAATGAGGTTGTCAAGTTTGCGTTGCGCGCACGCGCGCAAAATGAAGGCAAAAATCCGTCCTGGACAAGTTATGAAAAATTGCGCGAGGTCATAGAAAAACGGATGTTTGGCCAGGTCGAGGATCTCTTGCCGGTGATCAGCTTTGGCGCAAAAAAAGATCACGAACTTGATGAAAAGCATACTGAGTTTGTGCGACGCATGATTAGCCGTAAATATACGGAGCGTCAGGTCCGGCGTCTTGTGGAATGGTATATTCGCGTAAATAAGGCGGGGTAGGGTATTAATTTTAGAGCAGGCATAAAATATGTTTCATCGCTTCATTGATAGACGTCTGAACCCTAAGGACAAGAGTCTTGGTAACCGCCAGAGGTTTTTGCGCCGCGCCCGGGCGCGCATTAAGGAGGTGGTGAATAAATCCATCCAGGAGCGAAAAATTTCTGATGCTGGAAGCGGTGAAGTCATTACGATTCCAACCAGGGGCATCGAAGAGCCACGGCTTCGTCATGCCCGGGCTGGCGGCAATAGGCAGCGTGTGTATACGGGTAACAGGCAATATCAAGCGGGTGATCAGATCGACAAACCGCCGAGCGGCGGTGGCCATGGCAGCGGTAAAGATGGATCTGACGATGGTGAGGGTGAGGATGATTTCCGTTTTGCCCTCACACGCGAGGAATTTCTCGATCTGTTTTTTGAAGACCTGCAATTGCCGGATTTGGTGAAGACCAGCCTGAGGGAGGTGCAGACCTTCAAGATCAACCGCGCCGGTTATTCCGCATCTGGAAACCCGTCCAATCTTAATGTGCTGCGGACCATGCGCAATGCGTATGGGCGGCGCCTGGCGCTGCACCGGCCGTCATCGCAGAGTGTCAGAGACATTGAAGGTGCAATTGAACAACTGCGAAGTAAAACACCCCTGAGCGAGGGCGAGATTCAATGCCTTGCCAAATTGGAGGCCGAGATGGCGGCGCTCCAGCGCAAGCTGAATGTGGTTCCTTTTATTGATCCGATCGATATCCGCTACAACCGCTTTGAACAAAAACCCTCGCCGAATACGCGCGCCGTTATGTTCTGTCTCATGGACGTGTCTGGTTCGATGGGAGAACGTGAAAAGGATCTCGCCAAGCGTTTCTTTATGCTGCTGCATTTGTTTCTTGAGCGCCGCTATGAACGCACGGATATGGTGTTTATCCGCCATACACATCATGCGGAGGAGGTTGACGAACAGACTTTCTTCTATAGCCCGGAAACAGGTGGCACTGTGGTCAGCACGGCGCTGGTTGAAATGGTAAAGGTTGTCCGCGAACGCTATCCGACCACTGAATGGAATATTTATGCGGCGCAAGCATCGGACGGCGAGAATTTTTCCGGCGATTCCGAGCGCTGCATTGATCTGTTGCAAAAGGAAATTATGCCGCTGGTTCAATACTACGCCTACATAGAAATCCTGGATGAGCGAGAGTTCGATATTTTCCAGGATGCACGATCCGGCGCGGCGTTGTGGCGGGCATACCGGGATGTGGCGGATGGGCACAGCAATTTCGCCATGAAGCGGATAGCAAAGCATTCTGATATATATCCTGTTTTCAGGGAATTGTTTTCCGCCAAGAAAGAAAAGCTTGCTACACGCTAATGCCGATAGCGCTGATTAACTGGAGACTTCCAAGGCGGTTAGGGGAACATAATGATTACCAAGTTAAAAAATAATTTTCTATTTACCGGCGCTGAGTGGTCGCACGCGACACTCGAAAAAACCTACAAGGCCATCGAGGAGATAGCGCTTGAGGATCTAGGTCTTGATGTGTACCGCAATCAGATTGAAATTATATCATCCGAACAAATGCTGGATGCCTATTCATCGGTAGGCCTGCCGTTGATGTATCAGCATTGGTCGTTTGGAAAACGCTTTGCACATGATGAATTGCTATACCGCAAGGGCTATCAGGGCCTTGCTTATGAAATCGTCATTAACTCAAATCCATGCATTAGCTATAACATGGAAGAGAACACCATGCCGATGCAGACGCTGGTGATGGCGCATGCGGCGTTTGGGCACAATCATTTTTTCAAAAATAACTATCTTTACCGTCAATGGACCGATGCGGACGGCATTTTGGAATATTTGCAATTCGCCAAAAGCTATATCTCGAAATGCGAAGAAAAACATGGCCCGTTGGCAGTTGAAGAAATGCTCGACGCGGCGCACGCACTGATGGATTATGGCGTATTCCGGTACCGCCGCCCGCCGCCATTGTCTACGCGGGAAGAAGAAAGCCGGCGCCGCGAGCGTGAAGAATATGAAGCGCGCACATTCAATGATCTATGGCGCACCTTGCCCAAATCGCGTGCGGATAAGCCTGACGAAGCAGATGAGGAAATCCAGCGGCGGCGCAAATTGCTGAAATTGCCGCAAGAAAATATTCTATATTTTCTGGAGAAATTTAGCCCTGTCTTGGAAACTTGGCAGCGGGAAATATTGCATATCGTGCGGACGATTTCGCAATATTTCTACCCGCAAAAACAAACCAAGGTAATGAATGAGGGCTGCGCAACTTTTGTTCATTATTACATTGTCAACAAGCTGTACGATCTGGGGCTTATCGGCGAAGGCGCTTTGCTGGAAATTCTGCACAGTCATTCCAGTGTGGTGTTGCAACCTAATTATGATGACCCTCGTTTTTCAGGCATTAATCCATATGCGCTTGGCTTCGAGATGATGTGCGATATTAAACGAATGTGCACAGAGCCAACCGATGAGGATCGCTTATGGTTTCCGGAGTTGGCTGGCAGTGGTGATTGGCGCGGCGCCTTGAAATACGCCTGGGCTAATTTCCGGGATGAATCATTTATTTTGCAGTACCTAAGCCCGCATGTCATGCGCAAGTTCCGGATGTTTCTTATCACCGATATTGAAGTTGAGGCCCAATACTCGGTTAAGGGCATCCATGATGAGGCCGGTTACCGCAAGGTGCGCGCCGCACTCGCTCGCTCTTATGATATTGGCGTACTGGAGCCAGACGTTCAGGTCGTTGACGCGGATTTGAAGGGTGATCGCTGTCTGCATTTACTGCATCTGGCGCAGGACCATGTTCCGCTTGACGCTCGGCAACGTGATGAAACCATGCGTCATTTGCGGCGTCTGTGGGGGTATAACGTTCAACTGAAGTCGATTGATCGCGATACTGGCGCTTTGATGAGCGAAGTATTCATGTGCGAGGAAGGCGTGGTGGCAAGGGGCGGCGATAAGGGTTAATTCTTTAGCGCCACCCTAATGCGGTCACGCAAGGCTGCGAGTTCTTCCGGCTTGGCCAGTGTGTTGGCGTGGCGCTTCAAATCCACGCCCTCATAACGCGGGATCAGATGAAAATGAATATGACCTACGGTTTGGCCGGCTGCTGCGCCATTGAATTGCGCCACCATCAATCCGTCAGGTTTTATTGACTGACGTATAGCAGCCGCTATGCGGCGGACGCGGTCAATCAGCATTTCCGCCTCATCGGCGTCTATATCATAAATTGTTTCCGCGTGACGTTTTGGAATGATCAGTGCATGGCCTATGGATTGCGGCATTGCATCCATGAAGGCCATGGATTTCGCATCATCATAAATAATCGCGGCAGGCGCCGCGCCGCTGACAATCCTGCAAAAAATACAGTTGGGATCACTAGTCATCGTCAAACTCTCCTGCTTCCAGATTTTTGCGGAATGGTGAATGTTCGCTTAATAGCCGCGCATCCCGATCCACCATTTGGCGCTCCTGCTCCAAAAATTGCTGAACCGCTATGCGAAACCGCGGATCGGATATCCAATGCGCACTGTAGGTAAGTGACGGCATATACCCACGCGCCAGCTTATGCGCGCCCTGTGCGCCTGCTTCCACACGCTTAAGGCCGCGCGCAATGGCGAACTCGATAGCCTGGTAATAGCAAACCTCAAAATGCAGATACGGATGATGTTCGATAGCGCCCCAGTTGCGCCCGAACAGTGTATCGCCGCCAATAAAATTAATGGCCCCGGCAATGGGGTTTCCTGCACGGGCGCACATGAAAAGCGCGATGTTTTCCGGCATTCGCTCGCCGATCAAACTAAAGAACTTGCGGTTGAGATAGGGCTGCCCCCATTTTCGGCGGCCGGTATCCATATAGAAACGGAAAAATGCATCCCAATGCGTTTCTTTCAAATCACTTCCGGTTAGCATCTGGATGGTGACGCCCATCGCCACCGCCTCACGGCGCTCCTTGTTTATTTGTTTGCGTTTGCGCGAAGCAAGGCTGGCCAGAAAATCGCCAAATCCCTGATAGTGATTATTCTCCCAGTGAAACTGCTGGTCCGTGCGCAGTAAAAATCCCTCATCTCCAAGCAGTTTCCATTCTTCTTGCGGAAGAAATGTAAGGTGCAGTGACGAAATTTTACTGTTGTTGGCGATGCTGATGGCTGCCTGGGCAAGGGCCGCCTGGATTTGCCGCGCGTCATCCGTTGGCCTGGCCAGAAGCCGCCGGCCGGTTGCTGGGGTAAACGGCACGGATATCTGTAATTTTGGATAATATTCGCCACCCGCGCGCTCAAATGCATGCGCCCAGGAATGGTCAAACACATATTCTCCAGACGAATGATATTTTAAGTACATCGGCGTCGCGCCCATCAATTCGCCGTTGCTATTTTCCAGCAATATATGGTGCGGCGCCCATCCTGTTTGTGCGGTAACGGACCCAGACTCTTCCAGCGCGTTAAGGAAGGCATGGGATAGAAACGGATTGTCAGAAATGCCGCCGCCAGGATTTGCGCAAGCGTCCCAAGCCGGCGCTGGAACGGCGCTAAGACGATCAATCATGCGGATTGTGTATTGATTTGCGGGCATGCGTGTAACTTACCGTTTTTGCGCTACTGACGGCAAGAATCCCTCAAAGATGTAACTATCGGCATAACGTATCGCGCGCTCGCGTTGTTCAGGTGTGCGAACGGTCCAGCAAATCAGCGGTATGCGCGCGCGGCGAACCGCGCGCGCCGCCGGGCAGGGTAGCGCCTGTACATGATAGGAGACAAAATGCGGGTGGCTCTGCTGGCTGCTCCACAGTTTGCTCCATGCAAGCCGGTGCGCCCAGAACATTTGGGGATCAGGCCTGGAAATAAAATTGGCGGCAATCTGCCCGCGCGCGAATGCCGGGGCGTTCTCTACAAACCAGGCAACAGAATCAGGATTGAACGATTGCACGGCGAACGGGCCGATGTAGCTGTCGAGCAAGCTGGCTATTCTGGCTTCCAGCGGGCCAATAGGCCCGCGCGGCGGCGCCTTTATCTCTATCAGCAGCGGCACGCGCCCGCCGATTTGGTCCAGGACATCTGCAAGTGGCGGTATGGTTTCGGCGCTGGCGCCGAGTTTTAGGCCGCTTAATTCCGGGGCCCGCAGCGCTGCAACAGGTCCAGCAGCCTGGGTTAAGCGATCAAGGGTGAAGTCATGGAACACCATCGGCGTGCCGCATGCTGCGGCCTGCACATCAAGTTCAATTCCAAAGCCCCGTTCAACAGAGGCGTTAAACGCGGCCATGCTATTTTCCGGCGCACGCGAGTGATCATGCAAGCCTCTATGGCTGTACAGATATTGTGTGATCCATCCGGCCATCATCAAGCGCCCACCGCAATTTCAAAAACCCCTGCGATCTCAACTGTCATGTCGAAAGGCAAGCTGCTAGCGCCAACCGCAAATCGTGAATGCTTACCGGTTGGACCGAATATTTCGACGATCAAATCCGAGGCGCCATTGATTACGGCGGGATGCTCCGTGAAATCTGGCGTGGCGTTGACAAAGCCCTCAATGCGCACGCACCCGCGCACCCGGTCAAGATCACCTTTACAGGCTGCGCGTAATTGCGCCAGCAGATTAAGCGCGGTGAGCCTTGCAGCCTGCTGGGCTTGTTGCAAATTAATAGATGCGCCGCATTTGCCGCGCCACTCTAGCCCGTTTGGCCCCATTGGCCCCTGACCAGAGATAAACACCAGATTACCGCTTATCACATACGGCGCGTAAGTGGCCACCGGCGCGCCGGGATTTGGCAATTCGACGCCAAGTTCCTTCAGCCGCTGCTCTATTTTTCCCGTCATTGCCTGCTCCATAGCTAGTGTGGTTTATCTTATCAGGCTTAGCCGATATTGCTCTACTCCCCATTCACCTGCGGGCCGCCACTATGCCTGACATTACTTTCCCCTCCGCGCAGGATTTTGCAATGCCTGCTGAATGGGAGGCGCATCAGCGCTGTTTTATAGCGTGGCCGTGCCGGGAGTCCCTGTGGCGCACCGCTGCGGCGCTTGCCCGGTCGCGCCGGGCCTATGCTGAGGTGGCGAATGTGATAGCGCGGTATGAGCCTGTCTGCATGGTGGCCCGGCCCGGAGATGCGGATAAAGCCCGCCGGGCATGCGCCCCGGGCGTGAGTGTGCTCCCATATCCCATAGATGATTCATGGCTGCGCGACACTGGGCCAAGCTTTGTTAAGAACGCGCAAGGCCAGTTAGCAGGCGTCGGGTGGCGCTTTAATGGATGGGGTGAAAAATATGTTCCGCATGCCGCCGATGCGGATTTCGCCGCCCGATTGCTGGCTGATCTGGGACTGCCTTGTTTTAAGGCGCCGCTCGTTGCGGAAGGCGGAGCGGTGCATGTGGATGGCGATGGGACATTGATAACAACGGGTCAATGTCTGCTAAACGGCAATCGCAACCCGGAAATGAACCGCGCAGCGGTTGAGTTGACGCTTAAAGAATATCTTGGTGTGCGTAAGATTATCTGGCTTGAACGCGGTCTGGACGGTGATGAAACCGATGGGCATATTGATAATATCGCCTGTTTTGCCGCGCCCGGAAAAATATTGATGCAGGGATGTTCAGACCCGTCAGATCCTAATTATCCAAATTTCATTGAAAATCTAAATTGCCTGCGCGCGGCGCGCGATGCGCGGGGCCGGGCGTTTGAGATAATACAACTGCCAGCAGCAAGGCCAAGAACCGGTCAAGAGGGGCGGCCGCTGGTGCTATCATATGTGAATTTTTATATCGCCAATGGCGCGATAATCATGCCGTCGTTTAATGATGAGGCGGACCAGATTGCAGCGGCGCTGATCAGCTCAGCAGCGCCAGGCCGCGAGGTGGTGCAGATAGACGCGCTTGATATCGTGGCGGGCGGCGGCGGCATTCATTGCATAACACAGCAAATGCCGATGACCGGTTAATCTTCACCATTTAGCGCTTACTTATCAAGCGAGGTTTGCGGACGCTGCGATTTTTTTCGCGATACATGGCCCGATCGGCCTTGCGCAGAGGATCTTCTGGTTGTGAAAAGCCATTATAATCTGCGCACCCCAGGCTGACCCGGATCGGAATGTTGATGTCACCATATTTAAGGACATTCGAATTTAAGAGCTGGCGCAGTATTTCGGCGCGCTGGCGGCCAACGGTTCGCTCGGAATGCACGAATAAAACGGCAAATTCGTCACCGCCGAGGCGTCCAACTATGTCCGTCTTGCGCACATTGGCCAGCAGCAACTCGCCAACCCGGCGCAAAATTAAATCGCCAGCATGATGACCATAGGCGTCGTTAATGGGTTTGAAATAATCGATATCAATGTATGCTAGAACACCTTCTTCTGTATAACGTCTGGCTGATTGAAGCGCACGATTAAATCCGTCCATAAAACCGCGCCGGTTATAAAGCCCGGTTAGATCGTCAGTCGTAGTAAGCGATTCCAGGTGATGTATCCGCGCGTCTTGCTCCGCCAAGCGCTGTTCGGCTTGGGCGGCTAATCCTAAGACCTCGCTCATAATGGCGCTGTTTACAGGGTCGGGCAGGAGGCTGTGTGACTCAAATAGCTTGCGTATTTGTTCCGCCGCGTGGCTTGCAATATCTCCAAACCGCACCGGCGCCTGTGTATTTATTGCTGTCTGACTCATAAGCGGATGGCCTCTGATATGACGCTTGAGCATCATTTGCGATACCCCGCCAATTTATAAGCAATCAACATGCCATAAGCTAACCAATTGAAATATATAATTTAATAACTATTCTATGGCGGTCAGACAGGAAAAAAATGCCCTGCCAGGATGATATGGCAGGGTAATAATTAGCTGACCTTGCCTATTGAATAACGCCAGCGCAATATGCCTAGAGCAATCTGCATTAAGTTCGAGCCATGAGGCTCGAACTTAATGCAGATTGCTCTAGATTTTAATGTGTTAGAGCAGCTTTCCGCGATTAAGTGGGGTCACTTCGTTACTCCACTTAATCGCGGGCTGCTCTAGAACAAGTCTTTCATTATGCTGGGAACAGAATCATCTTTATCAAATGATGAGCTTATCCCTAACCCTAGGATGCCGGAATGTTGAGTGTCGTATTTCGTTTGTGCTTGCTTTTGTTGATTGCTTTGATCCACACGCCTGCCCGTGCCGCTGGCCTCGTCGAGAGGATGAAGGCGGCAGGGACACAGCAATTATCACATCGCGCCGTGTATAAGCTTACACTTTCTCCAAAGCATCAAAGTAGCGAGATATCGAGCGTTGACGGGCGCATGGTGATGGAATGGCGTGAAACGTGTGATGGCTTCATTTCAGAACAGCGCATTGTGACGAACACCTATGATGATAGTGGCAGCAAATCCATAAGCGATATATCCGCTTCATCTTGGGAATCGCTGGATGGCGCCAAGTACCGGTTTTCAATGCGCCAGCGTCAGGATTCTGAACTGGTGCAGGAGTACGAAGGCAGCGCGGCGCTCACCTTTCCTGGCGGCGCTGGCGTTGCCAACATTCACAAGCCAAAGCCCAAAGAAATTAAATTGCCTGCTGGAGTTATTTTTTCTTCTGGCCATATGCACGCTTTGCTCACAGCCGCGCGCGCAGGCATGCATACTGATTCTAAAGCTTTGTTTGATGGCACGTCGGACTCGGATTACTATCAAGTGGTCACTTCAATCGGAGCTATGAGCAGCAAAGCCAGTCAGGACAAAAAAAAATCAGAAGTGCCGCCAAGCTCGGATCAGCTTTCAGTCAGCCAGGCGATTGGGAGACTTCCGTGGTGGCCGGTGCAAACATCTTATTATGGCCTGGGCGCCACCGAAGGCGTACCGGAAATTGAAATTGCCTTCAAATTATATGACAATGGGGTGGGCGCTGACGTGACGCTAGATTACGGCGCACTTGTGCTGTTTGGCGAACTCACAAAAATAGAAGCGTATGAGCCGCCAGATTGCTGAGTAGGATTTACTAGAGCAATCTGCATTAAGTTCGAGCCATGAGGCTCGAACTTAATAAAGAAAATTGCTCTAGATTTTAATGTGTTAGAGCAGCTTTCCGCGATTAAGTGGGGTCACTTCGTTACTCCACTTAATCGCGGGCTGCTCTATCTTTCTGGCCACAACCAAGCGGCGCCACGGACACCGCTTGAGTCTCCGTGCTGGTTGCGCACCAGTCGCGTATCCACGCGATCCGAAAATACATAATCATTCCAGCGTTGTGGAACCATGTGGTAAAGCGCCTCCATGTTGGATAGGCCGCCGCCAAGCACGATAACATCGGGATCAATGATATTGATTATAGAGGCAATGGCGCGCGCCATTCTGTCCGTATAAAGATCAAGTGAGGCCAGGGCGCGCCTATCTCCTGATCTGGCGTTGGCGGCAATCTCTTGTGGGGATAGTTTTTCTCCATGTTGCTCAAAATGCCGGGCCGAAAACCCTGGACCCGACAGGAAGGTTTCGATGCAGCCGCGCTTGCCGCAATAACACAAGGGGCCTGGGGTTTCTCCACCTTTTGGCCAGGGAAGGGAATTATGGCCCCATTCTCCCGTAATGGCGTTTGGGCCGGCAAGCAGCTTTCCGTTGATGACGAGACCGCCGCCGCAACCAGTTCCAGCAATGACGCCAAATACGCAATGCGCGCCCATGGCTGCGCCGTCTGTTGCTTCGGACAGGGCGAAACAATCGGCGTCGTTGGCGATCCGCACGGGGCGAGCCAGCGCTTGCGCGATGTCATGCTCAAACGGCTTGCCATTAAGCCAGGTTGAGTTAGCGTTTTTAATCAGGCCAGTCGCCCTCGATACAGCTCCAGGAATCCCTATGCCAACACTTCCGTTGCGGCCGGTTTGCGTTTCAACTTGGCGGATCAGTCCAGATATCGCGTCTATGCAGGCTTCATAGCCTGACATTGGCGTGGGCGCGCGCTGACGCGCCAGCGCAGCCCCATTCGCCCCGAGGGCGATGAGCTCAATCTTGCTGCCGCCCAGATCAACGCCAATACGCATCTAATAACCTAGAGCATGTACGGATCATATGGAATCGCCACTCGCGATTCCATATGATCCGTACATGGTCGAGTTGATATTTTAGAGCCATTTTTACCGTTTTGGTTGAACCAAATGGTTCAATCAAAACGGAAATGGCTCTAGCGCATCAAGCCGCTGTTCGATAAATGCTTGTGCATCTGGCCAATGGCTGGTGTGGATATGGCAGCTTTTCGCTGGGCCAATCAGCGCCGCCAATCGTTTGTCTGCAATGAAATGTATTAGATGCGCGCCCGGCGCCTGCTCGGCCACGGCGTCAATATGCGGCGGCAAATCATCCAGGAAAAACAGCGGGCCCTGCATGCGTTCCGCCAAATAACGCACGGGCGCGCCCTTTGATCCTGAATTGGCGATCAATGGATAATCCATACCATGCCGGCAGAGCCAATTTCTCCGGGCCTCATACTGTTTTTGTGGAATATTGCTGAGGACGATGATTTGCGCGCGCCTGCGTAAGCCTCTTAATGCCGCAGCTGCTCCCGCTACTGGATCCAGCCTTTCCGTTTCCGAGTCAAAAAACGCGCCAATCAAGTCGCTGACCTGCGCCCGGTTTAGCGGCTCATGCTCACCCTTGCGGCGCACATTTCCGGTAATGGCGAAGCTTTTCAGATCAAGCCAATAGCCGGAGCGATCTAAGAACCGCTCAAGACCCATGATAAAGTAAACAAGCACTTCGTCCGCGTCAGTAATGATAAGCGGCAGCGCGGGATCAAGCTGCAATGACTGCAATTGGGCCACAACTTCCTCGGCAAGATTATGTGGCGTGGATTGCGCGTGTTCTGATCCTGGGGGTGATGTCACCATACTGATTCACGTCCATTCCGTCTCATCGCCGCCGGGCAGCAGTCTTCTTGCATAAGCCGGACTGGCAGGCGTTATCCCTTCAACGTCACAAAAAGTTAATAGAACGGCCTCATCAGCGAGTAAAAAATCCAGTACTCCCGCCAAGAAGTGTGGATCTGACGCCAATTCAGCGAGTTGTCCTGGGGCCAATCCAGTAACTGAGAGAAAGGACTGGCATAAAGCTGTTTCCGGGATAATATGTGTCAATGCCTTAAGGGCCAGGGCTTCGGCCCAATTCTTATCTCCGGGAACAGGTTTCATTTAGCCAATCTTTCTTAATATTAACCCCAAGCTTACTAATTTCTAATATTAACACGTCTGGGACTCTAGTACATGCTTGGGGTTTGAGGTTATTTATTACCTGGATTGGTTAGCGGATTAAAAAATTTACGCCTGCACGATCGGTCGCGGAACGCGGCGGTTTTTGGACGAAATGGGTAAAATCATGAGCAAGACCGTACTAATATGCGAGGATAACGAGCTGAACATGAAGCTTTTTCATGATTTGCTTGTAGCTCATGGGTACAACACTATTCAGACGGCGGATGGAATAGATGCGCTTGATCTTGCCCGCAAACACAAACCTGATCTTGTTTTAATGGATATCCAGCTTCCAGAGATATCTGGGCTTGAGGTAACCAAATGGATGAAGGAAGATGATGAGTTGCGCGATATCCCGGTTATTGCCATCACAGCCTTTGCCATGAAGGGTGATGAGGACCGGATTCGCAATGGGGGATGCGAGGCTTATATTGCAAAACCTATCTCGGTGGGCGAATTTCTAAAGACCATCAAACAATTCCTAGGCTGAACTGTCACGAAAAATGACCGCTCGTGTACTCGTAGTTGACGACGTCGCTGCTAATGTAAAGCTTCTCGAAGCGAAGTTGAGCGCCGAGTATTACGAAGTGCTAACCGCCGAAAATGGCCAACAGGCGCTTGATGTCGCCGAAGCCGAGCGGCCCGACTTAATTCTGCTTGATGTGATGATGCCCGTTATGGACGGCTTTACCGCATGCCGTAAGCTTAAAGAAAACATAGTGTTACGCCATATTCCGGTGATCATGATTACAGCGCTTGACCAGGCGAGCGACCGGGTGCAGGGGCTTGAATGCGGAGCTGATGATTTCATCAGTAAACCGATTAAAAACAATCCGCTGTTTCCCAGGGTGCGCAGCCTCATCAGGTTAAAAATGATGACCGATGAGTTGCGTGCGCGCGAAGCAACGGGGCAAAACCTTGGCCTTATAGGGCAACCCGGGTGGGATGCCGATGAAGCAAAACCAGGCAGAATATTCATCGTCGATGATCAACCGCGTTCAAGCGCGCGGATTAGCGAACCATTGACTGAAGCTGGGCATGATGTGCGCGTGCATGAAGATGCAATTGAAGCATTGGCCATTGCAAAGAGCGGCGCCTTTGATCTGATTATTATCAGCCTGTCACTTCGCACCTTTGATGGCCTGCGATTATGTTCGCAACTTCGCATGGCTGAGGAGACACGCACGGCGCCGTTACTGATTCTGGTTGAAGACGCCGAAGATCCGCGCCTGGTGCGCGGTCTTGACATGGGGATCAATGATTATCTTGTGCGCCCCATTGAACGTTTTGAGCTTATGGCGCGGGTGCGTACGCAATTACGATGGCGGCGTTATGAAGAAATGCTGCGGCATAATTTGCAACTTAACCTCCAAATGGCGATAACGGATCCGCTGACCGGGCAATATAACCGCCGTTATATGGAAACCCATCTCAATTTTTTAGCCGAGCGCGCCAAGCAGGAACACCGGCCGATTTCCCTGCTGATGATCGACATCGATTATTTTAAGAAGATCAATGATAATTTTGGCCATAACGCCGGTGACAAGGTGCTGAAACAATTTGCACTTGGAATTGCGCGCAATGTGCGCGGCATTGACCTTGCTTGCCGGTATGGGGGCGAGGAGTTTGTCGTCATCATGCCGGAAACCGACATGGCGATCGCTGCGATTGTCGCGGAGCGTATTCGGCAGTATACGGAATCCCATGCCTTTGAAATAGGCGAGGAATTACCCGTTTCAATAACGGCAAGCCTGGGCGTGACCACCATGCTTGGCCCCGATGATACGCCAGAGGCGATTTTGAAACGCGCCGATCAGGCGCTTTACCGGGCCAAGAATGATGGCCGTAACCGTGTGGTCGAGGATATAGGGTAATCACTGCTGAGACGCATAATTGAATAGGGCCTTTCTTTCCCGGTCAGGTTGAACCAACCTGACCGGGAAAGGCTCTGGAATATGAATCAGCCCAGATGGATATAGGTCGCCTTTATTTGAGTGAACTTATCCAGCGCATGCAGCGAGCCGTCACGGCCAAGGCCCGACTGCTTGTAGCCGCCAAACGGCATTACCAGCCCGCCGCCATTGGTGTTGTTGATGTTCACCGAACCCGCCCGGATCTTGCGCGCCATCTTGTGCGCCTTGGTCAGGTCATTGGTCCACAGATTGGCGTACAGGCCATAGATTGAATCATTGGCGATAGTAAGCGCTTCTTCCGGGCTGTTAAAAGTGAGGGTGGACAGAACCGGGCCAAAGATTTCCTCCTGGGCGATCTTCATATTGTTCTTCACATTATCGAAGATCGTCGGTTCGATATATTCGCCGCCGGTGTTCTGGCGCACTTGCTTGCCGCCCATAACCAGTTTTGCTCCCTCTTTCTGGCCTGCATCGATGTAGCCAAGCACACGCGACGTTTGCGTCTTGTCGACCATCGAACCCATCATGGTTTTCGGGTCAAGCGGATCGCCCGGCTGCATGAACTGGCCAACCGCCTTCACTTTTTCCAGGAACTCATCCTTGATGCTTTCCTCGACCAGCAGGCGCGAGCTGGCCAGGCACACCTGACCTGAATTGAAGAAGATCGCCATGCCGGCCTGTTGCGCCGCCACATCAAGATTGGGCGCATCCTTCATGATGATGTTGGGCGACTTGCCGCCGCATTCCAGCCAGATCGCCTTCATGTTGGACTTTCCGGAATATTGCAGAAAATATTTGCCAACTTCGGTTGAACCGGTGAACGAGATTGCGTCCACATCCATGTGCATACCCAGCGCCTGACCGGCAGTTTCGCCAAAACCGGGCAATACGTTCAGCACGCCTTCGGGAATGCCGGCCTCCATCGCCAGTTCAGCCAGCCGGATCGCGGTTAGCGGTGATTGCTCGGCGGGTTTCAGCACGACGCTGTTGCCTGTGGCCAGCATCGGGGCCAGCTTCCACGCAGCCATCATCAGCGGGAAATTCCACGGCACTACGGCGCCAACAACCCCCAGCGGCTCGCGCGTGATCATGCCAAGCCCGGCCGGGCCGGTTGGGGCGATTTCGTCATAGATCTTGTCGATGGCCTCGCCATACCATTGAAAATTATTGGCGACGGCGGTCATATCGACATTTTTGGCCATCATTACCGGCTTGCCCATGTCCAGGGTTTCCAGCAAGGCCAGTTCCTCGGCGTTTTCCTGCACCAGCCGCGCCAGTTTCAGCAGTACGGCCTTACGGTATGCAGGGGCGGACTCGGACCATTTGCCCGCCTCAAACGCACGCCGCGCTGACTTTACCGCAATATCAACATCCGCCTTGTCGCATTCGGCAACTTTCGCCAGTAAGCGGCCATCAATCGGGCTGGTGTTATCAAAGGTTTTGCCGGACACAGCGTCAACATATTTGCCATCGATAAACGCCTGATTGCGATAGCTCAGGCCATCACGCATTTTCTGCCAGTCTTCGAGTGTCTTTGCGGCCATGATTTTCTCCGTCTTCCCTGAGGTTATTGGATCGTCTTTAAGTGCGATCCATATTCTGCGGACGATAGCAAACGCTGTCCATTGCGGCTAGAGCGTTTTTAGGAAAACCCGGACCGGGTTTTCCGGTCAAAAACGCGGCCAGATATGAAAACCAGGGCATTTTCAGCGCATTTCAAAACGCTCTGGCTTTTTTTCAACCGCATTTTCGGGCGCCTTTGCGGAGTCAAGTGAC
>CAMTWQ010000054.1:0-28034 GCA_947085465.1 uncultured Alphaproteobacteria bacterium
CACACCCTTCTGACTCAACTCAATGCCACGGCAATCCACATCGCGCGTAGTATTCAGCAAACGAAGCAATTCCCCATCGCCGCAACCAACGTCAAGCACACGGCTGCCCGCTTCTATCATGCTGGCGATCAGTTGCAGATCGACGCGGCCGCCATTTTGATGCGCCGGATTAACCGCCATTTTTCAAGCCGCGCTTTTGCGCCGCCGCGTTCAGAAATCCGCTAAGTGTGGCGAACAGTTCTGGCTCCTCCAGCAGAAAGGCGTCATGGCCTTTTTGCGTTTCTATTTCAACAAAGCTGACATTTGCGGCGGATGCGTTCAGCGCCTGCACAATGTCGCGGCTTTCCGATGTGGGAAACAACCAGTCGCTGGTGAAAGAGACAACGCAAAAGCGTGTCGGCGTGCCGCGAAAAGCTTGCGCCAGCACATCGCCATATTCCGCCGCCAGGTCAAAATAATCCATCGCCCGCGTCAGATATAAGTAGGAATTCGCATCAAACCTGTCGACAAAGGCTGAACCCTGATAGCGCAAATAGCTTTCCACCTGAAAGTCGGCTTCAAAACCAAAGCCCACTTTTATGCGGTCCTGCAAATTACGGCCAAATTTTTCGTGCAGCGCAGATTCCGAAAGATAGGTAATGTGCGCCGCCATGCGCGCCACGGCCAACCCCTTTTCCGGCCGTTTATCCCGCGCCAGATAATCCCCCCCGCACCAATCCGGATCGGCCATGATCGCCTGGCGCCCAACCTCGTGAAAGGCGATGTTCTGCGCGGAGTGCCAGGCCGCCGTTGCAATTGGGATCGCGCTAAAAACTTTTTCGGGATAGTCATAGGCCCATTGCAAAACCTGCATGCCCCCCATCGAGCCGCCTATGACGCAAAATAATTGCTCAATGCCCAGCGCGTCCACCAGCCGCGCTTGCGCATTCACCATGTCGCCAATGGTGATCACTGGAAACGACAATCCATAGGGTTTCCCGGTCGCCGGATTAATGCTGATTGGCCCCGTACTGCCGATACAGCCGCCGATGACATTGGCGCAAATCACATAATACCGGTCCGTATCCACCGGCCGTCCAGGACCGACAATCGTGCTCCACCATCCTGGCCGTCCGGTTACCGGATTCGTGCTCGCAACATACTGGTCAAGGGTCAGAGCATGGCACACGAGAATGGCGTTGGAGCGGTTCGCATTCAGCACGCCATAGGTTTGATAGGCAATCTCCAGCGGCGCGAGCGCCGCGCCACAATCCAGCAGCAACGGCGCCTCAAGACCACAGCGAAGCACCGGGTAATGGCCCTGCTCACCGGACTGTAATATACGAGTATGTTCTTGCACCGAGATCATCTTCCCGACCAACAAATGCTCCGGTCAGACAACTTTCCGGGCGCCGCCACCGTTAATAGCAGCATTTTTAGCTGCGTTCATAATTCAAATTAGAACCAAGCCAGCGTTCGACCTCGGCCACCGGCATCCGCTTGCGTGCCGCATAATCTTCAACCTGATCGCGGCCTATCCGGCCAATGCCGTAATAGCGGCTTTGCGGATGGCTGAAATAATACCCGCTGACCGAGGCGGCAGGCGTCATGGCGAAGCTGCTGGTGAGTTCAATGCCCGCATTCTGCTCCGCCTGCAACAGATCAAACAAGGCGCGCTTTTCCGTATGGTCCGGGCAGGCGGGATAACCGGGCGCCGGGCGAATGCCCTGATAGGCTTCAGCGATCAGCGCGCTGTTATCCAGCGCCTCATCGGGCGCATAGCCCCAGAATTCCTTGCGCACCCGTTCATGCAGCCGCTCGGCAAAGGCTTCGGCAAAACGGTCGGCCAGCGCCTTGAGCATGATTGATGCGTAATCATCATGTTTCGCCTGGAACTCTCCAGCGATTTTTTCTGCGCCATGGCCCGCCGTTACCGCAAAACCGCCCAGATAATCGGCGATGCCGGTTTCCCTCGGCGCAATGAAATCGGATAGCGAAAAATTGTCCTTGGTTTGGGAGCGTTGCATTTGCTGGCGCAGGCAATGCACAATAGCAAGCCGTTCGCGGCGCGTCTCATCTGTATACAGTTCAATATCATCGCCAATGCTGTTGGCGGGCCAAAATCCAATTACCGCGCGCGGGGCCAGCCAGCGCTCAGCAACAATGCGCTTTAGCATCGCCTGCGCGTCGTCAAACAGATTACGCGCCGCCTCGCCAACTTTTGCATCGCTCAATATGGCCGGATAAGCGCCCGCCAGCTCCCATGCCTGAAAGAACGGGGTCCAGTCGATGCGTTCCATCAGTTCGCCCAGATCATACTCAGCGAATGTTTTCAACCCGAGAAATTGCGGGCGGGGCGGGGAATACCCCTGCCACACTGCGGTAAATTTATTGGCCCGCGCCTCGGCTAGCGTGGCGCGCCGCGTATCGCGCTTGGCGCCCGCATACTGTTCGCGCATTTGCGCATAATCCACGCGCACCGCATCAATGGCCGCGCCACGGTTAGCCTCATCAAGCAGGCCGCTCACGACCGACACCGCGCGCGATGCGTCGGTGACATACACCGCCTGGCCGCTGGTGTAATTAGGCGCAATCCTGACCGCTGTGTGCATCTTGCTGGTGGTCGCGCCGCCGATGAGCAAGGGCAGGGCAAAATCCTGGCGCTGCATTTCGGCGGCCACATGGCACATTTCATCCAGGCTCGGCGTAATCAGCCCGGACAGGCCGATAATGTCGGCTTTTTCCTTGCGCGCGGTGTCGAGAATGCGGTCTGCCGTCACCATCACGCCAAGATCAACCACGTCATAATTATTACATTGCAGCACGACGCCGACGATATTCTTGCCAATATCATGCACGTCGCCCTTGACCGTCGCCATTATGATCTTGCCGTTGACCTTTGCGCTTTCGCCGGATGCTTCGCGCTCTTTCTCCATGAACGGCGTAAGATGCGCCACCGCCTGTTTCATCACGCGCGCGCTTTTCACCACCTGCGGCAGAAACATTTTGCCGGCGCCAAACAGATCGCCAACCACATTCATGCCGCGCATCAGCGGCCCTTCAATCACATCCAGCGGCCTGGGCAGAGTTTGACGCGCTTCTTCAGTGTCAGCGATAATAAATTCCGTAATCCCCTTGACCAGCGCATATTCAAGCCTCGCCTCCACCGGCTCCTGACGCCACGCTACGTCTATAACTTCTTTACGCGCGCCGCCGCCGCGAAAATTCTCGGCCACATCGAGCAGCCGCTCCGTTGCATCGGGCCGCCGGTTAAGGATCACATCCTCAACCCGCTCCAGCAATTCTTTGGGAATATCCTCATAGACCATGAGCTGCCCGGCGTTAACGATGCCCATATCAAGGCCGGCGCGGATGGCGTGATATAGAAACACCGCATGCATCGCCTCGCGCACCGGGTTATTGCCACGAAACGCAAACGACACATTGGAAACTCCGCCGGAGGTGCGGCAATAGGGCAGATTCGCCTTGATGCGCTTTACCGCGTCAAAAAAATCCACCGCATAATTATTGTGTTCTTCGATGCCGGTGGCGACAGCGAATATATTCGGGTCGAAAATAATATCCTCGGGCGGAAATCCGATTTTTTCCGTCAGCAGCCTGTAGGAACGCTCGCAAATTTCATATTTACGGGTGGCGGTGTCGGCCTGCCCCTTTTCGTCGAACGCCATCACCACCACGGCCGCGCCATAGCGGCGAACCAGTTTCGCTTGTTGCAGAAACGGCGCCTCGCCTTCCTTCATGCTGATCGAATTGACAATCGCCTTGCCCTGCACGCATTTCAGCCCGGCCTCGATCACCGGCCATTTTGATGAATCGATCATCACCGGCACGCGGCTGATGTCGGGTTCGGAGGCGATCAGGCTAAGAAAGCGCACCATCGCCGCCTTCGAATCGAGCAAGCCCTCGTCCATGTTCACGTCAATGATTTGCGCGCCGCTTTCCACCTGCTGAAGCGCCACCGCCAGCGCCGCGCTGTAATCGCCATCAAGAATAAGCTTCTTGAACTTTGCCGATCCGGTGATGTTGGTGCGCTCGCCGATATTGACGAAGGTTGCGCCTTGCGGGGCTGCGGTCATTGCGCCGCCCCGGCTGCAACCGGAAACACAAACGGCTCAAGCCCCGACAGGCGCAGCGTGTGCGCGCGAACCGGCGGCGTGCGCGGCGCAACGCCTGCCACGGCCTGCGCAATGGCGCGAATATGCGCGGGCGTCGTGCCGCAACAGCCGCCGACAAGATTTAGCAGCCCGGCGCGCGCCCATTCGCCGGTGTGCGCCGCCGTGGTTTGCGGGGTTTCGTCATAGCCGCCAAAGCCGTTGGGCAAGCCCGCATTCGGATAGGCGCTAATATAAACCTCGGCCACCCGCGATAGTTCCGCGATATGCGGGCGCATTTGTTCAGCTCCCAGCGCACAGTTCAGCCCGATCGCAAACGGGCGCGCATGGCGCACGGAATACCAGAACGCCTCCGGCGTCTGGCCGGTAAGGGTGCGCCCGGAAAGATCGGTAATGGTGCCAGATATAATGACGGGCAGGCGAAACCCCTTTGCCTCGAAAACTTCCTCGACGGCGAATATCGCCGCCTTGCAATTCAGCGTATCGAACACCGTCTCGATCAGCATAATATCGGCGCCACCATCGATCAGCGCGGTAGCTGCTTGTAAATACGCCTCGCGCAGTTCATCGAAACTCACATTGCGGAATCCCGGATCGTTGACATCGGGCGAAATGCTGGCGGTGCGGTTGGTTGGCCCAAGCGCGCCAGCGACAAAGCGCGGCTTATCCGGCGCGCGCGCGGTGAATTCATCAGCCACTTTGCGCGCCAGCCGCGCACTTTCCAAATTCAATTCGCTCACCAATTGCGTAAGGCCGTAATCGGCCTGCGCAATCACGGTCGAATTAAATGTATTGGTCAGCAGAATGTCGGCGCCCGCATCAAGATATTGGGCATGAATGCCAGCAATGATGTGCGGCTGGGTAAGCGTCAGCAGATCGCCATTGCCGCGCACATCATGATTGTGCGTGGCGAAACGCGCGCCGCGAAAATCCGCCTCGGTCAGGGAATGGGTTTGGATCATGGTGCCCATGGCGCCGTCAATGACCAAAATCCGTTCCCGGGCGGCTTTTTCCAGGGTTTGAATGCGTAACTCCCTATCCGTACTCATGATGGCTGCATTTCATGGGTTGGTGCGGCGCGTAATCCCAAAATATGACATAGGGCAAAAGTGAGATCAGCGCGGTTTAGCGTGTAAAAGTGAAAATCCCGCACGCCGTTTTCAAACAAGCGCGCGCACTGTCCGGCTGCGGCGGTCGCCGCCACCAGCTTGCGCGTTTCCGGCTCATTATCTAGGCCCTCGAACAGTTTGGCGAAGCTATCGGGCATACTCGCATTGTTCATTGCCGCCATCCGCCTGGCGCCAGTGAAATTCGTCACCGGCATCACGCCAGGTATCAGCGGTATCTTAACGCCTGCCTTTTGGGCGCGTTCCAAAAACCGTAAAAAGCAATCCGTGTCGAAAAAAAACTGCGTGATTGCGCGGGTCGCGCCCGCATCGATCTTGCGCTTGAGATTGTCCATGTCCGCATCAAGATTGGGTGAATCCACATGCCCCTCTGGATAGGCGGAAACACTGATTTCAAAACTGCCCAGCTTGCGGATCCCCGCCACGAGGTCAGACGCATAGGCGTAACCACCGGGATGCGGCGCATAGCGCTGTTCTCCCTCAGCTGGATCGCCGCGCAGCGCAACAATGTGGCGAATGCCGGCATTCCAATAATCCCGCACTACCTCGTCCACCTCCTCGCGCGTTGCGCCGACGCAGGTAAGGTGCGCTGCGGGCGTCAGCGAAGTTTCTTCAATGATGCGTTTAACCGTGTCGTGGGTGCGCTGCCGGGTGGAGCCGCCCGCGCCATAGGTGACAGATACAAATTGCGGATTGAATGGCGCTAATCTGGTGATCGAGCGCCACAAAATTTCTTCCATCTCGGGTGTTTTGGGAGGAAAGAATTCAAAGGATACGCGGATGCGGCCATCCAGGCCCGCAGCAAGTCTTGGTTCCGCCTGATCCCGCCCTTCCGGTTGATGTGTCATGAAATAAGTTCCCGTATGGCGTTGGCGCCAGATTTTGCGCCGGTTGCTAAGTTGGTGTTCTTATGCGCCAGCCATAGTGAAACCGTAAGCCCTTGACCAGTTGCGGGTGGCAAATGACGCGCCTGAGATACTTGAAGACCGGCGGCGCTACACCATCCGCTGACTTCGGATTCAGCAAATCCTAGCCGGCGGTGCGCATGCCATTCGCGCAATTGTTCAATCTCATGCGGCGCAAAATCAACAATCATTAAACGGCCGTCCGGTTTCAACACGCGGGTTGCTTCGCGGATCGCCGCCTGGGGATTGTCCAGATAATGCAATACCTGATGAATGCTTACTAAATCGGCAACTGCATCGGCCAGCGGCAGGCTTTGCACTTCGCCCAACCGCACCTGAAAATTAGTTAAATCGGCGCGCTCTAAATTCGCGCGGGCGATCACCAGCATCTCGCGACTGAAATCAATACCCGTGCCGCGCACTGCGACATCTTTCAGCGCCAGTAATATACGGCCTGTTCCAGTGCCTAGATCGAGCAGATGCTCAACGGGGGTGCGGCCCAGCATATCCCGCATCGCCCGCTCAACGGCTTCCTCACTCACATGCAGCGATCTGATCTGGTCCCACACAGGCGCATTCTTACTAAAATAATCACCGGCGATCAGGGCGCGTTCCCGTTTAATCCCTGCAAGGCGCGTATTGTCGCGCGCCAGGGTTTCATCCTGGCCGGGTAACAGCTCTGTAATGACCCCCGCCAGAATGCCGCAATCGCCTGCCTCGGCCATCCGGTAGAAAGCCCAGGCCCCCTCGGGAATGCGCGTTACCAAGCCCGCGTCACACAGCAGTTTAAGATGCCGGCTCACTCGTGGCTGGCTTTGCCCCAGAATCCGTGTGAGTTCCGTTACAGTCAGTTCGCCCTGGGAAAGTATCGACAGGATGCGAAGCCGTGTGGGCTCGCCTGCCGCACGTAACCCCATCAACAATGCCTCCATAAACGGACCCTCCGAAGCCTGGCCAGTCTTGACCTTGCCTTTATGGCTAAAAATATACATAAAGATATCTTTATATATAAATCAAGAGATAAATTCGCTTTTATCTGTATCACCGACGTAGACCCTAGACCATTTCCCGGTCAGGTTGGTTCAACCTGACCGGGAAAGGCTCTAGATTATTAAAAAAAACTGCTATACCAACACGCTTAATACCGGTGCTGCGCTGTCTGGCGCTGGCGCGTTGATAGCTGCGAAATTTAAGGACTGTAAGGACTTAGTAAGCCGTTATGGTTAGTATTGCCTGAGCAGGCTGCTAGAGCCATTTCGGATCTGATTGATCCAGCGGCTTCAATCAGATCCGAACATGGTCTTGAAGGTAATGGATAAAACGGCCTATCCTGATATATGTGCTTTTGCGGGGAATTAAGGCGTGAAGGGGATTATAGCGTTTCTGGGCGGATTTGGCGCCGCTAGCCTTGGATTGCTTATTGCCGTTGCGCATCCGGCCAGCGCATCAGCGCAACAAGCAGGAGATAAACCGGCGCTGCAATATCAGGATGTAAATGACCCGTTCGAGCCGGTGAATCGCGTCATTTTCAAATTTAACATCACGCTTGACCGGCTGGTTCTACGGCCCATCGCTATCGGCTATCGGGCCGCCTTGCCAGCGCCGGTGCGCAGTTCGATCACCTCTTTTTGGGATAATCTGGAAAGCCCGGTAATTCTCGCAAACGATATTTTGCAGTTAAAGCCGCACCGGGCGCTCATCACCCTGTCACGGTTTGTGATCAATACGGGGTTCGGCTTTTTCGGATTTTTCGATCCAGCGCAAGAGATGGGTTTGGCGCGGCATGACGAGGATTTTGGGCAAACTCTTGGTTACTGGGGCGTTGGTGAGGGGCCATATTTGATGTTGCCGATTCTGGGGCCACTGCCGCCGCGTGACGCAATTGGATTTATTGCCGATAGCTTTACCGATCCGCTGTACTATATATTACGTGATGAAAACGCCATCTATTATGGGATGTTTGCTGGTGATTTGATCGACAAGCGCCATCAGGTTATTGATGAGTTGGACGAGCTTGAAAAGACATCAGTTGACTATTATGCAGCTATTCGCAACCTGTACCGGCAAAGTGTAAACGATGAGATTCGTGACGGAAAGCATGATCCAACAAATTTACCTGACTTCGATTTCACCAATAGCCCCGATGCTTCACCCGATGCTTCAGATGAATCCGGCAAGCGAGATGCGGGCGGCACGGGCAAATAGCCGCGCCCAAACGCTTGCCCGTTCACCGGCCTATTCATCATGCTGGAAAATAAAGTTTCTGACGGCGGCTTGTTTTCTGCTCGCTGTCGTGCTGCACACGCCTGTAATGGCGGCGCAAAATCCGGAACAATTTGTCGATAGCCTGGCCAAAGACGCACTTGCCGTTTTGCGCGACCCAAAAATAAACGAGCCGCAACGGCTGCAACAATTCCGCAGCCTGCTTAGCAGCAATGTTGATATGCCGCGCATTGGCCGCTTTGTGCTTGGCGTCCATTGGCGTCGCGCTGATCCTGACCAACAGGCGGAATATCAAACGCTGTTCAGCGAATATGTCATCGCCTCCTATGCGGGCCGGCTTAAAGAATACACCGACTCGGTGGTGACCGTGAAAAAGGCCACGCCGAACGGCGAAAGCGAGTTCGTTGTGACAAGCATGGTTGCGCAACCGGAAAACCCGCAACCGGTCCGGGTTGACTGGCGGCTGCGCGAGGCGGACGGCGAGTTGCGGATTGTTGATCTCATGATCGAGGGCATCAGCATGGCGCTAAGCCAGCGCTCGGAATTTGCCGCGCTGATTCAGACAAATGGTGGTGATATCTCGGTGCTGCTGGCGCGCTTGCGCGATGTCGCCCGCACCATACAGACGGCCGGCGCCCCCGTATCACTTAGTAATTAATCGGGGCGCAGCCTTGCTCACACGCGGCTGAATTTCTTGAATTTCATCCGGTGCGGTTGATCGGCAATGGCGCCAAGGCGGCGCTTTTTGTCCGCTTCATATTCCTCGTAATTGCCCTCAAACCATTCCACATGGCTGTCGCCTTCAAACGCCAGCATATGGGTTGCGATGCGGTCGAGAAACCAGCGATCGTGGCTGATGATCATGGCGCATCCGGCAAAATCCATCAACGCGTCTTCCAGCGCGCGCAGCGTATCCACATCAAGATCATTGGTTGGCTCATCCAGCAGTAACAGGTTGGCGCCGGATTTCAGCATTTTCGCCAAATGCACCCGGTTGCGTTCGCCGCCCGAAAGCTGGCCCACTTTCTTTTGCTGATCGGCGCCCTTGAAATTGAAGGCGCCCACATAGGCGCGGCTGTTCATTTCCATTTTGCCGAGGGCAAGCACATCAACGCCGCCGGAAATCTCCTCCCACACATTTTTGTCAGGGTTCAGCGCGTCGCGGCTTTGATCCACATAGCCAAGCGCAACCGTTGCGCCCAGCTTCAAATCACCGGCGTCTGGTTTTTCCTGCCCGGTCAGCATCCGGAACAAGGTTGTCTTGCCGGCGCCATTCGGGCCGATAACGCCAACGATGCCGCCGGGCGGCAAACGGAATGACAGATCATCGATCAATAGCCGCTCGCCATAGGCTTTGCCGAGATGCACCGCCTCTATCACCACATCGCCCAGGCGCGGCCCCGCCGGAATGATAATCTGCGCCTTGCCCTGGCCCTTCTCGCGCGCTTCGGCGCGGGCCAGCAGCGCGTCATAGGCGTCAATGCGGGCCTTGTTTTTTGCCTGGCGCGCCTTGGGCGATTGCCTGACCCATTCCAGTTCGCGGTCGAGCGTGTCTTTCGCTGCAGACGCCTCGCGCTCTTCCTGCTGCAGGCGCTTTTGTTTTTGCACCAGCCACTTGGAATAATTGCCCTCATAGGGAATGCCGCGGCCGCGATCCAATTCCAGAATCCAGCCGGTGACATTGTCGAGGAAATACCGGTCATGGGTTATCAGGCAAACCGTGCCGGAATATTCCTTCAGGTAATTTTCCAGCCAGGCGACGGTTTCCGCATCCAGATGATTAGTCGGCTCATCAAGCAACAGCATATCGGGTTGCGACAGCAGCAATGCGCAGAGCGCCACGCGGCGTTTTTCGCCGCCCGATAATGTATCCACCATGGCGTCGCCGGGCGGGCAGCGCAGCGCCTCCATCGCCATTTCAACACGGGAATCAATATCCCATGCATTCAATGCGTCGATCCGCTCCTGCAACGCCGATTGCCGCTCGATCAGGGCGTTCATGGCGTCGTCTTGCATCGGTTCGGCAAACGCCGCCGACACATCTTCAAACTCCTGTAACAGGGCCTTGGTTGGCGCAACCCCTTGCAGCACGTTGCCCCACACGTCTTTGTCCGGGTTTAGTTCGGGTTCCTGAGCCAGATAGCCGATCTTGACCCCTTCGGCGGCCCAGGCCTCGCCCTGAAACTCCTTATCGATGCCGGCCATGATGCGCAGCAAGGTGGATTTGCCCGAGCCATTGACGCCAAGCACGCCGATTTTAGCGCCGGGCAGGAACGATAGGCGGATATCGCTCAGCACCTGGCGCCCGCCCGCATAGGCCTTGCCCAATCCCTGCATCACATAGACATATTGATAGGACGCCATTAAACGCTCCAGAAACTGCGGAAAATGTATGACTGAGGCGCCTGTGTACGCGATCAACCGCGCTCAAGCAACGCTGTTCAGTTGGCAGGAAAATCCTGCTATAGCCAGTCCGGGCCCGTAGTTCAGTGGTTAGAACGCACCGCTCATAACGGTGTTGTCGCAGGTTCGAATCCTGCCGGGCCCACCATGCTTCGCCCTGCGGGCTTCGCGTGGCGCATCACCGCGACAGATCATACGCCGCCAGCGCCGCCATGTTGACCAGATCGGAAACTTTTGCGCCGATTTGCGCGATCTGCACCGGGCGCTCCAGCCCGATCAGCATCGGCCCGATCACCGTGCCGCCACCCAACTCCTGCACCATCCGTGTACTAATTGATGCGCTATGCACGGCCGGCATGATCAGCACATTGGCGGGGGCGGTGAGGCGGCAGAACGGGTACAGTTTCATCAAATCCATATTCAGCGCCACATCGGCGGCGATATCGCCGTCAAACTCAAAGTCAACATTGCGCGCCGTCAAAATCGCCGCCGCCTCGCGTTGCGTGTCGGAACGCTCGGTGGCCGGATTGCCAAAGGTCGAGGACGCCAGCAACGCCACGCGCGGCTCATGCCCCATGCGGCGTACTAAACGCGCCGTCTGTTCGGCAATATCGGCCAATTGCAGCGCCGTCGGCATTTCATGCACGGTGGTGTCGGCGACAAATACCGTGTGACGGCGTGACAACACCAAGCTCACGCCGATAATCCGCTGGCCAGCTTTGGGGTCGATGGCGTGGCGCACATCTTGCAGGGCTACGGCGGAATTGCGGGTGACGCCGGTGACCATGCAGTCCGCATCCCCGCACGCCACCATGCAGGCTGCAAAAATATTGCGATCAAAGCTCACCAGCCGCGTACAGTCGCGGATCAAAAAGCCCTTGCGCTGTAAGCGGCCATACAGAAAATCGCGGTATTTTGCGACCAGCGCCGGTTCGCGCGAATTGTGAATTTCCAGTTCCTCGTTAGGATCCAGACCGCTTGCCGCCAGGCTTTCACGGATGCGTTCCTCCACCCCGATCAGAACCGGTTTGCCATAACCGCTATTGCGATATGCAAGTGCGGCGCGGATCACCTGCTCCTCCTCGCCTTCGGCGAATACGATGCGCTTGGGGTTGGCGCGCACATGTTCAAATATCGGATGCAGCGTCTCGGCGATCGGATCGAGCCTGGCGCGCAACTGATGCTGGTATGCCTCCATATCAATAATCGGGCGGCGCGCCACGCCGCTATCCATCGCGGCTTTGGCGACGGCGGGCGGCACATGGCTGATCAGGCGCGGATCAAACGGCACCGGAATAATATATTTGCGGCCATATTTGGGGCGCTCGCCGGCATAGGCGGCGGCCACCTCATCGGGCACATCCTCGCGCGCCAGTTCCGCCAGCGCGATGGCGGCGGCGATTTTCATTTCATCATTGATGGTGGAGGCGCGCACATCCAACGCGCCCCGGAAAATATAGGGAAAGCCCAGCACATTATTGACCTGGTTGGGGTAATCCGAACGCCCAGTGGCGATGATGGCGTCATCACGGACGGCCTCGACTTCCTCGGGCGATATTTCCGGGTCTGGATTGGCCATGGCGAAAATCACCGGGTTTGGCGCCATGGAGCGCACCATCCCGGCATTGACCGCGCCTTTGGCGGAGAGGCCAAGGAAAATGTCGGCCCCCACCATGGCTTCTTCCAGGGTGCGCGCCTTGGTCACTATCGCATGGGCGGACTTCCACTGGTTCATGCCATCGACGCGGCCCTGATACACCACGCCCTTGGTGTCGCACAGAATAACCTTATTGTGCGGCATGCCCATGGCCTTGATCAGTTCGATGCAGGCAATGCCGGCCGCCCCCGCGCCATTGACCACCATGGTGACATCTTTGATGTTCTTGCCGGCCAGATGCAGCGCATTGATCAAGGCCGCCGCCGAAATAATCGCGGTGCCGTGCTGATCATCATGAAACACCGGAATATCCATCAATTCGCGCAACCGCTGTTCAATGATGAAACAGTCCGGCGCCTTGATGTCTTCCAGATTGATGCCGCCAAAACTTGGCCCCAGATAGCGGATGGCGGCGATCATTTCGTCGGTGTCTTTGGTGTCCAGCTCCAGATCGATCGAATCCACATCGGCAAAGCGCTTGAACAGCACCGCCTTGCCCTCCATCACCGGTTTTGCGGCCAGCGCGCCGAGATCGCCCAGACCCAGAATGGCGGTGCCATTGGAAATCACCGCCACCAGATTGCCCTTGGCGGTATATTCATAGGCCAGCGAGGGATCTTCCGCGATGGCGCGCACCGGCACCGCCACGCCTGGCGAATAGGCCAGCGACAGATCGCGCTGGGTGGCCAGCGGCTTGCTGGCGATAATCTCGATCTTGCCAGGGCGGCCCTCCGCGTGGAACAGCAGCACTTCTTCATCGGTGATCTGCGGGCGTTTGGCGCCGGGCGGCTTCATACTGTTCATTGGCTTACCAGGGTTAGAGAGCAGGTCTTCTGTTGTAGGCGATTGCGCGCGCCCCTGTCACCAATTAAACCCTAACCTGTTGGCCCGGCATCCAATGCCTGCAACACGGCTTGCGCGTTGCCTGCAATGGCCTTGAGATAGGCGCGCGCGGGTTGATCGGGTTTCCTGCGGCCTTGTTCCCAATCCCTTAGCGTACCAAGCGGGATGTGATAGCGTATCGAGAATTCCTCCTGTGTCAGGCCGACCGCCCGGCGCAGCGCCTTGGTCTGCGGCGCGCGGCGCGCCGTCCTTTGTTCCTCTTGTGTCCTGGGGCGCGCGTCGGGGTTAGCCATGGCTGCGGCATGGATTTCCGCTTCCGTCATTGGCCGCATGGACGTATTGGGTAACGCCCGTTCGCCGCCATCGGGCAACAGCTCAACAACCGTGCCGTCAGGGCGCATTTTCGCGATAATAGTCGTCTTGCTCATCAAAATGCTCAATGGCGAAGGGATCACTGAACGCCCCGGCGGCCTGCACGAATGTGACACCATGGTTGCGCCAATTTGTGACGGCTTTTTCAGCATCCCATTCGAATTGATTTTCATTCATGATATACGGCAAACCAGTAGTTTGTCCATGGATAGTCGAATTGCCGCCGGTAGCACATGATATGTCCGGCTTTCAAGGCCCGCGCCGGGGGCTGGGCTTGTGTCGTCAAAACGCAAAAACTGCTGGCATTGTCCGGCGGACAAACCTTAATCCCTGAGAATAAATATGCGTAATTTGTAATTTAGTGAAACTGGCGGCTTTCGGGCTGCTCTAACACATTAAAATCTAGAGCAATTTTAACCGCAGCGCCTCCCCCCTTTGATGTCATCCTTGGTGACCAGATCACGCCCGGCAGGGTCAAAAACCTCGGCCAGCGCTTCGGCCTCGGCCTCCGCATGCGCCGCCGCCACCCCCGCAGACTTGAGGCGATTGGCAAATTTGAGCGTATCAAAGGTTACGGTTGTCATGCGTGGCAGCCTAACATATTCGATTTACAAAAGAAACAGCGGCTAGTCCCGTAACAGCTCGTTAATCGAGGTTTTCGAGCGGGTGCGAGCGTCCACCTGCTTGATGATCACGGCGCAGGACAGGCTGGGGCGGGCATGGCCCGCCTCGCTGGCGGGCGCGGGCAGCGTACCCGGCACCACAACGCAATAGGGCGGCACTTCGCCCTGGTGTATTTGCCCGGTGGCGCGGTCAATGATCTTGGTCGAGGCGCCCAGAAACACCCCCATTGACAGCACCGCGCCTTCGCGCACGATCACGCCCTCGGCCACCTCGGAACGCGCGCCGATAAAACAATTATCCTCGATAATCACTGGATTGGCCTGTAGTGGCTCCAGCACGCCGCCAATGCCGGTTCCGCCGGATATGTGACAGTTCTTGCCGATTTGCGCGCACGAGCCGACGGTCGCCCAGGTGTCGATCATCGTGCCTTCATCCACATAGGCGCCAAGGTTAACGAAGCTCGGCATCAGCACCACGCCCTTGGCGATGAACGCCGAACGGCGAACGATGCAATTGGGCACGGCGCGAAATCCGGCGGCGCTGAACTGCTCTGCCCCCCAGCCCTCGAATTTTGACGGAACCTTATCCCACCACGCGCTCTCCTGGCCCGGACCGCCAGCGATCATCGTCATGTCATTGAGGCGGAACGACAGCAGCACAGCCTTTTTCAGCCATTGATGCACATGCCAATCATTGCCGTGCTTTTCAGCGACCCGCGCCTTGCCCTGATCTAGCAGGCTTAGCGCCGCATTAACCGCATCGCGGCTGTGGCCACCGGTTTGCGGCGTAATCGTGTCGCGCGCCTCCCATGCAGCTTCGATATGTTTTTCAAGTTCTTTGATGTTCATGAATTGTTTCCAGTGATAAAAACCTGCCGCCCCGGATTTATTCCGGGGTCCAGAGGCCACATGCAGAAGCCTGAATACTTTACCCTGGACCCCGCAACAAGTGCGGGGTGACTATTTTTTGAACTGTTAAACCTAAAGCCGCTTGTCAATGGGCCGTTAACCGGCATCTGCGATGCTCAAGACGGATTATCCCTAAAGCCTTTCCCGGTCAGGTTGAAGCAACCTGACCGGATAAGAAAGGCTCTATTGAATGTGTTAGACCATTTTTATCCTGATCGGATTGATTCAATCCGATCAGGAAATGGTCTAAACCAGCAGTTTTGGTCATGCCCAAGCAAAACACAGCAGTCACCACGTCTTTTTGGCGGCGTTTAAGCGGTTCGGGTGAACCGCCGGGGCGGGCTGGCGAGGTTTTTTTTGATGCGCAAAGCTTGATCGCAGGCTTTCCTGGCCCCGCACTGTTGCTGGATACGAAGGGAAATGTGGCTGCGGCAAATGCTGAAGCGGCGCGGCTGACCGCTGCGCTGACGTCCGGGCAGGCCCAGGATGTGCGTGAGCTGTGCGCGGGAATTACAGCTAGCGGAAGGCCAGGTGCGGGACAGATCATGCTGAGCCCGCAAAACCCGGGGGAAGACCGCGCACTCTATACGCTTACCGGCCTTCCCGCAGGCAACGGCCTGGTTATTCTGTTTGCCCGCGACGCCAGTGCGGAATTCGCGATGCGCCAGGCGTTGATTTCATCGCGTGAGCTGTACCGGGATCTGGCCCGTTGCTCGTCGGATTTTTCCTGGCAGACCGATGAGAACGGGGTGTTTTCCTTTGTCAGCGCCAAGGGCGCGCTTGGCTTTAGCGCCAAGGCGCTGAATGGCCGATCAAGCTTGAGTCTAATGGAATATCACGGCGGCGGCACGGCGCCCTTTGTCACCCGTGAGCCAGTAGAGAACGCCGAGATTCATATGCGGGACGCGAACGGCGCGCTTCGTTATTGCCGCGTTCATGCCGTGCCGGTGCATGACCGGGAAAATAAATGGCAGGGCGCACGCGGCGTATGCACCGATATTACCGAGGCCAGGCTGCGTCAGCAGGCGCTGGACGCGATGCGGGCGCGCGAAGACCAGATTCGCGCCATCGCCGAGGCGACCCAGCGCGCCATAGACCCCGCACAGGGATTCGACGGCGCCGCAACAATCATCGCCCAGGCGACGGCGGCGGAACAATGCGCCATACTTGCCCTTGATACCGGGGGGGATGTGCGCGTGCTTGGCGCTTCACGCCCCCCCGATTTGCGCCGCGCGCCGCCAGGCGATCTGTTGCAGGCGCTGGAAAAATCATGCCGTGATCCGCTGTCCGCAAGCGGGCGGACACAGACGCTCAGCGAAGGCGAATACACCCACCAGACGGTGGCGGCCGGGCATGGCGGCAAAATCAACGGAGCGATTTGGCTGAGCTGGCGCAAAACCGCTGCCCCCCCCGCAGCGGAGGAAACGCCGCGCTCGCTGGCGCAGAACGCCGCTGATTATATTGGCATCGCCATCGCCCACGCCAATCAACTGCGCCTGTTGGAAAATCTGTCGCGCACAGACGCGCTGACCGGATTGCTGAACCGGCGCGCCTTCACGGAAGATTTGCAGCAGCGCCACGCGCATCGCTACCGCGTGCATCAGCCAGCCGCATTACTTTATATCGATCTTGATAATTTCAAACCGGTCAATGACCAGTTCGGGCATGCGGCAGGCGATAAGGTCCTGCTGGAGCTGGCCGCATTATTTCAGCGCGATGGCCGCGCCGGCGATTTGAGCGCCCGGTTCGGCGGCGACGAGTTCGCCCTGTGGCTTGAAGACACCGATGCAAGCGGCGCCCAAGCCAAGGCGCAGCATCTGATTAGTTCGGCTGCAATCTTGCGCCATGCCGCCGGCATTCCTGAGAATGCACTGATTAAGCCGCTTGGCCTGTCCATCGGCATCGCCATGGTTGATCCACAGATTGTAGAAACACTCGATCAAGTGATGTTGCGCGCTGATGATGCGATGTATCGCGTCAAACAAGCCAGCAAGGGCGGCTTTTTTATTGCAGATGGCGCCATGGGAAATATCAGGTCCACGGGGGTGAATTGATGCTGAAGAACTTGATGCGCCATTTGCCGTTTGGCCACCGGCTGCCACGCGAGCTTGAGTACGCCGAGGCGCGCGCGGTGCTCGAAAAAAATAATCTGTCGAGCCGCGCCGAGCTTGCCGGCCGCGCCGATGCAAAGCCGGAAATGCTGTATTACCTGGCCACTGACGCATCGCCAAAAGTGCGCCGCAAGGTGGCGGCGAATCCCTCAACTCCGGTTCAGGCGGACGCGTTGCTGAGTAGCGATAAAGATGATCCGGTGCGCTGTGAACTGGCGCGTAAAATCGCGCGGCTGGTTCCCGGACTGCTGCCGGATGCGCAAGACAGGCTGCGCGAACAGGCGGTGGCCATCCTGGAAAAACTGGCGGACGATCATTTGCCGCGCGTCCGGCAAATAATCTCCGAAGAAATCAAGCACAGCGCAGCCGTTCCAAAAAGCATCGCGCTCCGCCTCGCCAGGGATATAGAGCATATCGTGCGCGCGCCAGTATTAGAGTTTTCTCCACTGCTGGCGGACGAAGATTTACTGGAAATCATCGCCAGCGGCATTATCAATGGCGCCATGGAGCCGGTAGCGCGCCGGGCCAGCGTTTCTGCGCCAATTGCCGACGCCATCGCCGCATCGCTTGACGTGTCCGCAGTCGCGTCATTGCTTGGCAATAAAAATGCGCAAATCCGCGAGGAGACGCTGGACGCGATTATTGAACAGGCCGAAGACATTGAGATCTGGCACAAGCCCATCGTGATGCGCACCGAACTGTCATTGCGCGCGGTGCGCCGCATCACGGGGTTTGTCGCATCGGCGCTGTTGAGCATCTTGCTGACACGCGATGATTTGAAGCTTGACAAAAATACGGTCAACCTGCTGCAAAAAACCATTCGTGAACGGATTAAATCAGAAACCAATCTTTCCCTTCCTGATAACGCCGCATTGCCCGAAGACGCGCGCCAGGCCTTTGACGCCGGACAATTGAACGACGCGGAAATCGCCGCCGCCGCAACTGCGCACCGCCGCGAGTTTGTTATTCATGCAATGGCGCTAAAGGCCGCCATACCCACTGCGAGCGCTGAACGCATCATGGTGTCGCGCAGCGGCAAGGCGATCACCGCGCTGGCGTGGAAGGGCGGTCTTGCCATGCGCACCGCGTTGGCCATTCAAAGAGAGGTGGGCCAGGTGCCGCCCTCGGACATGGTTCTGGCTCGCAACGGGGTTGATTTTCCCATGGATGAGGAAGAGATGCGCTGGCATCTGCAATTCTTCGGTGTCGAGGGCTGATAATTCGGGTTACACTGGCGCCTAGAGCGTTTTTAGGAAAACCCGGACCGGGTTTTCCGGTCAAAAAACGCGGCCAGATATAAAAGCCAGAGCATTTTCAGCAGCTTTCAAAACGCTCTGGCTTTTTTTCAACCGCATTTTCGGGCGCCTTTACGGAGTCAAGTGACCCCGTAAAGGCTGAAAATGCTCTCGGCAAACGCAGGTGAGGCGCGAAAATCATGGATCTTACTGGAAAGACGGCTGTCATTACCGGATCGGCGATGGGATTGGGCGCAGCCGTGGCGCGCAAGCTGGCGCAACGCGGCGTCAATGTGGTGATCAATTATTCCAAGAGCGAGAAAGAGGCGAAAGAGGTGGCGGGTGAATGCACGGCGCTTGGCGTGCAGACATTGCTGGTGAAGGCCAATATCGCCGATGACGCCGATTGCCGCAGGCTCGCCACGGAGACGCTCGATAAATGGGGCCGCATTGATATTCTGGTGAACAACGCGGGCACCTCGGTGTTTGCCGACCACCGGAATCTGGAGGCGCTCACGGCGGATGATTTCCATTATATCTACGGCCTGAATGTTATCGGCCCGTATCAGATGATTCGGGCGGTTGCGCCCGCCATGAAGGCGGCGGGAAAGGGCGCCGTGGTGAATGTCTCGTCCATCGCCGCCGTGGTGGGCATTGGCAGTTCCATCGCCTATGCCGCGTCCAAAGGCGCGCTCAACACCATGACCCTGTCGCTGGCTCGGGCGCTAGCGCCGGAAATTCGCGTTAATGCGGTGTGTCCTGGATTTATCGGCACACGCTGGTTTTCTGACCGGCTGGATGCGGATGGCTATCAGGGCATGCTGGATACGCAACGCAAGATAACGCCGTTAAAGCGCGCTGGAACGCCAGAGGACATTGCCGATTCAGTGGTGTTTTTCTGCGCCGAGGGGGCTGAGCATATTACCGGTGAGACGCTCATTACCGATGCGGGCATGCACCTGAACATGGCGCCGCTGACGGCGCGCTGATCTGTTGAGCTACAGGATCCAAAGATGAGCGCAAATACACTCCACGCCGTAGCCAAGCCCGCATCCCCTATTGATGAGGTGCGGCGCAAAAAGTTTCTTGTGGTCGTCGATGACTCCCCGGAATGCGCCTCGGCCATTCACTATGCCAGCCGCCGCGCGCTGCACACTGGGGGCCATGTGAGCCTGTTATATGTCATTGAGCCGCCAGGTTTCATGCATTGGGTTTCGGTTGAAAGAGTGATGCAGGAAGAAGCCCAGGCCCAAGCCGAGGCCGTGTTGTATGAAGCGGCGGTCGAGGTCAACCGGGTGGCGGGTGTGATGCCGGAATTTGTCATCCGCGAGGGCAAGCGGCGTGATGAATTGCTGGCGCTGTTGAAGGAAGACCCTGATATCCGCATTCTGGTGCTGGGCGCAGGTGCGGGAAAAAAGGGCCCAGGCCCCCTGGTCACCAGCCTGGCCGGGCAATTATCCGGCTCGCTGCCGATCCCGATTACCGTGGTGCCGGGAAATTTGACCACAGCGCAACTGGATGAACTGGCCTAATCCCTATTCTGCATAGGGTTGATATGGCGGCGAGCTTGGGCCATGTATTAGGCTTCTGCGCAATGCCAAAGGAGTCCTCTATGTTTATCCAGACGGAATCGACCCCCAACCCGGCAACCCTGAAATTCCTTCCTGGGCAGGCGGTGCTGGGCGAAGGTGGCGCGGATTTCCCAAGCGCTGCGGCTGCGACCGGTTCGCCGCTGGCGGAGCGGCTATTTGCTGTCACGGGTGTCGAGGGCGTATTTCTGGGATCGGACTTTATCACCGTCACCAAGAAGGATGCAGAGTGGCATCACCTGAAACCAATGATCCTTGGCGCGATCATGGAGCACTTTACCTCCGGTAAGCCGGTCATGCGGGGCGAAGCCAGTCCGGCCAGCGGCCATTCACGCTCAGACGCCGAGGAGAACGAAGACATCGTGGCGCAGATTATTGAGCTGCTGGACACCAGGGTTCGGCCCGCCGTGGCCCAGGACGGCGGCGATATTGTTTTTCGCGGATATGAAGACGGCGTCGTCCTTGTCCACCTGCAAGGCTCTTGCGCGGGATGCCCCAGTTCCACCATGACCTTGAAAAACGGCATCGAGAACATGCTCAAGCATTACATTCCCGAAATTGAAGAAGTCAGGCAAGTCGGGTAGCTCATCCCCCCCGAACACCCATTCTAGCTATCCATAGACCAGGGGGGCTGGTAGTGGAGCGCCATAATTATATAATATTTTCAATGCCTTACTGGCTTATCGGCGCACGAATCACAGCTAGCCGGTTAACCAATCCCCAAGTTACTGAAAAATAGCGCTGAAATCTGTCAATGTGTTTTTTTGGCCCGAAATCTAACCCGGTAAAATCATGGTTAATTAAGTATTTCAATGACTTAGATTGGAATTTCGGCGGGCGATTTGCCCGCCTGCCCAGCGCGGGCTAAACTGCCCTTCATATTTTATTAACGAAAGGCAGGCGCGCCCTGGCGGTTCAGGAAGCGCCGTTATGGGTTTGAACATGGAATCTTCCAAGCAGCCATTACCTAGCGCGGCGCGCTTTAGATCAATTTCCTGCCTCGGCTTTGCGGTTGCCGTGTTGTGCCTATTTGCCGCGCCACTCAATGGCGGCCAAAGCAACTTCGCCAGCAACGGGATACTCACGCGAACATGGTCTAGCCCGCTTAACCGCGAGCAACTGAATTACGAGCATATGCAAAACCGCTATGCAGCTCTCAACTATTCGCTGGCGTCCGTGCGGGAAGGTGACCCCGTGCCACGTCTGTATCTGCCCTCGCTGCCGCATAATCTCAAGGGCGCTGATACGCCTGATGAACGCAAGCAGATCTTCTTGCGGGTCATGTTGCCGCTGGTGCTTGCGGAAAACGAGAAAATCCTGGTTGAACGGCGCCGATTGAAAAAATTAGCCCAATGGGTCCGGGGCGGCCGCACACTGAGTACGAGTGATTATGCGTGGGCGATCCAGGCTGCAAATGACTATGACATGGTGGATTTCAAACCATACGCCAGCAATTGGAAGCCATTAATAGACCGGGTGGATGTCGTTCCCGTATCGCTGGCCCTGGCGCAGGCCGCCGTAGAGTCAGGCTGGGGGACATCGCGCTTTGCCCGCCTTGGCAATGCGGTGTTTGGCCAGCGGACCTGGGACGCGGGCGCAGGCATGACGCCATTTAACAGAGACCAGGATGACGCCCATGAGGTGCGCGCCTTTGGGCGTTTGTCGGAATCGGTGCACGCCTATCTGCGCAATCTTAATACCCATGACTCGTATGAAAAGTTTCGCATTAAGCGCGCCGCATCCCGCGCCAATGGCTTAAGCCTTAACGGCTACTATCTGGCGCGTTTCCTGGATCGCTATTCCCTAAATGGCAAGCAATATGTCGCCGATGTGCGGGAGGTAATTGAGATCAATATCCTCAAGGAGCTTGATAACACGCAGCTGCTCCCGCTTGCCGTTGCGCCACAATCATCATTCTAATCGATGATAAGGCTTGTCAATCACTCAGTATTGAGGGCATACCTGCACCACTTTCTAGACCATTTCCTGATCGGATTGAATCAATCCGATCAAGATAAAAATGGTCTAACACATTCACTTAGAGCCTTTCTTATCCGGTCAGGTTGGTTCAACCTGACCGGGAAAGGCTCTGGCCGTTACGTAGAGAAAATCACGCCATGCCGCCATCTGATCCTGTACCTATGCCCTTGATGAAAGGGCGGGTGTTTCACACGCGCATTTTTCTTATCTGCCTTCTACCTGTCCTCATTCTTAGCCTGGGCATGTTGTCGGAAGAGCACCCCGCCCATGCGATCATGGAATGGACCGGACATATTTTCGTCATTTTATGCGTGCTTGGGCGCAGCTATTGCGCCGCCTATATCGGCGGCCGCAAGAATGATGAGCTGATCACAGAAGGGCCGTTCTCGATTGTGCGAAACCCGCTCTATGTATTTTCCTTTATCGGTATCGCAGGCATCGGAATGCAATCGGGCATGCTGACCATGCTGGCGCTGCTGATACTCGGATTTGCGCTATACTATCCGCGCGTGGTGGCGCATGAGGAAGCCTATCTGCTTAATAAATTCGGCGATACCTACCATCGCTATATGAAAATTACGCCCCGGTGGTGGCCGCGCTGGAACAACTGGCATGAGCCGGAAACGATTATTACCCAGCCCCGCATGTTGCGCGAAGCGATGCGCGATGCATCAGCGTTTTTTATCCCGTTTCCAGTGTTCGAGCTGCTTGGCGACCTGCATGCCAGCGAGTTCATCCCCATTTTTCTGATTTTGCCCTAATTAGGGAACGGTGAACGGCTGGCCGAACCAGCGCCAGCGTCCCGATGGATCTGGAACCGTGCAGTTTACCCGATGATTGCCGCGCGGAAATGGCGCGTCCATGCGCACTTCTATCCGCCTGCCAATGCGTTCGATTTTCAGCGCGGCGTCCTGGTGGCTGGCGAAGCAGTTAAGCCCGCCAAGCCCGCGCACGCTTTCCGCCACAGTAAATCCGAACGCCGGCGGATTATTGCCGGCACGTAGCACCGGGTCTGCTGGGGTGATGGCGCTCACCGGCAGTGGCAGGGCGTTGGCGGCAAGTGTAAAGCGCCGCATGCCGCCATGTTTTTCATTTAACGCAAAACGCGGCAGCATCAGCGGATCGGCCCCCGCATAAGCCACCCCTGAATGATGCCCTAACGCGGCTTTGAAGCCGAGCTTGGCCAGCAAATCACGATCCCGCACCCCATAACCGCCATACGGATAGGCAAACAGCGCCGGAACCATACCCAATTCCTGCCCGAACCGGCGTGACGCCTTTTCGATATCGGCGCGATTGGCGGCGCCGGTATTCAGCGCCATATCCTGATGCGCGGCGCCATGATTGCCGATGTTGACGCCAGCGTCTCGCAACGCGCGGATTTCATCCCAACTCATATAATCCGGCAGTTTTTGATCAATCGCATCCGTCCAAACGAAGAGCGTAAACGGCATTTTTGCATCCCGCATCTTTGGCCAGCCGTGCGTGTAAAACGAGCGGTAGGCGTCATCGACGGTGATCGCCACCGTGCGCTCAGGCAGTTCGCGCCCGGCCAGCAGCGCGTCAACGATCTCGGGCAGCGGCAACACCCTATAGTGGCCGCTGGCCAGTTCGCGCAAATGCGCATCGAACTGATCCAGCCGCACATTGGTGATAGCGGCGCCAGGCTCGCCAAACCGGTTATACATGAATACGACCGCCGCAGGTTCGCCCGCCAGCGCCGCCAGGCTCAGCAATAACCAGCCAAACAGGCAGGTGCAGGTATAAAACGAGCGCATAAAATGTCCGTCACTTCGCATATTGCGCTGGTTAGCGGGCGCTGTATGTTACGGATCATATCACTTAACCGTAACTGGAACCTAAAAGCGAGGCCAAGTAATGCGTGGATTATTGGACGATAGGGGGCTTGATTTGCTGTTCCGCAAAGCCCGGACCGCAAATGGCTGGATAGCTGGCGAGGTCAGCGACGCCCAGCTTCATAGCCTGTATGAAATCATGACTTACGGGCCGACCAGCGCCAATTGCTCGCCCGCGCGTATTATGTTCATCAGATCGGCGGCGGCGAAAGAACGCCTGCGCCCGGCCTTAAGCGAGGGTAATCTGGCCAAAACCCTGGCCGCGCCGGTGTGCGCCATTGTCGCTTATGATGTTGAGTTTTATGAGCATTTGCCCAAACTGTTCCCGCATGATCTGACCGCCAAAACCTGGTTCAACTGGAGCGCCGCGCACGCCGAAACCACGGCCTTTCGTAATGGCACTTTGCAGGGCGCATATCTGATCCTGGCGGCGCGCGCCGTTGGGCTGGATGTGGGCGCCATGTCTGGTTTCGACAATGCGGCAGTGGACAAGGAGTTTTTCCCCGGTGGCAAGGTCAAATCGAATTTTCTGGCCAATCTCGGCCAGGGGGATGACAGCCTGATATTCCCCCGGCACCCCAAATTCAAATTTGACGAGGTCTGCAAGATTCTCTGAATCAAGATTCTCTGAATGACGTGTATTTTGGCCCTTGAAACCGCGCTTTCCGCCTGCTCCGCCGCCATTTGGCGGGATGGCGTCATTTGCGCGCGGGAGTTCATCCCAATGGCGCGTGGCCATGCGGAAGCCTTGCTGCCAATGGTTGAGAGGGTGCGTGAGAAAGCCGGGCTTGGATTTGCGGATATTGACCGGCTGGCGGTCAGCATTGGACCGGGCAGCTTTGCCGGCATCCGGGTGGGCCTCGCGGCGGCGCGCGGGCTGGCGCTGGCCTTGGATCTGCCGCTGGTTGGGATCGGCACCCTGAAGCTATTGGCGGCGGGCGCGCCTGGTTCCGGGCCGGTCGCGGCTGTGATCGATGCGCGCAACGGCCAGGTGTATTTTCAGCCATTTTCCCATGATTTGCGCCCGCTTGCCCCACCCGCGCTGGTCAAGCTTGAGAATGCGGTTAGCTGGTTATATCGGCGTGACGATCTCAAGCAATTCCGCATTGTTGGTGGCGGCGCTCCGCTCATAGCCGCTCTACTGAACAGTGATGCAGCGCAAATCTTCCCCGCCGCATTGCCGGATGCGGCTGTGCTGGCGGAGCTGGCGGCGACCCATCCGGGCCAGGCGGGCCATGATGTTGCGCCCCTTTATCTGCGCCCGCCCGACGCCAAACTGCCCGTTGCCGCCATATGATATGGGGCAATATCACCCTAACCCGCGCGGGCGCCGCCTCGCTCCATGTGCTTGAAGCGCTGCATGGCGCCTGTTTTCAGCCTGGATGGGATGCGGTGGAGATGGCGCGGCTGCTAGCCATGCCCGGCGCCTTTGGTCTGATCGCCACCCATAAGCCAGCGGATCAGGAAGATGCTCCGGCCGGCTTTCTGCTGGGCCGTGCGGCGGGCTTTGAGGCGGAAATCATCTCCATCGGTGTGCTGGCGGACATGCGGGCGCGCGGCATTGGCGGCGCGCTGATCAGTGAATTCACCCATCAAATGGCGGCGCGCGGGGTGACGGCGATATTTCTGGAAGTGGCGGCGGATAATGCGCCCGCTTTGTCCCTATATAAACATCAGGGCTTTACCCCGCAGGGATTGCGCAAAGCCTATTACGCCGCCACAAATACGGACGCCTATATTATGCGGCGCATTCTTAGCTGAACAAATGCAGGAGAAACAGGTATACAGTTCACTGTAAAAACAGGAGCCACGGATGACGCAAATGATCGAGCAATTGTGCGAGGAGCGCGGTATGCGCATGACTGGCCAGCGCCGGATCATCGCGCGGGTGCTGTCACAGTCGCAAGATCACCCGGATGTCGAAGAGGTCTATCGCCGCGCCTCGCGCGAGGATGCGCATATTTCGATCGCCACCGTGTATCGCACCGTGCGCCTGTTCGAAGAGGCGGGCATTCTGGAGCGGCACGAGTTTGGCGACGGCCGCGCCCGCTATGAACAGGTCCCAGAAACCCACCACGACCATCTGATCAACATCCAGACCCGCGAGGTGATTGAGTTTACCGATAAGGAAATCGAGAAATTGCAGCGCCTCATCGCCGAGCGGCTGGGCTACAAGCTGGTCGGCCACCGGCTGGAGCTGTATTGCGTGCCTTTGTGAGGGGGAAACGGCAAGGTGGATAAGCGTGCAGCGATAGGATAAATTATTGGCTACGGAGTGAGAAAGAACGCAATGCGTAAAATGGTGATTTGCTATGCGGAGGGGGTCCCGGATTCATGGGAAGCGTTTTGCGTTGATTTCGACCTCGCGGTGCAGGGACGCTCGTTCGAAGAGGTTTACCATAAACTGGACCAGCAGATTGGCGTGTTTTTGGAAGGCGTCATGGCGCTTCCTGAAAACGAACGAACATATTTGCTGAATCGCAGAATGCCCCTGATCGAGCGCATCAAATTATTTTTCAAAGTTTCATGGTCGATATTCAGCAACCGTGGCAATAAGTTACATCATACCTATGACGTGCCGGTCAATAGCGGCCCGGCGGCGGTTTGAAATACCGCGAATTTCTCGGGGTGCTGGAGGCGAATGGGTTTGAGCTTGACCGGATCAGAGGCACGCACAGGCAGTATAAAGCCTTAATCGATGGCCAAAGCCGCCTTGTAACTGTTGATTTCTCTCAGCCGGGGCAGGATATATCATCGCGCAATCTCGCCTCGATGATCCGGCAGTCAGGTCTTTCCAAACAACTGTTTCGCAGCTAAAGCCGTTCTGTGTCCTTTGTGAGGGGTGTGGGTGGGTAACGCCCCACAAACAAAAACGGCGGCCCGCCAATGAGATGGGGGGCCGCCGTTTTCGATATCGCTCCGGCGTAGCCTGGAGGGGAGGGAGAATTGACCTATGCCCGCTTGCGGCGCATCGCGCCAATCCCCGCCAGGCCAGCGCCGAGCAGGCCAAGCGTCATGGGTTCGGGGACATCCGTCCCGCCGCCACCGGCCCCGGCAGCCTCAATGTTATCGACCTGCAGCGCCTGGAAAACACCGCCGGTGATCTCGGTAATGCTGGTATCCGGACGGGTCGCAATCAACCGCACCTCGTCAAAGCCGCCGCCTTCGAATCCGAGATAGGACGTCAACGCAGTGAACGATCCAAACAGGACCTGCACCCCGTCAAGCCGCAGATCGTAGGTAAAAAAAAACTCTCTCCCCGAAGCCACTGCCGACCAGCAGTCCCATATCGATAAAGTCGAGGGTATCGGTGCGGGTGATGGCCGTGTAACCAGAATCTCCGCCGCTTGGATACCAGGACCGGCCGTCCTGATGGACACTGCTACAACCAAGGCTATTGGTGCATCCGGTCCAGATGTCGCCCCCACCCGCCACTTGATTAACGGTAATGCCGCCATTGCTGTAAGGGCTGAGAGCGGCTCCAGAAGTACTAGACCATTTCCTGATCGGATTGAATCAATCCGATCAGGATAAAAATGGTCTAACACATTCACTTAGAGCCTTTCTTGTCCGGTCAGGTTGGTTCAACCTGACCGGGAAAGGCTCTAGTCTCCGGCAGCGTTTCGAAATCGTTAAAATGGGTGCGCGACCCATCGGCAATAAAGTCCGTGGTGTGGACGATGGGCGCCGCCACCGCCGCCACAGGGGCCAGCAGCAGGGCGGCAAGCCCGGCCAGCGCCAGATATCTGGTTGATGTAACAGACAGTTTCATGGTTTTATTTCCTTGTAATTAGTTTTAAAATCGCTTCTATACGCACTCAAACGCTTGCCATCATCGGCTAAGCTAACTTATCCCCTCCCCCTAGGAGTCAAACGCAATCTTAAAAATTTATTAGTTTTTCATGGGGCGCGTGACCGCAGTCACAATTTGGCGGCGTAAAAATACAGCTGTCGATAGCTAATTAACATGTCCGATTAGTTGACGCATGATATGTCCGATTACGCTTGTGCTTAAGGGCGGCTCGCGCCGCTCGGGCTACGCCCTCCCGGCGCGAGCCGCCCTTAAGCGGCGATTTTCTTGTCCTCCTG
>CAMTWQ010000055.1:0-34920 GCA_947085465.1 uncultured Alphaproteobacteria bacterium
CGGCTCCTTGACGCCGAATTTGGATTGCAGCCATTCGAGCGTCGGCGCCGGATCACGGTCATACATCCAGTAGACCAGCCCCAGCGTCCACATGTTCTTGCAGCGCAGCGCCTCTTTTTGCGACAGGCCAAGCGGGCGCGCCACCTCAAGGGTGAGTTTGGAGATATCGATCTCGATAATCTGATAGCGTGACAGTGAACCATCCGTGCGCGGATCAACTTTATATCCTGCCTTGATCAGGTTACGGTCATTGAAACTGCCGGTATCCAGAATGATCAGGCCGCCCTCGCGCAAATTTGACAGGCTGACTTTCAACGCCGCCGCATTCATCGCCACCAGAACATCAGAGCGATCGCCGGAGGTTTTGATTTCGCGTGAGCCGAAATTGATCTGAAACGCCGACACGCCAAAGGTGGTGCCGATAGGCGCGCGTATTTCAGCCGGGAAATCCGGGAACGTCGCCAAATCGGCGCCCGCCAACGCAGTGGAGGTCGAAAACTGGCTGCCGGTGATCTGCATGCCGTCGCCGGAATCCCCCGCGAAGCGAACAACCACCGACTCGATTTGTTTGCGGCGGCCTTGCGGCGTCACCGGCTTCACAACTGTTCTATCCATGCGTATGTCTCACCCTGCAATCAGCATTATCATTTATGCTCAAACTGGCAGCTCGCAACCTTCATCTTGCAACTGCATAACCGCGGCGATTCTTGCGCCCCGTGTTTCCTCAACTTCTATTATAAGCAATTCAGTCTGCCCCGTGATACGCTATTTTACTACTGATTAGGACAAAATAGCGCCGCTGTGCAGTTTTTTTTACCGCATTTGTGACAGCCGCACAGTCCAAATTAACCCTATTTTTAGAAGCGCTTTTAAGGCCGCGTGAAAATCTGGTCGCCGTCAGGGTCTAGATTATCAATATGAAAGCGCAGTTCGCTGGCGATGTCCTGAAAACTGCGGGTCAGCCGGTATAGATCAAGGACGCTATCCAAAAACGCCCTGCCGATAACATCCGCCGGGATATGCAGCGCGGCACCCTCAGCAAGCGCCGCTTGCAGGTGTTTTCTGGCAATTTCGTGTGCGCTGGCCATGGCGGGTCATCCTTCTATTACAAGAATAACCCGCCATAAAATGACAGCCCGCGCCTTGCGATAGATCAACATCCAGATCAGCGCTTGGAGAACTGGAAGCTGCGGCGGGCTTTGGCGCGGCCATACTTCTTGCGCTCCACCACACGGGAATCGCGGGTGAGAAAGCCGCTTTGGCGCAACACCGGCCGCAAATCCGGCTCATAACATGTTAGCGCCTTGGATATTCCGTGGCGCACCGCGCCCGCCTGCCCGGACAGACCGCCGCCCTTAACCGTGCAGATCACGTCAAATTGCCCGGTGCGGCGCGAGACCTCAAACGGCTGGCGCAAAATCATCTGCAATACGGGACGCGCGAAATAAGTCGCCAGATCCCGGCCATTGATTGAATAACGCCCGCTTCCCGGCTTTATCCAGACCCTGGCAATGGCGTTCTTGCGCTTGCCAGTTGCATAGGACCGGCCAAGGGAATCGATTTTCGGTTCAACCCGTTCCCCGCTGGCCGTTACGGATACAGGATTCTGCGCCTCCCTGATTTCGCGCTCGGTGCGGCGCTGACGTTCCTCCAGCGCGCCCCGCAGATCTTCGAGGCCCTTTCGTTCATCAGCCATGCTCAGCGGCCCCCGTATTCTTGATGTTAAACGATGCGAAATCCACAGTCACCGGCGTTTGCGCCGTATGCGGGTGCTCTGGCCCGGCATAGATCCGCAAATGGCCAAGTTGCGCCCGGCCAAGCGGGCCGTGCGGCAGCATGCGCTGCACCGCCTTGCTCAACACGCGCTCGGGATGCTTGCCATCGAGGGTTTGACCCGCCTTGCGCTGCTTGATGCCGCCAGGATAGCCGGTATGCCAATAAAATATCTTGTTTTCGCGCTTGCGCCCGGTGAGGTGCACTTTCTCTGCATTGATCACCACAACATTGTCACCGCAATCCATATGCGGGGTGTAAGTGGTTTTATGCTTGCCGCGCAACCGCATGGCGATAAAGCTTGCCAGACGGCCAAGCACCACGCCTTCGGCGTCAATCAGCAGCCATTTCTTGTCGATTTCCGACGCCTTCGCCGTATAGGTTCGCATCCATTATCTCCAAATCCGCCGCCCGCACGCATGCGGGCCGGAAAGTGGCGCAGTATGCGCAGATTTTAGCGCAAGTCAACACCAGAAAGGATTATTAAATACTGATATTTCAAAGCCTTATTAATGTGGTAGTATATTACCACAAATTATTTCAGAGCCGCTAAAATAGCCGCGTGGTTCAATTTACAGGTGCATAATCCACCCGGGCGTGTAGACTTCAAGCGCGCAATTTCGTACCAAGCTATTGATGTTGGGCAATTTGCATCTGAATCTCACGCGCCAGGCCTGAACCATGACCAATGCCCAATATAGCGACGATTACATTGCCCGCATTCTGAAACAGACCCGCACCATTGCGGTGGTTGGCGCCAGCCCGGAGCGCAACCGGCCGAGCTATAGCGTAATGCAGTTTTTGCAAAAGCGCGGCTTTCGCATCATTCCGGTTAATCCGCGCGCCGTTGGCGGCTTGATCCTGGGTGAAAAAGTATACGACAGCCTGGCCGGCATCCCCTTTCCCATTGATATGGTGGACATTTTCCGCACCTCTGACGCCGCAGGACAGGTTACCGATGAAGCCATCGCCATCGGCGCCAAATGCGTGTGGATGCAACTTGGCGTGCGCAACGAGGCCGCCGCTGAGCGCGCCGGGGCGGCCGGGCTGGATGTTGTCATGGACCGGTGCAGCAAGATTGAGCATGGACGGCTAAGCGGGCATATCGGCTGGATGGGCGTCGACACCGGCATCATTAATAATTCACGCCGCCGCCGGGTATAAAGGAAACTGCAATGACCGAATATGGTTTTGACACCTTATCCATTCACGCGGGCGCCGCCCCAGACCCCACCACCGGCGCGCGGATTACGCCAATTTATCAGACAGCGTCCTATGTATTCGATGATGTGAATCACGCCGCAGCGCTGTTTAATCTGCAAGAATTCGGCAACATCTATTCCCGCATCACCAACCCGACCAATGCGGTGCTCGAAGGACGCATCGCAGCGCTGGAAGGCGGCACGGCGGCGCTTGGCGTTGGCTCAGGACATGCGGCGCAGTTTGTTGTGTTTCACACCCTGATGCAGCCGGGCGATGAATTTGTCGCCGCTAACAAGTTGTATGGCGGATCAATGAACCAATTCGCCCACGCCTTCGCCAAAATGGATTGGCATGTGCGCTGGGCCGAAGCAAACGATCCGGACAGTTTCCGCAAAGCGCTGACGCCGAAATGCAAGGCGATCTTTATCGAAAGCCTCGCCAACCCCGGCGGCATTGTCACGGATATTGAAGCGATTGCGAAAATCGCCAATGACGCCGGCATTCCGCTGATCGTCGATAACACCATGGCGACGCCCTATCTGTGCCGGCCGCTTGCGCATGGCGCGCATATTGTCGTGCATTCGGCGACAAAATTTCTTGGCGGCCATGGCAATTCCATCGCCGGATTAATCGTTGACGGCGGCAGCTTCGATTGGGGCAGCGGGAAATACCCAACCATGTCGGAACCAAGCCCAAGCTATCACGGCATGAGAATGTACGAGACCTTCGGCAATATCGGCTTTGCGATTGCCTGCCGCGTGCTTGGATTGCGCGATTTAGGGCCAGCCCTTGCGCCAATGAATGCGTTTCTGGTGCTGACCGGGATCGAGACTTTGCCGCTGCGCATGCAGCGCCATTGCGATAACGCCCTCAAGGTTGCGCAACACCTCAAAGCGCATCCGAAAGTAACCTGGGTTTCCTATGCGGGCCTGCCCGATGATCCTTATTTCCGCTTAGCCAAGAAATATTTGCCCAAGGGGGCGGGCGGCGTGTTCACTTTTGGCGTCAAGGGTGGATATGACGCCGGCGTAAAAATCGTCAGCGAGGTAAAATTATTCAGCCATCTGGCTAATATCGGCGATACGCGCAGCCTGATCATTCATCCATCCTCGACCACGCACCGGCAACTGGAAGAGGCGCAAGCGATCACCGCAGGCGCTGGCCCCGATGTGGTGCGCCTGTCTATCGGGCTAGAAGACGTAAACGATATTATTGCTGATCTGAATCAGGCGCTGGCGGCGGTTTAGGCACGGTAAAGTTTTCGCTGCTCCCGCCATTTGCGCCTAGAGCCAAATCGCCCATCAGCGCATCCGCCGCCGCCAACGTATAATGCAGCACATCCCAATAATTGCTATCGGTTGTGGTGAACGGGCTGTTGATCATGAAATCGAGCGTAATGGCGTTCGGGACTTGCCCGGCGATGGCCGTTACTCGCGCCTTGCATTCAGCCCATTCAGCCGCTTTCAGCGTTCCCGCAACCGGATGTTGCGCCACATGATAGGGGGCGAAAAATATAATCTTCTTCGCCGCCCCGGGCAGCGCCTTCAGGCCATCGCGCAGCATAAAATGCGTTGGAAAATTCAATGTGGCGGGATCAAATCCCGGTGGCGTTTTTGGTCTCTGCGCCTCATTCCCGCGCACGGTGACGAACGATTTTTGCACCTTGGCAAGATCATATCCGGCGGCGTCAGGTAAGAAACTGGTGTACCCGTCCCGGCCATATTTCAGCCGCCGCATGCCTGTCATCGTTGCGAACTGACGGCCCGCTTGTTCGATCGTGTACAGATTATAATGATGCAGCACGTCATTAAAAGCATTACTGTCATACATCCATTCAGGAAACGGACGCGGCGTATATTTCTCAAACGTGGCGCCCGTTTCGCACCATACCACGTCAATCCCCATCACCAGGGTTTTTGCGCTTGGATGCTGCCGGGCGAATAACTCCAATATCCGGTATTGCTCATATGCGGTGGCGCTGTTCATCGCCAAATTCACAAAGCGCGCCGCAAACAAGCGGTCAAGCATTTCAGGACGCAGCAGCCGCCCGGTCGAAGTGCCGATAATCGCGCTATCGAATTTATTCGAGCGGGCAAGGGCCGGAAATGAAAAACGCGCATTGGTGGCGATGGGCACACGATCCAGCGGCGGTGAAAAAAATAGCGTGTCAAACGGATCAACGATGATGATCCATAGGGCGATAAAGCCGCCCAAGCCCAGGCCGCCGCCAAAAAACCAGCGCGCAAAGCGCCGCCATTCGCCTGGCCCGCCGGGCGCGGCGTTTGAGTCAGAATTGGAAATAGATGAATTCACTCTGCAACCCCCCGCCAATCAGCAGGATAAGAAATACCGCCATCGCGCCTGCAAACAGCCCAACCGGCCGCCAAGGGCGAAGGCGCATTAAAATAGCCGTCTGGCTTGCCGGACCACTCAGCGCTGCTATCGTGCCGCCCACCAGCACAAGATAATTCACTGCGCCGCCAATCTCGGCGCCCCCCAATCCGTTCTGGCCAATCAAGGATGCATAGATTGACCAGGTGGCGGCAAAGCTCTCGGTACGGAACAATATCCAAGTCGCGCCGACAAATAATGTCATACACACCCAGCCCAGCAGCGGCGGCATTGAAAGGCCTGCGCGCCGCCAAAGCATGTTTGCGGCAACGCCCGCCCCGTGCATGGCGCCCCAGACCACAAAGGTCCAGTTCGCGCCGTGCCAAAGCCCGCCGATAAGCATGGTAAGAAATACATTGCGCGCCTGAAGCCAAACGCCGCCGCGATTGCCGCCCAGCGGAATATATACGTAATCCATCAGAAAGCGGCTAAGCGTCATATGCCAGCGCCGCCAGAAATCCTGAATCGCCGTCGCCATGTGCGGCCGGTCAAAATTAAACGGAATGGCAAATCCGAACATCAGCGCCATGCCAATCGCCATGTCCGAATATCCTGAGAAATCAAAATAAAGCTGCAACATATAGGCGTGCGCCGCCAGCCACGCCTCACCAAGGTTTAGCGCGCCGCCATCAAGAACCCGTGTGAACAATGGCGTGCCGATGCGCGCGGCGGCGTCAGCGATCAGCAGCTTTTTTGACAGGCCAACCAGAAACATCACGCCGCCTTTTGACATCCGCTCCGCCAGGCCATTGCGAAGCGGATCAAAATGAAACTGGCCGATGATTTCGTTATGCCGGACAATCGGCCCGGAAATCAGATGCGGAAAAAACGCCACAAAAAGAGTGTAATCGCGCAGACCATGCGCCACTACCGTTTCGCCTTTCGCGGCGGCGCGGCGCAGGTCCATCAGATATGAGATATGCTGGAAGGTAAAAAAACTGATGCCGAGCGGCAGAATAATTCCTAGCGGCTCGTATTTCCAGGCGCCGATTGCCGCCAGACTGCCGGTTATAAAATCCGCATATTTGAACAGCGCAATCACGCCAACATTGAATAAAACCCCCGCCAGCGGCAGCCAGTCAAAGCGGCGCATCCGCACAAACGCCTGCGCGATCAGCCAATTGCCGATGGTCGAGCCAAGCAGCACAGGCAGAAACCGGATATCCCAATAGCTGTAAAAAATCAGCGAGGCAATGACCAGCGCCCACAGCCGAAGCTCAACGCGCGCCGCCAGCGCATAATAAACGCCAAGCGTCACCGGCAAAAACAGCAGAATAAAAACTTCTGAATTAAATAACATGCGCTACTCGATCTCACCCGCCTGCTTCATTCGCGCCAGCCCTTCTTCAAAACCGCAGGGCGTCACCCCAAGCCGCGCACGCATGGGGGCAATATCAAATGCCTTGTCTTCAAGCAAGCGGCGCACTTCATCGGATGAGACGTGCGGCAGGCCGGGAACCAATTGGCTCAACCAGGCTAAAATCCGCATCAGCAACAGCGGCACGGGCAACACCATCACCTGCCTTCCCGCAGCGCGGCCGCACGCCCGCACCACATCCGCATAGGCCAGTGGCGCCAGCCCTGCGATAATCAATGGGTCTTTTCCTGGGTCATTGCGGATCACCGCCATCAGGCATTGCACTACATCGTCAATGTGAATCGGCTGCAACAGCGCCCTGCCCGCCAGCGGCAGCGGCACGACCGGCACTAGCCTGACAAAGCGGATGATGCGGCTGATATTATTGTCGGCGCCGCCATAAATCATGGCGGGGTGCAAAATGGTTCCACACACACCCTCCATGTACGCTGCTTCGGCGTCTATTACTTCTGCGGCCTTTTGATCGGGAAAGTTGGTGAATTTGCGTGTCGAGCCAAGCGTGATCAGGCGCGTTGCCGGATCGGGCAATGCGCCAATCAATGCCCTGGTGTATCGCGCATGCGCAACGTTGACGACAATTGCCGCATCCTTTAATGCGTCGCGCAGGCTTGCCGGATCACCCGCCGCATCGGCAGAACGAACTTCGACTTTCCCGCCAGCCAGTTCCTGTAACCGGGATAGTGTGCGCGCAATCGCGATGACTGATGCGCCCTCTTGCGCCAGGCGCCGCAGCAAGCGCTTGCCCGTATTTCCGCTCGCGCCAAGCACGGCAACCTTGCCGGGCCAGGCGCTCAAAACCATTTTAGCCGTTTGAACAGGAGTATCATCGCCACAATGATCACCCCCGATAGACCGGTAAGGATGGAAAATGAATAAATATAGTGCGCGCCGGGAATGCCGCCGACATTCATGCCGAACAGGCCGCTGACAAAGCTTAACGGCATAAAGATCGCGGAAACCCCCGACAGGATGAAAATGTTCCGGTTAAGTTGTTCCGTCAGCTGACTGTTCAGTGCGTCTTGCACAATCTGTGTCCGGTCACGCAGCGCATCCAGCTCTTCTAGATACCGCGTTAGCCGGTCATGACTTTCATGCAGATCGCGCAGGTGCAGCGGCTCGATCCATGGCAGGTTGCTCAGCGCAAACGCGCCCGTAACATCGCGCTGCGGTGAAAAGTAACGGCGAAAGGTGATCGCCTGCTGGCGGACATTGACGATCCTTTGCCGAAGCGACGCATCCGGTTTGCCGGAAACGCTTTCTTCGATCTTATCCGCCTCTTGCTCCAGTTCATCCAGCACAGGTTCTATCCGGTCAAGCAGCGCGCGAATAAGTAAAGCAACGAATTCTCCGGGATTTCGCGGGCCGTTTCCGTCAGAAAGTTTTACTTGGGTGTCGGATACGGCAAGCAAATGCCGCCGCTGCAAACTGATGATCCCATGGCTGTCAACCCAAAGCCGGGTTGAAACCATGTCGTCCGGCTCCGCGCCCGGGTTGAGATTAATGCCACGCAAAATGATCAGCGCGCCATCGCCGAATTGCGCAAAGCGCGGCCTGGTTTCCTCCGCGAGCAAGGCCGAAACGATAAGCTCATCCAGTTCCGGCGCCATTTTGCGAAGGCTCACGGCGGTAAGTGAATGCATGGCGTCAAGATGCAACCAGGTGAGTGTTTCGGCAATTACCTGTTGCTCGATCTCCGGGCCATGCAGCGCCCGGCAGCCGCCCTTGCCGTCAAGCTGGTAAGCGAACAAGACTGTTTCGTATGTATGGGTTTCCAGCATCCCTATGCGCCTTTACCGGCGCTAACTTCGCGCCGTGCGGCCTGGGGAAAATCGACGCCGTTATCCTGGAACTTCCGCCAGATTGAAAGCAACACGTCATTGCGCGGTCCGGCGGTCCCCGAAGTCACATCTTCAATCCAGAAAAATAATATGAATAGCACGGATTTTTCGCCAAATTCTTGCAAAAAACATTCAGGGCCGGGAACATGACTGCAAAGCGGATGTTCACACGCCGCAGCAATCATCAAGCGGCGCGCCAATTCCAGATCGCTATCATAGCTGACGCCAATGCGCATTTCGACCCGGCTTCGATTGCTGCTGAACGTCCAGTTGCCCACACGGCTGGTCATAAAATCCTCGTTTGGGATCATGATTTCCTTGCCCTCGCCGGTTTCGAGCCGTGTGTGGCGGATGCCGATATGGCGGATAAATCCGGTAACGCCCGCGCCCAAATCCACCAGGTCACCCGGCTTCACCGATTTCTCGATGAGCAAAATAATGCCGCTGATGAAATTGGCGGTGACTTTCTGCAGGCCAAGGCCGATTCCAACACCAAGCGCGCCGCTGAATACGGCGAAGGCGGTCAGCGAGACGCCAAAAATGTCCAGCGCCAGCATAAACAGGACGAAATACAACGCGATTTGCAGCGCCTTGGCCAGAAGGATTTGGTTGCTCGGGTTAAGCCCGCTTATACGCCCGATCGCCCGTTCCAGAACACTAGCGGCAATGCTGGCGATCCAGAACAGGACTATGACCGCGACCAGCCCGGAAACAATCTGATACGCGGTAAACTTGCCGCCGGCGATTTTGAAGGTCATTTTTTTTGATTCAAGCGCCTCGCGGGCCGGCTCAATCAAATCGAAATAACTCAACAGCATGGCCGCCAGGATAATCGCCATAACCAGCGCCAGTGAAGTGCGGCGTCCCGGCTTCAAAAATGCGAGAATATAATTTTTCATCGGCTAGCTAACCCCCTGCGCCGTATCCCGGCGAATCGGGCCTGCGCATGCAGCCTCAGAAATAAATCAAATAAGTGTAATCCGCTATGCTTCCCGCGCCCGTAACCAGCTAAAAAGCTAGGGCCTTTCCCGATCAGAAATGGTCTAGCGCTGGGCTGCGCTCATCGCCATAAAGCTTTCGCGCGACACCTCGGAAAAGCGAACGCCTACTTCTCCCGACTCTGACACCCAGGCAATGAAGCCATCGAATGTGCCGCGGTCGAATAGCCCTGGGCCATGGATCAAACCAGCCACATGGCCATTTGCCTGGAATTTCTGGTCCAACGCATGAATTCGAAAACCACCCAATGACCAGTCTTTAGTTTTATAGCGATTTTCGCCAATCACGATGGTGAGTTTAACGCTTTGAATGCGCCGGTGACGGCGCCGCTCATCGTGTGGCGGCGCTTTTTCTTGTTCAACATTGGCGCCCATCATTCTACGAATTGATTGCATCAAGCCCATTGTGCCGCCCAAGCATTAGATCATTCATGGGTTATATAAACCGGTAAATGAATGATATAGTGTTAACTCTTCCGGGTTTGCCGCCTATTTTCCATAGGTGAGCTGCGCCAGCGCCAACGCCGTAGTAAATAACACAAGCCCGCCCAATTGATGCGCGATGGCCAGGCCCGGCGGCGCCACTGCCAGCAAAGTCCACACTCCGAGGATAAATTGCGCGGCCACCACCGCAAGCATAAATTTGACCGCCTTGCCTATTGGAGCGGATTCCGTCCGGGCGCGCCATCCCACTTCTATCGCCACAATGACAACGATGCCCGCAAACCAACGATGGTTAAACTGCACCAGGGCGATATTCTCGAATATGTTAAGATGAAACGGGCGAAGGCTGTCAACACCCGGCGGCACAATATAGCCATCCATTAGCGGCCACGTGTTGTAGCTTAGTCCAGCGTCCAGCCCGGCCACCAGCGCGCCCAGCAATACCTGCACAAATACGGCCGCGCACAGAATGACCGCCCGCCAGCGCAAGGGCGATATTGGAGCAGGCGTTTCACTGACCCTCCAATAGCTGAGCGCCATCCATAAAACGTATCCGTACACCAGAAACGCCAGTCCAAGATGCGCCGCCAGCCGGTATTGGCTGACATCCACCCGCTCGCTCAGGCCGCTTTTCACCATGTACCAGCCAAGCACGCCTTGCGCGCCGCCAAGCACCAGCATCGGCAGCAAGCGCACCATATCTAGCCAACCAAGCTTGCCGCGCAGGGCGAAAAACCCAAACGGCACAAGGAACACCAGCCCCGCCAGCCGCGCCAGCAAACGGTGCCCCCATTCCCACCAATAGATCGACTTGAATGCGTCAAGCGTCATGCCCTGATTGATCTGCTGATATTCAGGGGTGGCGTGGTATTTGGCGAACTCCACTTCCCAGGCCTCTGCATTCAAGGGCGGCAGCACCCCCGTGACCGGTTTCCATTCGGTAATTGACAGGCCGGAATCGGTGAGCCGGGTCATGCCGCCAACCAGCACAATCAGGCCAATAAAGCCGCAAAGGCAAAATAGCCAGATGGCTATTTGCCGGCGCGGCCCGTCAGACGGGCTGGTGTGTGTGATCGCTTGTGTATACTGGACCAAGGGAATACTTCAGGGCTCGCTCACTCATGAGACAGGAATGCCGGTACGCGCAAAAAAACTTGTGGGAACGTTCATACTGCTAGCCTGGCTGGCCGTCTATACCCTGCTATGCCTACAATTCAGCGTACATTGGCTGCCGGACTCACACCTGGCGCGGCTGATTTTCTTTCCTTTAGCGGGTATTTTATGGGTGTTTCCCGTCCGGCCACTACTACTATGGATGCGGGGCTAGATCTAGCAGCCTGCCAGGAAGCTAACCGCCCGTCACCGACATATGCCGGGCGACGGCGGGTTTTTGGCCCGGTCGATCGATGACGAAATCATGGCCCTTGGGCTTGCGGCCAATGGCCTCGTCCAGCGCCGCCATCAGTTGCGTGTCGCCGGTTCGATCCAGCGCATCCCGGCGCAGGGGGCTGCGCAGATCGGCCGCGTCGTCCTGGCCCAGGCACATATACAGCGTGCCGGTGCAGGTCAGGCGCACCCGGTTGCACGATTCACAGAAATTATGCGTCAGCGGCGTGATCATGCCCAGCATGCCGCCGGTTTCTTTCACACGCATATAGCGCGCCGGGCCGCCGGTGCGATGGTCGAGCGGTTCAAGGGTAAACTCCCGTTGCAGATCAGCGCGCACCTGTGACAGCGGCAGATATTGATCGGTGCGATCCCCGTCAATATCGCCCAGCGGCATGGTCTCGATCAATGTCAGGTCCATACCGCGCCCATGCGCCCAGCGGATCATCTGCGGAATTTCGTCCCCGTTCACACCCTTCAGCGCCACCATATTGAGCTTCACCTTTAGGCCTGCGTCCTGCGCCGCGTCGATGCCACGCAATACCTGGTCCAACTTGCCCCAGCGGGTGATCGCCGTGAATTTGTCCGCATCCAGACTATCGAGCGAAATATTCACCCGCCGCACCCCACAGGCAAAGAGATCTCGGGCATATTTCGGCATTTGCGTTCCGTTGCTGGTCAGTGTTAATTCCTGCAAGGCGCCGCTGTCCAGATGCCGCGACAGGCGCTGGAACAGCCATAATATATCGCGCCGCACCAGCGGCTCGCCGCCGGTCAGGCGCAGCTTGTCCACCCCACGCGCCACAAAGCCGCTGCACAGCCGGTCAAGTTCTTCAAGGCTCAGCACATCGCGCTTGGGCAGAAAATTCATGTCCTCCGACATGCAATAGACACAGCGGAAATCGCAACGATCGGTCACCGACACCCGCAAATAGCTGACATGGCGCCCAAACGGGTCGATCAGGAGCGCGGTGGCGGCGGGATTATTCATCTGCATATCCATCGCCCTAATATATAGGGTTTTTTGCCTGCATGGCTTTATATTTACGTCCATGACCCGCAAACGTTACATCCTCGCCATTGATCAGGGCACCACCAGCAGCCGCGCCATGCTGTTTGACGCGGACGCCCGGCCCGGCGGCATGGCGAGCCGCCAATTGCCGCAAATCTTTCCGCAGCCGGGCTGGGTGGAGCATGACGCGCAGCAAATCTGGGCCGATGTGCTGGCGGTGTGCCGCGAGGTGATAAAGGCGGCGGGCATTACGCCGGCGCAGATAGCGGCCATCGGCATCACCAATCAGCGCGAGACGACGGTGCTGTGGGACCGTAAAACCGGCGCGCCGCTGTATAACGCGATTGTCTGGCAGGACCGGCGCACGGCAGCACTATGCGCCGATCTGAAGGCGGCGGGGCATGAGGCGCTGGTGCAGGAAAAAACCGGCCTGCTGCTGGACCCGTATTTTTCCGCCAGCAAGCTGAAATGGCTGCTCGACACGGTTCCCGGCGCGCGTGAACGAGCCAGGCGTGGCGAACTGGCGTTTGGAACGATAGACAGTTGGCTGATCTGGAATTTGACGGGTGGCGCGGTGCATGCGACGGATGTGACCAATGCCAGCCGCACCCTGCTGTTCAATATCGAAACCGGGCGCTGGGATGACCGGCTGCTCTATCTGTTCGGCATTCCCCGCCAGATGCTGCCTGAGGTGCGCGATAGCGATGGCGATTATGGTCTGTGTAAGGATGAATATTTCGGCGCACCAATTCCCATTTGCGGCGTGGCGGGGGACCAGCAGGCGGCGCTGATCGGCCAGGGATGCCTGCGCGAGGGCATGCTGAAAGCCACCTATGGCACCGGCTGTTTTGCGATGCTGAACACCGGCGCGCACCGTATCACCTCAGGCAACCGGCTGCTGACGACGCCCGCGTATCGCATCGCGGGCCTGACCTGCTTTGCGCTGGAGGGCAGCATTTTCATGGCGGGCGCGACGATGCAATGGCTGCGCGACGGGGCGCGCATGTTGACGCATACAAGTGACAGCCAGCGGCTTGCCGAGCAGGCCAACCCGGATGCGCGCGTCTATCTGGTGCCCGCCTTTACCGGCCTTGGCGCGCCCTATTGGGATGCAGAGGCGCGCGGCGCCATTCTGGGCATGACCCGCGACACCGGGGTTAACGAGATCGTGCGCGCCGGGCTGGAGGCGGTGGGCTTTCAAACCCGCGATCTGATCGAGGCCATGGGGGCGGATATGCGCAAGGCGGGCGCGCCCATGCCTGCTACATTGCGTGTCGATGGCGGCATGGCGGCCAATGACTGGGCGATGCAGTTCCTCAGCAGTATGACCGGCCTGCCGGTTGAACGCTCCGCTATTCTGGAAACCACGGCGCTGGGGGCGGCGCTGCTGGCAGGCGTTAACTGCGGGTTATATCCATCCCATGCAGTGATGGCGGCCAACTGGCGCAGCGATCGCCGATTTGATCCCGTCATGCCATCCGGCGAACGCGAAACCCGCTATGCCGGATGGCGCGACGCGGTGTCGCGGGTGCGCAGTGGATTTCCTGTACAGACAGGATAGGAATTACATTATCGTAGCACTGCCAGCGCCCTATAGAGGCCGCGAGAAAGAAGGAATGCGGGGATGGATTTTGAACTGCCTGAAGAAAACCGGATGTTGCGTGATTTGGTGACGAAGTTCGTCGCCAACGAATTGATGCCGCTTGAAAACCGCATCCTTGAACGTGAGGCGAGCGGCAAGCTGGCGGCGCTTACGCCGGAGGAGGCCACACCCCTGCACAAAAAATGCAAGGAGTTGGGCCTGTGGGGCCTCGATGTTCCGGAATCGCTTGGCGGCGCCAACATCGGCGCGGTGGCGAAAATGTGCGTCAGCGAGGAACTGGCCACCACCGTCACGCCGTTCACCTTTCCACCGGACTCACCCAATCTGCACATGCTGATCGCAACGGTGAACGAGGATCAGCGCAAGCGTTATCTGGAGCCTTATGCGCGCGGCGAGACTATCTCGGCGATTGCGATTTCCGAACCGGGCGCGGGCGCCGATCCCTCCGGCATGAAAACCCGCGCCGACAAGCGCGGCAATAAATGGGTGATCAACGGGCAGAAAATCTGGATCAGCCGGATGCGTGAATCCGCATTCACCATTGTGATGGCGGTGACCGATCAGGAAAAACGCGCGCGCGGCGGCATCACCGCGTTTCTGGTGGATCAGGATAATCCCGGCATGCGCGTCGCCCGCGACATTCCTATCATGGGCGGCCAGCGCACCGCCGAGGTGCTGTTCGAGGATTGCGAAGTGGATGAGGGCCAGGTGCTGGGCAAGGTCGGCGATGGTTTTGGCCCGATGCAATTGCGCCTGACCGTGCGGCGGCTGGAAATCGGCGCCTGGTCGGTGGGCATCGCGCGCCGCGCGCTGGATATGCTGATTGATTACGCTAACACGCGGGTGACGTTTGGCGAAAAACTGGCGGACCGGCAGGCCATTCAATGGTGGATCGCCGACGCCGCGACTAAAATTCACGCTACCCGCCTGATGGTGCAGCAGGCGGCGTGGAAGGTGGATAGGGGCGAGGATGTGCGCATCGAGGCCTCGATGATCAAGGTGTATGGCACCGAGATGGTGGCCGAGGTGATCGACCACGCCTTGCAGGCGCATGGGGCGATGGGGCTGGCGATGGAGTTTCCGCTGCAATACATGTATAAAAAAGTGCGCGCTTTCCGCATTTTCGAAGGCCCATCCGAGGTGCACCGTTGGGTCGTGGCGCGGCGCCTGCTGGCCGGGGGAAAAATTTAATTTGACAGCAAGAAGCAGGCTGCGGGGCGTGCGCCGCAAACCCCATCGCGATTGCTATCCCCTGTCACAGGGTGGTCCGCAAAGGGGGCGATCTGCCGGGCTACCGCTGGGGGATTGAGCGCAAACGGGCCTTGCTGAAACGGGAATCGGATGGGTGATCTCTCTTAACTGGAACCAGATACACGACCTTGACGCTCAGCCCTATTGAGACGTTACATCTAGAGCAGCAGTTGCCGGCGAAACCACACGCAAATCGGGGGTAAAATGAACTTTCAGCAGGCTATCGCATCGTGCTTCACGAATTACGCAACTTTCGCAGGCCGCGCCGCGCGCTCAGAATATTGGTACTGGCTTTTATTTACCGTTATCGTCTCTATCGTTTTAGGCGTCGTGGATGTCCTGATTTTTGGCGCGCCTTCACCCGATTCCCCCGGTATTCAGCCTTTATCCACACTATTTTCTCTTGGCGTATTACTTCCAGGGATTGCCGTTGGAGTCCGCCGTCTGCATGACGTGGATCGCAACGGCTGGTGGATGCTTATTCCACTGACAATTATTGGAATAATTCCATTGATCTACTGGATATGCATCAAGGGAACGACTGGCGCCAACCGCTTTGGCGATGACCCGCTGCGATAATCAATTGGGGATGGCGAGAGTGACGGGACTCGAACCCGCGACCTTCGGCGTGACAGGCCGACGCTCTAACCAACTGAGCTACACCCCCATTTGCTTGGTCCGGTGTACGGCAGGCCCTTGGGGGTGTCAAGCCGTACAGGCCAGACGCCAGCGGGACGGGCTTGCGGCCAGCGACTTTGCAAGGCTATCCTAAGCGTGCGAGCGTACAAAACCCTTACGCGGCAATCAAGGAGAGCGCCATGAAACTTGGACTATCGATCGGCTATTCCGGTGAACGGATGGCGCTGCCCGTGGAGCGAGTACAGCTTGCCGAACGGCTTGGCTATGATTCCGTTTGGACGGCCGAGGCCTATGGCTCGGACGCTATCAGCCCGTTGGCGTATCTTGCCGCTGTGACCAAGCGCATCCGCCTCGGCACCGGCATTATTCAGTTGGCCGCGCGCACGCCTGCGGCCACCATGATGTCGGCGGCAACCGTCGATGATCTGGCCGGTGGCAACCGGTTCATTCTGGGGCTTGGAGTTTCAGGACCGCAGATCGTCGAAGGCTGGTATGGCCAGCCCTGGGGCAAGCCCTATTGGCGCATCCGCGATTACGTTCAGATCATGCAAAAAATCCGCGACCGCGTGGAACCCGTCAGCCATCAGGGCAAGGAAATTTCCCTGCCCTATACCGGCCCCGGCGCCATGGGCGTCGGCAAACCATTAAAATCGATCCTGCATATGAACCCGAAAATTCCCATCTGGCTGGGCACCGGGACAGAGGCCAATACAAAACTGACGGCGGAAATCGCCGATGGCTGGCTGCCGCTGAATTTCGTTCCCGGTTCAATGAAAACCTACCGGCCCTGGCTGGATGAAGGTTTTGCCCGGGCGGGCGGCGGCAAGAGTTTCAGGAATTTTGAAATTCAGGTCAGCACAACGGTTGTACTCACCAATGATGTGAAAGCTGGCTTAAAACGCATGAAACCCAATGTCGCTCTGTATGTGGGCGGCATGGGCCACCCGGATTTGAACTTTCACAAGGAAATGATGATCCGGCGCGGCTATGGGGATGCCGCTAACCGCATCCAGGAACTGTATCTGGCCAAGCGCAAAAATGAGGCCGCCGACGCTGTGCCCGATGAGTATCTGGACGAGGGCGCGCTGATCGGCCCGCGCGAACGCATCGAAAAACGCTTCGCTGATTGGGCGGACAGCGGCGTCACCGGCCTGACCATCGCCACCGGTCAGATCGAAGCGATTGAGCTGATGGCCGATATTGCGGGGACAAGGGGAAAGGTGAGCGAGACGGCTTGAGGGGGCCACATCAGTCCCACTACGCTCATGCTACGCATGAGCTTCGAGGGACACTCCTACGCCCAAGATGCGGTTCCGGGTGGCTTCGCCACCCGAAGCCCGCAGGGCGTAGGGTGGTGGGCGGTGACAGGCTCGAACTGCCGACCCTCTCGGTGTAAACGAGATGCTCTACCAACTGAGCTAACCGCCCGAAACCCATCTGGCAGTCACTATGGCGCAAAATTCATTACAAAAACTAACCGCCCGGCCCTAAAAGGCCAGGCGGTTGGATAGCAGCGCCTCCCAGCCGCCGCGCCTGCACGCCAACTGATAGAGGCAAATATCAGAATACGGCGCAGATTAGTTCACGGCGTCCTTAAGGCTTTTGCCGGCCTTAAACTTTGGCTGCTTGGACGCCTTGATCTGAATGGCTTCGCCGGTGCGCGGGTTGCGGCCCTGCGACGCTTTGCGTTTCACGACCGAAAAAGTTCCAAAGCCAACGAGCCGCACCTCATTGCCCTTTTTTAAGCTCTTTGTAATCGCTTCGAACACGGAGTCCACCGCCCTTGTGGCGTCTGCCTTGGTCAGGTCGGTATTGTCGGCTACGGTTGCGATGAGATCGTTCTTGTTCACTACGGCCCCCTCAAAGTTGTGATTGATTCCCGCGAAAAGTAATTTCAGCCGCGACTTTGCCTTCTCTCGACATATCCGTCAAAGAGAAAAGGCGGCTTTTCCCAAGTTTTTTGCCGTTTTTTGGGGATTAGTTCATCTGAGACCATCGGCGGCGCCAGTCGAGCGTGTTTTCATCCACCCAGTTCGATGAAAAGTCCAATCTGGGTGGAGAATATTTAGAGCAGCCCGCGATTAAGTGGAGTAACGAAGTGACCCCACTTAATCGCGGAAAGCTGCTCTAACACATTAAAATCTAGAGCAATTTTCTTTATTAAGTTCGAGCCTCATGGCTCGAACTTAATGCAGATTGCTCTAGAGCAGCACCGCCAGCACCAGCGGCATGGTGACAAGCGCTGCAATTGTTGAGGCGGTGATCATGCCCGCCATCATGGGCGCGTCGCCGCCCAATTGCCGCGCCAGTATATAGGCCGAGGTGGCGCCCGGAACCGACGCGCACAGAATTGCAACATCGCGCGTGAAGCCCTCTACCCCAAACATCCATGCGGCGGCGGCGACGATGAGCGGCATGGCGAGCATTTTCAGCCCGGTTGCAAGTACAATGGTTGTTGAGAATTTTCGCGCATGGGATAGATCAAGTGCTGCCCCAACCGCCAGCAGGCCAAGCGGTAGCGCGGCGCTGCCCAAAACTTCAAACGTTGTATCTATAAATGGCGCAAGATCGACGCCGCTAACATTCAGCGCGACGCCCAGGACACAGGCAAGGATCAGGGGATTGCCCGCCACCGCCAGCAGCACGGCGCGCAGGCTGGCTGGCTCAACGCGCGCATGGCGCGTCAACACATAGATGCTCAGCAAATTCACCGCCGGCACCATGAAGGCAATGGCGATCGCCATTAATGTCACGCCTGCCGTGCCGAAAAGGCTTGAAGCTGCGGCAATACCGATAAAACCATTCCAGCGGATGGAACCCTGAAACAGGCTAGTATACTCCGCCCCCGTGAGGCCAAGACGCTGGTTCAGTACGGGACGCAGCAATGCAAGGCTTCCAGCCATGACAAAAATCGAGATGAGCAACGCCGCCCCCATCGGCGCGATGGCGATGCCGGCAAGATCGGCGGTGGCCAGTGTACGGGCGATCAGGCACGGAAATAGAATGAAATAAATCAGCCGCTCCATCGGTGGCCAAATCCCGGCGTCTAGAAACCCCGCGCGCCGGATTATCCAGCCCAGCGCGATAATCAGAAATACCGGCAGCAGCGCGCTTAATATTATGAGCATGGGGTGCGGGGCCGTGTCATGTAGCGTGCAGATTTTATGAGGGGGTGCGGTGTCATTTGATTTTCGCCGCCAGCGGATGCGTAACCAGCGCACGGTCAATTGTCACCAGCCGCAAATCCTCGATCTGACATTGCGCCAGCAACAGCCGGTCAAACGGATCGCGCGTTGCCGGTTCTGGTTTGATAGTGGCCAGCACATGGCTTGCATTGATCGCGATCAGTTCAATTCCCATTCCATACAGCAGTTCCGGCAGCGTATTGAGGCCGGGTGTGAGGTGGATTTTTCCCAACCGCCATTTGATGGCGATTTCCCAAAGACTGGCAACACTGACATGATGCTCAGCGGACGCTGCTTCAACCAGACGCCGGATTCCCGGTGTGAACGTTTCAGTCCGGCTTTCTATCATTGCCAGAATGATGTGGGTGTCCAGCAGCAGCCTCATGCGTCAGGCGGCAATGGTTGCAGCAGAAAATCCTCTGGCAAGGGATCGTCGAAATCATCCGCAATAAAAGGCACGATGGTGGTGACGCCGTGCTTTTTCTTGAACTCATCGATGGCCTCAAACCGCAACCCACCGCGCCTGCGATGCGGAACAAGATCAAACACCGGCCGCCCATTGCGCGTAACCACAATGGTTTCCCCCTTCTCAACCTGCCGGGCAAGCTCAGTAAGGCGGTTCTTGGCGTCGCGGATGGATACAGTCGTCATGAACAGATTGTAGCTACATGTAGCGCTTCTGTCAAGCAGGCAAGTTTTGTGTGTCGACAGCAGGCAAGTTTTGTGCGCGCCTTGTCATTTATGTAGCATATTGCTACATAAATTCCCATCGCAGTAATATCCACAATTGAGGATGGAACGGATGCGTAATGCCCGGATAATTGCCGAGAATGGCAAGAAAATGGCGGTGCTGCCGCTGGCGGAATATAAGCGCATGCTCGCCATTATTGAGGCGAAGGAAGACGCGCAGGACATTCAGGATGCAGAGCAAATTCTCGCCCGCATCAAGGCCGGGAAGGAGCCGCTAGTGCCCGGCGAAGTGGCGCGCGCGATTATTGACGGCGTGCATCCCGTGCGGGCATGGCGCACCCATCACGCCATGACGGCGGCCGCACTCGCAGAAAAAGCCGGGATAGCGCGCGCTTACCTGAGCCAGATCGAAACCCGCAAACGCAAGGGAACCATTGACGTGCAGCGCGCACTCGCCACGGCCTTGCACACGGATATTGACAGTTTGCTGGAGGGCTAGCGTCTGCTTCGTTTAGATTGAGTCACAATCCAATTTTTGTCACCCCGGGCTTGTCTCGGGACGCTCTCTCTTCACTTCACCTCAACCGCGATGCGGACATTGAGGGCGCGAAGGACGGCGGCGATGGTCTCGAAGCGGGGTTTTGAGCCGCACCGGAGCGCCTTGTAGAGGCTTTCCCGTCCAAGGCCCGCATCCTTTGCCACCTGCGCCATGCCGCGCGCCTTGGCGACGTCGGACAGGGCCTTGAGCAGCACATCACTATCCTTGTCCTGTGCGGCGGCGGAAAGATATTCGGCAATCACTTCTTCATTGTCGAGATAATCGGCAATCTCGAAGGGCGCATAGGTTGTTTTTGCGTTCGATTTTTTCTTCATGGCCTGTCTTTCTTCAAACTGCGCGCCATCCGCTTTGCCTGAGCAATGTCCCGCCGCTGTGATCCCTTGTCGCCACCGCACAGAAGCGCATAAACCGCCGCGCCATCGCGCACGAAATAGACACGGTATCCAGCCCATGATGGATGCGCATTTCCAAAACACCTTCGCCAACGGTGGCACAATCCCCGAAATTGCCAAGTGCTGCATTGGCCAGCCGGCTCAGGACAAGGGCCTTGCCCTTATGGTCCTGCAACGCATCCAGCCAGGCTGAAAAAACAGATGACCGGACAAGCGTCAGCATAAATACAATGTATCCGAATGATTACAAAAAGTCAAGACCATTTTTTCCAAACTGAGAATGAATGCAGACGCTTGCCCTTTCATCCCCCTTCAAGAAACAGCTGCATGAACACCAGGTCCAGCCAGCGGTCGAACTTGAAGCCTACTTGTTGGAAATGCGCGACGCTCTTAAATCCCAGCTTCTCGTGAAAACGGATTGAGGCGGTATTGTCCGCGTCGATGCCGCCGATCATTACATGCAGGCCCGCCGCCTGCGCCGTTTCTATCAGGCGCTGCATCAATTGCTGTCCAATGCCGGTTCTGCGCAGTCCGGCTTTGACATGCACGGAATGCTCTACGGTAAATTTATATCCTCGGGCGCCGCGCCATTCGCCATAGGTGGCAAAGCCCAACACGTCATCGCCCTCAACGGCGACAAATACCGCAAAGCCCTGCGCCTGTCTCGCCGCCATCCATTGGGCGCGATCTTCAAGGCTCACCGGCTCCAGCGTCCACACCGCCGTCGATGTGGCGATCAACTCATTATAAATGGCCAGGATGCCGGGCAGGTCCTGCGCCATGGCGTCACGAATGATCATTTTGCGTCCCGTATTTTCGGCAACTCCGCCGTCACAACGCCGCCAAACAATATGACGGCCCAGCACAGATAGGTCCAGATCAGAAACACGGGCAGCGCCGACAGCGCGCCATAGATGGCGTCATAGGCTGCAAAATTTTGGATATAGACGCCAAAGCCAAATTTCAGGGCTTCGAATAACAACCCTGCAATGACGCCGCCAATTACCGCATCACGAAATCGCACAGGCACATTGGGCAGCGCCATATACAGCAGGGAAAATCCGGCAATCTCCAATGTCACGGGCAGCAAATGGGCCAGCAGTCCAATCGACTGCGCCGCCGCGCCATCGCCGGTCAGGACGCTGGCGAACCAGGGCGCAGTAGCCGAAAGGCCTAGCCCAAGCAAAATCGGCCCCAACGACATGAACGTCCAGAAAATGGTCATACGCGCCATCAATGTGCGCTTTTCCTGAACCTGCCATATTTCGGAAAAAGTGATTTCCACTTCATATAGCAGCATGGCCGATGTGAAGATCAAAAACAGAATGCCAATCCCGGTCAGATTGCCGGCATTGCTCACCAGAGCGCGGAAAGTGTCTTGAATGGCGGCATTGGCGTCTGGCGTAAAATTTTTCAGCACAAAGCCCGTCAGCATATCGCCAACACCGGCAAAAACCGGAAACGCCGACAGAATGGCAATGCCGATCGCCGCCAGCGGCACAATCGCCAGCAGGCTGGTAAAGCTGAGCGATGCGGCGCTGGTCAGACAATGATGCGCGATGAAACTGCGCAGCATGTGGGCGGCGTAAAAACCTGACCGTCGCGCCATCGCGATAAATGCATTATTCATCCTCACCCCCGCGCCATCCGGTCGAGCGCGCCTTGCAATATGTATGCGGCGGCCATTTTGTCGACCAGCTCACTTCGGCGCACGCGGCTGGCGCCGGCGTCGATCAGCACGCGGGTGACAGCCATGGTGGACAGGCGTTCATCCCACAACACGATGGGCAGGGGAAAGCGCTTTAGCAGATTGCGCGCAAATTGCCGCACCGATTGGGCGCGCGGCCCTTCGCTGCCATCCATGTTCATGGGCAGGCCGATAATCAGGCCGCCCACGTTCTGCGCGGTAATGATCGTGGATAGTTTCTCCAGATCCACGGAAAACTTTCCCCGGCGGATAGTTTCCATGGGCGTTGCGATCATCCGCCCCAAATCCGACAGGGCGAGGCCAATGGTTTTTTCGCCCACATCCATGCCTAGCAACCGCTGCGCCGGGCCAAGTTCGCCCTTCAATGCGATAATGTCAGCTAAAAGCGGCATTTTGGCAGTATGATGACGCGCGCCATTCTGTCAAACCTCCTTTCACGCTCTGGGCGGGCGTGATAGGTTCCGGCCTCCCGCACACAGAACAAATCAAGGGTGTTATGAGCGTTGATAAAGCTACGGTCCGCCGCATTGCCCGGCTTGCCAGGATTGCCATCAAGGACCAGGAATGCGAGCCGATGGCGAAGGAATTGAATGTGATTCTTGGCTGGGCCGGACAACTGAACGAAGTTAACACCCAGAATGTTGCGCCTATGACCAGCGCTGTTCAAACCACGCTGAAGCAGCGTGATGACGTGGTTACCTCCGGGCATATGCCGCAGGATATTCTGCGCAACGCCCCAGCGGTCGAGCACGGCTTTTTTGCCGTTCCAAAAGTGGTGGAGTAAGGCGCGGCGATGAGTGATTTAACTGATCTCAACCTGGCGGAGGCGCGTGATGGATTGCGCGCCAGAAAATTCAGCGCCGTTGAACTTGCCGATGCGTATCTCGCCGCGATGGCGGCCGCGCGCAAGCTGAATTGTTTTATTACCGAAACCCCTGAACTGGCGCGCAGCATGGCGCAAGCGTCAGATAAACGCCTGGCTTCGGGAGAGGCGGGCAGGCTTGAAGGGCTTCCTCTTGGAATTAAGGATTTGTTTTGCACCAGGGATGTGCTGACCACTGCCGCAAGCCATATTCTGGATGGCTTTACGCCGCCCTATGAATCCACCGTGACCGCAAATTTATGGCGCGAAGGCGCGGTGATGCTGGGCAAGCTTAATCTCGATGAATTCGCCATGGGCTCCTCAAACGAAACCAGTTTTTATGGCAATGTGATTAACCCTTGGCGGCGCGCGGGCGACAGCACGCCGCTTACGCCTGGGGGATCGAGCGGTGGATCGGCGGCGGCCACCGCCGCGCATTTGTGTTTGGCGGCGACGGGCACGGATACGGGCGGCTCCATCCGCCAGCCTGCCGCCTTTACCGGCATCGTTGGCATGAAGCCGACCTATGGCCGCTGTTCGCGCTGGGGCATTATTGCGTTTGCGTCTTCGCTTGATCAGGCGGGGCCAATGGCGCGCACGGTGCGCGATGCAGCGATTTTACTGGGTGTGATGGCCAGCCATGATCCAAGTGATTCAACCAGTGTTGATCGCCCGGTGCCGGATTATGAAGCGGCGATGACCGGCAATATTAAAGGATTGCGCATCGGCATCCCGGCGGAATACCGGGTGGATGGCATGCCGGCCGAGATAGAAACCATGTGGCGCAATGGCGCGGACTGGCTGCGCGATGCGGGTGCGGAGCTGGTTGATATCAGCCTGCCGCACACTAAATATGCACTACCCGCTTATTATATTGTGGCGCCGGCGGAGGCCTCGTCCAATCTCGCCCGCTATGATGGCGTTAAGTATGGCTTGCGGGCGCCCGGCAAAGATTTGACAGAAACCTACGAGAACACCAGGGCGGCCGGTTTCGGAGCGGAAGTGAAGCGGCGCATTCTGATCGGCACTTATGTGCTGTCGGCGGGATATTATGACGCCTATTACCTTCGGGCGCAGCGGGTGCGCACCCTGATTGCCGGGGATTTTACGGCGGCGTTTGGCAAAGTTGACACGATCTTGACTCCGGCTACGCCAAGCCCCGCGTTTGCGCTTGGGTCGCGGATTGATGATCCAGTTGCGATGTTTTTGAATGATGTGTTTACCGTGCCGGCCAATCTTGCGGGCCTGCCTGGTATTTCGGTTCCCGCCGGGCTGTCATCGGATGGACTACCGCTTGGCCTGCAATTGATCGGCCGGGCGTTTGATGAGGAAACCTTGTTTCGAACCGCCGGGGTATTAGAGACGGCGGCGGCGTTTTCAAAACGCCCGGCGCCATGGTGGAGGGCTTAAGCATGCCAGTAGAAGATATCTATGACGCCAGGCACGAGGCGGGCGGGAAATTTATTCCTGGGGCCACCGGTGACTGGGAATTGATTGTGGGCATGGAGGTGCATGCTCAGATTCTATCCAAGGCTAAATTGTTCTCCGGCGCCTCCACCGGTTTTGGCGGAGAACCCAATGATCATGTCAGTCTTGTGGATGCGGCGATGCCCGGCATGCTGCCGGTGATCAATGGATTCTGTGTCGAGCAGGCGGTTCGCACCGGGCTTGGCTTGAACGCGCAGATTAATTTGCGCTCGGTGTTTGACCGTAAAAACTACTTCTATCCCGATTTGCCGCAGGGCTATCAGATTTCGCAGTTCAAATACCCGATTGTCGGGCGCGGTGAGGTGCGGGTAGATCTGCCCGGCGGCGGCGTGCGTAATGTACGCATTGAACGCCTGCATCTGGAACAGGACGCGGGCAAAAGCCTGCACGATCAGCATCCCAGCATGTCCTATGTGGATTTGAACCGGTCCGGCGTGGCGTTGATGGAAATTGTGTCACAGCCCGACATCCGCACGGCGGATGAGGCGACGGCTTATCTCGAAAAACTGCGCACCATCCTGCGCTATCTTGGCACTTGCGACGGCAATATGCAGGAGGGATCAATGCGCGCGGACATTAACATTTCTGTGCGCAAACCCGGAGGGCGGTTGGGAACGCGCTGTGAGATCAAGAATGTTAATTCCATGCGCTTTATCCGGCAGGCCATAGAATATGAGGCGCGCCGCCAGATAGAATTACTGGAAGAGGGTGGCGCGGTTGTTCAGGAAACCCGGCTTTACGATGCGGTAAAAGGCGAGACGCGACCGATGCGCTCCAAGGAAGAGTCGCATGATTACCGCTATTTTCCTGATCCAGACCTGTTGCCGCTGGAATTTACCCAAGAATGGGTTAACCGCATCGCTTCCAGCTTGCCGGAACTGCCTGACGCAAAAAAAGCCCGTTTCGTTGATGCTTATGGTTTATCCGCATATGACGCCAGTGTGCTCATTGCCGAACGCGAGACCGCAGACTATTTCGAGCGAGTTGTTAAAGGCCGTGACGCTAAAATCGCCGCCAATTGGGTGATCAGTAATTTGTTTGGCGCGTTGAAAGAGGCTGGCAAGACGATTTCCGATAGCCCGGTGCATGCGGACAACCTGGGCAAGCTGCTTGATCTGATCGCTGATCAGACTTTATCAAGCCGTCTGGCGAAAGATGTGTTCGAAATTATGTTTGCGACCGGTGATGCGCCCGAAAGGATCGTCGAAGAGCGCGGATTAAAGCAGGTGACCGACAATGGCGCTATTGATGCAGCCATTGATGAGGTCATGGAAGCGAACCCGGACAAGGTCGCTGAAGTGAAATCGGGCAAAGAAAAATTGCTTGGATGGTTCACCGGGCAAGTGATGAAAGCGACTCAGGGGAAAGCGAATCCGCAACAGTTGAATGACTTGTTGCGAAAAAAATTTGGACTCTGAGAAAAAAACAACGCATCGGTAAAAAAAATCATACCGCCGTTGCTGTCTTGCAACAGTATGCCTTGCGCTTGCGCTTGAATTCTTCTTCATGATCAAAAGCTCCCCCGATTTTCAAATGGAATCGCGTAGTGTTTTCGTTTTCGCCGATGCGTGACCGTGCAAAAGCAAAAACGATTTTGTAGGAACCCTGCCTGCCGTGATGCAAGGATAATGCACAAGTATCAATAGCTTGGCACGCACTCCCAATCATTCCCTACTGGCGCGACGGCGTTTTTCCTCTGCGCTAACCCGGCGCTGGCTCAGATCAATCGATGGTTTGTATTTCAATGCGCGCGCTCAGCGTTACTTCACGCTGCATTACTCTTATCTTCATCGGAGTCCGCCAATTAAGTGTGTGGGAACCAGGAAAATACGCTGTCAGAGCCTGTATCAGCGCATGAATACCCTGAATACAGTTGATGATTATCAGTTTTCATTAATAAATTGCGCTTAGCACTACACACTCAGGAAAGTGATTCGAAAATCGAATCATGGGTAATTGGAAAATGTGTAAAGCCTATACAGGCGTCAATTTCTGACCGGAGTTATTTTAGAAAGCGGGCCGTGTAAGACGATCCGCAGGCTAAGGATAATGTGAGGATGCATTGGGATCAGTAACCCACTTTGGTATTTCACCGGGCTGGTAAGTACCGCCACCCAACACAACAGAGGATGGAAATCGAATGGCTATGAAGAAGAAGGCTGCAAAAAAGAAGGTCGTAAAAAAGGCGGCTAAGAAATCTGCGGCGAAGAAGCCAGCAGCAAAGAAGCCCGCCGCGAAGAAAAAGGCCAAAAAGAAGGCCAAAAAGAAAGCCGCCTAATTGGTCTGAACCAACTCGCACCCGTCCTTGGGCGCTGCGCCCCCCAGATATCGGGGATGGACGCGGGCCAAGGGGCGGGTGCTTAGTTTTTACGTCTCCGCTTCCTCCGGCGCTTTCGAGTCCGGTCCGGTTTATCAGAAGGCGCGCTGTTTCTGGCTACGCCATCTTGTTTTGCAAATTCTGGTCCAGCGCGTCAAGAAACGCCTCGGTGGTCAGCCACGGCTCGTCCGGGCCAATCAGCAGCGCCAGATCCTTGGTCATTTTATCGCTCTCGACCGTCTCGATGCACACCTGCTCAAGCGTGTTGGCAAAGGCGGTAACTTCCGGCGTTCCGTCCAGCTTGCCGCGATGCGCCAGCCCGCGCGTCCAGGCAAAGATTGAGGCGATGGGATTGGTCGAGGTCTTTTCGCCGCGTTGATGCTGGCGGTAATGCCGGGTGACAGTGCCGTGGGCTGCTTCCGCCTCCACCGTCTTGCCATCCGGGGTCATTAGCACGCTGGTCATCAGCCCGAGCGAACCAAACCCCTGGGCAACCGTGTCTGATTGCACGTCGCCATCATAGTTCTTGCACGCCCATACAAAGCCGCCGCTCCATTTCATCGCCGCCGCGACCATGTCGTCAATCAGCCGGTGTTCATAGATGATTCCAGCCTTCTTAAAATCAGCGGCGTAATGTTTATCGAAAATTTCCTGGAACAGATCCTTGAAGCGGCCGTCATAGGCCTTAAGGATGGTGTTCTTGGTGGACAAGTAAACCGGCCATTTGCGCTGCAAACCATAGTTCAGGCTGGCATGCGCAAATTCGCGGATCGACTCATCCAGATTGTACATGCCCATGGCGACGCCGCTGCCAGGGAAATCAAACACTTCGTAGTTGACCGGCTTGCCGCCGCCTTCCGGGGTGAAGGTCATGGTCAGCTTACCCTTGCCGGGGACAATGAAATCCGTAGCACGGTACTGATCTCCAAACGCATGGCGCCCAATCACGATGGGCTGGGTCCAGCCCGGCACCAGGCGCGGCACATTCTTGATGATGATTGGTTCGCGGAAAACAGTGCCGCCCAAAATATTGCGGATCGTGCCGTTCGGAGACTTCCACATTTGCTTGAGTTTGAATTCCTCAACCCGCGCTTCGTCCGGGGTGATGGTGGCGCATTTGACGCCGACGCCATATTGCTTGATCGCGTTGGCGGAATCGATGGTGACCTGATCACCTGTCGCGTCCCGGTTTTCAACGCTGAGGTCGTAATATTTCAGATCCACATCAAGATAGGGCAGGATCAGCTTTTGCCGGATAAGCTGCCAGATGATGCGTGTCATCTCGTCGCCATCGAGTTCGACGACCGGGTTTTTGACCTTGATTTTGCTCATAAAATTCCTCTTAGCGGCAGGGCTAGATCGTTCTTAGAAGCGATATAGCATTAAGGGCGGCTGGCGTCGATCCTGTGTTCTATGTGGTCAAGGGCGGCGTCTGGGGTGGCGGCAAAATGGCAATAATCGTGTCCCGCGCCGGACAAAAACCCCTGTTCAAGCATTTTTCCCAACATCGCCCGCAACGGCTCCCAATAGCCGTTTGGGCTAAGCAGAACGCACGGCTTGTTGTGCAGGCCAAGCTGCCGCCAGGCGAGAATTTCCGCAATCTCATCCAAAGTGCCCGAGCCGCCGGGAAGCGCGATGAAGCCGTCCGCCAATTCAAACATCCGTTGTTTGCGCAGGTGCATCGTATCTTCGATATAGCGCACACTCACCTCGGCCAGACCTACTTCCAGGTCTTCCAGTTGCCGGGTAATGACGCCTGTGACTGTGCCGCCGGCATCGAGCACTGTGCGGGCGGTTATTCCCATCAGCCCAATACTAGCGCCGCCATAAATCAGGCTGATCTTACGCCGCGCCATCGCCTCGCCCATGGCTTGCGCCAGCTCCGCATAAATCCGGTCATTGCCTGGCCGTGATCCGCAATAGATACAGACTGATATTGGGGGTTTCATATGTGGTGTATATGTTGCAATGATTCGCGGCTCAGCTTGTCCTTACGGGACATTACGGCATGAAGGTTAATATTACGAAACGCGAACTGTGGCTTGCCGCTGTGCTGCTCACAGCCGCCGCCGCCATAATGTATGCGCAATATCGATGGCTGACGGCCTCCGATGCGCCTTCCCGATGGCTTGGACAGGAAGGCCGGCTTGTACTGGGCAAACCAAGCCCCGCTGAGCCGGGCTTTGATGTCATCCGCGTTACCCGTGACGGGCGCGCGGTGTTGGCTGGGCGCGCTCTGCCTGGCGCTGAGGTTACAGTTACTGTTGGCGGCAAGCTTATCGGAAAAACCATTGCGGATAAGCTGGGCGACTGGGTGATGGTGCCGGATCAGGCTCTCGCGCCCGGTGCGCAAGTGCTTAGCCTCATGGCGAAGCTTGGCGAGGGCGGTCCATTGGCCTCAACCGATTCGGCGATTATCTCCATACCTAAGCGCGATGACGAGGACGTATTCGTCGCTGTCAGCCGGTTAGGCGAGCCAACAAGAATCATGGAGCAAGGGCTTGAAGCGCCAAAACCCGCAGTGGCCGCCAGTGAAGGGGTGCTGGTCGCTGGCGTCGATATCGACCCGTCGGGACAGGCGATATTGTCTGGCCGCGCAATGCCTGACCAGATGATCCGGCTATATCTGGACGATCAGTTGATCGGTGAGACAATCACAAATGCGGAAGGTTTATGGCGTTTTCAGTACACCAAGGAAGTGCCAATAGGGCGGCGCCGGTTACGCGCGGACCGGATCGGCGCAGCGGATCAAGTTACGTTCCGCGCCGAGGCCGCCTTTACCCGCAGCGCAGAGGGAGAATTAACGCTTGGCGAGCAGCAAATTATCGTCCAGCAAGGCAACCGGTTGTGGGAAATCGCCCGCAATGTGTATGGCGAAGGAATCGCCTATAGCATCATCTTCACCGGCAATCAGGAGCAAATTCGTGATCCAAACCGGATCTATCCTGGCCAGGTGTTCCGCTTGCCGGCTAAAAGCGAATCCGCCAAGCCTATGAGGGCGCCGCCAGAGGGCGAAATCAAATAACCCGCTGTTTTTTTGATCATTCACAAAAGATTGAAAAATAGCTATTTACTTATCTGTCCACATGGGATTAGCCTGTTGATAGAATAATCAATAATGGAGCTTTTCCAGACCGCCTTTCTGATAATTCCGGGTGCTTTTCGATGTGTGTGAGTAACGCATAAGGGCGGTGCGGAGGCCAAGCGGAGGGTGAATGGGAATGCGCAATGTGTTCGTAATGGGGCTGTTTGCAGCCAGCGCCGTCATAGGTGTTGCATCAGCAGAGGTTCCGCCAGAGGTTGCGGCCCGGCTGGGTCAGGATCTTACGCCTCTCGGCTCTCAGAAATCCGGCAATAAAGACGGCAGCATACCGGAATGGACCGGCGGACTTTCCACGGTTCCAGCGGGTGTTCAGTATAAAGTAGGGGATCGCTATCCGGATCCGTATCCCGGCGATCAGCCGCTGTACACGATTACTTCCGCCAACATGGCTCAATACGCCGGTAGCTTGACCGAAGTCAGTGCGGCGCTATTAAAGACATATCCCAAAGAATACAAAATGAACGTCTATGCGACGCGGCGGTCCTGCGCCAATCCCCCAACCGTATATGAAGCGCATAAGAAGAACGCTGTCGTAGGCGTGTTGAAACCGAACGGCGATGGTTTTACTGGATCTATCTACGGCATTCCGTTCCCAATACCCTCTGTCGCCAACGAATATATTTTTAACCAGCGGTTGCAATATCGCGGTTACAAAATAACCCGGCAGTATGTGTCGGCGGCACCGACGCGCGGCGGGGCCTATTCTCTCTACACCATCCAGGACGAGGTGATTTTCCCCTGGAACGATCCGACAAAGACTAAGGCCGAGGAACTTGATAATATATGGGCCCTTTACATCAACAACACGATTGCGCCGGCCCGCGCCGCCGGCAATGTGGTGCTGGTGCACGATACAATTGACGCCGTGGTCGGCCAGCGCAAGGCCTGGGTCTATAGTCCGGGCACCCGCCGTATCCGCCGCGCGCCGAACATCGCCTATGATAATCCGAGCTTCAACGATGACGGTCTGTCGACGATCGATCAGTTCAACATGTTTAATGGCGCGCTCGACCGTTACGATTGGACTTACAACGGGCGCAAGGAGTCGATCATTTCCTACAACAATTTCCGTCTTGCTTCGCGGGAAGTGAAATACGAGGACATGTTTAAATATCCTGTGTTTAATCCTGATTACCCGCGCTACGAGCTGCATCGAACGCATGTGATCACCGCCACTCTAAAACCGGGGACGCGGCATATTTACCCAAAGCGCGTGTTCTGGTCGGATGAAGATTCCTTCAATACCGTAGCCAGTTCGAACTATGACAACCGCGGCCAGATTTGGCGGGCGCATGAACAGTTTCCTTATGTGCATTACGCGGTTCCGTCCTGTAATACCGCTGGTTCTGTGCTGTACGATCTGAATGCCGGGCGCTATACGGCGCAAGAGTTCTTCAATCAGGAGCCGTCGATAAATCACCAGGCGGACGAGCTGCAAATCGAACGTTACACACCGGACTCCATTCGCCGGGTTGGCGTTCGCTAGACCATTTCCTGATCGGATTGAATCAATTCGATCAGGATATAAATGCGGTTGGAAAATAACTGGGGCGTTTTGACTGTGTGAGTAAACAAAGCCTTGGCTTAAGGGGGGATATATGCCGCTTGTAAAATCTAACCGGGAAACCGGCCTGAAAACCCGCAACTTCCTGTTGCTGCCGTGCTTGATGGCGGCCACGCTCTGGGCGCTGCCCGCTGGCGCCGTTGAATATAAATATGGTGAGGTGAGCGGCTCCGCCGACACTATCCTCTCGGCAGGCGCATCGATGCGCACCAGTGAGCGCGATTGCGCGAATATTGGCAAATCCGGAGGCGGCTGCCAGAAGTACGACGCCTCGAGTCTGGACAAGGCGTTTGCCGGCGCCAATGGCGACGACGGTAATCTGAACTACGATCAGTGGGACGTGTTCTCCGGCGCCATGAAGGCGACCTCGGAAGTGCAGGCCAACTGGCGCAATTTTAGCGCCTTTGTGCGCGGTTCGGCATTTTACGATCCGCTGGTGATGGATACCGATTTCCGCGATCTGGAAAGCCCGCAGGCAAGCGAGGTGGAGCGCAACGCGAAACTATACGACTATTTTGTCACGGGCAGCTTCGATGTTGGAACCCTGCCGCTCGAAATCAAGCTGGGCAATCAGGTGATCAGTTGGGGCGAAAGCACCTTCATTCAAAACGGCCTTAGTCTGATCAACCCGATCGACGTGGCGGCGGTGCGCAAGCCCGGCTCGGAATTGAAGGAATTTTTTACGCCGATTCTGGCGGCGCGCGCCTCGATGGGCCTGCCGAATAATTTCAGCTTCGACGCCTTCTATCAGTTCAAGAGCGACAATATCGTTCCCGATCCCTCGGGCACCTTCTTCAGCACGGTCGATATGATCGGCCGCGGCTCGCAGCCGATCCGCGCCGGCATTTCCGATTTCGGCGACGATGCGCGCTTCAATCCGTTCATTATTGCGCGGGGACTTAGCGCCGACACTTTGTGGGAGACCAATGCGGTCGGGCTGCCGTTCACCCGCAGCCGTCCGCTTGGGGTCAATTCACCGTCTGTCTCGATTGAGCGCGCCAACGACAAGAACGCCGATAATGGCGGCGAGTTTGGTTTTGCCCTGCGTTATTTCGCGGCTGAACTGAATCAGGGCACCGAGTTTGGCCTGTTCGCGATGAATCTACATTCGCGCTTGCCGATTCTCGAGCTTTCGACGACGGTTCCACAGCAGGCCTTTGACTTTACCGGCGGCACCAACATCGGCCAATTGGCCACGCTAACCGGGGCCGCCCCGGCCGGCGGCGCGCGCAACGCGTTCGAGGTTGGGCAAGCTTTCTGCAACGCCATCGCGGCGGGCACCGCGGCGGGTGGGCTCGCACATTTGCTGACATTTAACGGTATTGGGTCCGCCAGCACGCCTTTCAGGGTTTTAGGCGCTTTGGGCGCCGGTCCTGACCTGAGCGGTCCCGCTGGCGTCCCCGACGGCGTGGTCAACGCCCTTGATGACCAGCCAGCCAACATTGGCGCTGCGCAGTTGGCGCTGCCCGGCGGTTATAGAAACTGCAACAATATGGCGCGACTGCTGGACGGCAACGTCGCGGGGGTGGAGCGGACGGTTGGCGCGTTGCTGGGCAACACGCAGCGCTTCCGGCTTGAGTATCCCGAGGACATCCAGGTGTTCGGATTTAGCGCCAGCACCACGATCGGCCCATTGGCGGTGCAGGGAGAAATGACCTACCGCCACGATCAGCCGTTTAACTATGCGTTTGCTGAAATGGGGGCGCTGGCCAACGACCTGGATGGCCAAACCCGATTCCGCACCAAGGCGCCCCAGGCCGGCGGCCTGGTTCCGCTGGCGGGCGGCGCGCCGCTTCCCATACCCGGCATCACCCAGACCATTGCGGACCCGCAAGTGCTGTTCGAGGCGCGCGATGTCGTGGTTGGGCACCTGGTGGCGGCAAGCGCGGGGCAGCCAACCTTTGCAACTGTCGTTGCGGCCGAAAACGCCAACCCCGCCAACGCCGCCACCGCGGCCTTCGCCGCCGCCCTTGGGTTGCCGTTTGTGCCGGTCACCTTCACCCCGGCGCTGGTGCCGGCGGGACCGGTGCTGGCGGGAGTGGCCGCTTTGAACACTGCGGCGGCGAATGCGGCGGTTCCCGCCGGAATCTTCGTGCCGATCAGTGCGTTGCTCGTGCCCGCTTTTCTTGGCGCGGGCGTGCCGGCTGGCGCCATACTTGCTGGGGCGGTACCCGCTACCGACGCGGCTGGCAGGCCGCTGCCCGCCGTAGCGCTAGGCACGCCGGCGAGCACGGCGTTCGCGCCGCTAGTGGGCGTGGCGGGGGTGGCGCCGCAGACCAGGTCTTCCGCAATTCCTCTATCGGCGGTAACCAGTGACGGCTTTATCAAGCCAGCGGAGGCGGACGTATTCACCGCGCAAACGACGCTCACCTCGGTGTTGTTCGCCTCAAACCCGGTGGTGCAATTTGCCGGTGCGGATCAGGGCGTCATAGTGACCGAAGGTGGTATGGTCATGATTCCGGGGATTTCCAGCGCTGACGGCTTGCAGGGTGGCAATACCCGTGGCCTGGTGAACAGCCTGGCGGCGCAAAGCTACCGGCTCAACAACGATATGGAACTAGGCGGCGGTTATGGAACCAAATTCTCCTGGGGTTTGCAGGGGCTGGTGCAACTCACTTATAATCGCGCCTTCGGATCACCGGTCAATCTTAGCCCGAGTGTCGCATGGAAATGGGATATGGGCGGCAACACGCCTGCTCCGTTTGGCAACTATCAGGCGGAACGCAAGGCGATTACCCTAGGCGTCAATGGGAGCTATCTGGCGAGCTGGTCCGGCGCGCTCAACTGGACCTCGAACTTTGGCCCGGATGCGCCGCTAGCTGACCGCGACTTCGCCTCGTTCACCATTTCCTACGCATTTTAGTCTAGAGCCTTTCCCGGTCAGGTTGGTTCAACCTGACCGGATAAGAAAGGCTCTAAGTTAATGCGTTAGACCATTTTTATCCTGATCGGATTGAATCAATCCGATCAGGAAATGGTCTAGAGCCTTTCCCGGTCAGGTTGGTTCAACCTGACCGGATAAGAAAGGCTCTAAGTGAATGTGTTAGACCATTTTTATCCTGACCGGATTGATTCAATCCGATCAGGAAATGGTCTAATGCGGGTTAGCCAGCGCCATATGGCCGAGCAGGGCGCC
>CAMTWQ010000056.1:0-23684 GCA_947085465.1 uncultured Alphaproteobacteria bacterium
GCGAGCCGCCCTTAAGCACAAGCGTAATCGGACATATCATGCGTCAACTAATCGGACATGTTAATTAGCTATCGACAGGCGTGACTTTTAACGTTTCAGCGTCACAATGCTTGCCGTCGCGGACGCCGTGGCCAGAAGTTCGCCTGATTCCGAGCGCAGGGTGGCTTCCGCGAAATTGATCGATTTGCCGCGCTTAATCACGATGGCGTCGGCGTATAACCGGCCAGGCCTTGCCGCCGCAATGAAACTTGTCTTTAGTTCGAGCGTCGGGTTGATTTGCCCCCATTCCAGGGTGAGGCCAAAGGCCAGCGACAAGATGTCATCCATCATGCCGGCCACCATGCCGCCATGAATGCCGCCCCATAAATTGCACATCTGATCACTGGCGTTATACGCCACCTTGACTGTGCCCTTTTGCTTGTCGCATTCGATAAATTCAAGACCTAGATAGGCGCTGGCAGGCGATCGGCGGCGGATAATCGCCTGGATATTGGGCGGCAAGCTGTCTGTAGCTGCGGTATTATCTCCGGTCGCATTGCTCATAATAGGCTCCCCGTATCTACAATAGTATGGCCATTTCCGTTTTGATTGAACCATTTGGTTCAACCAAAACGGTAAAAATGGCTCTAAAATATCAACTCGACCATGTTTTACGGATCACATGGAATCGCGAGTGGCGATTCCATGTGATCCGAACATGGTCTAGAGCCTTTCCCGGTCAGGGTGAACCAAACTGACCGGATAAGAAAGGCTCTATTTGAATATGTTAGACCATTTTTATCCTGATCGGATTGATTCAATCCGATCAGGAAATGGTCTAGATTATTCGATCCCGGCGGCATGCATTTTTTCGCGCGCTTTGCTGAGGTCGATGGTTGTCGCCTCCAGCCGTTGCGTCAGCACACGCAATACCTCCAGCGCTATGCGCGGAGTGTCTTCAAGCATTTGCAGGAACGCCTCCTTGGTGATTTTCAGTGTCGTCACCTCATTAATGGCGACCACAGTAGCCGAGCGCGGCACGCCGCGCAAAATCGCCATTTCACCGGCAAAGTCGTTCTTGCCAATTTGAGCCACTTTCAGGGGGCCATTCGCGCTATCAATAATTATATCCGCATCCCCGCTCAAGATCAGATAAGCGGCATCGCCAACATCGCCCTGACGCATCAATTCCTGGCCTGGCGTGAACACCATGCGATCGCTGGTGAAGGCAAGCAATTTCAGTTTTGCCGGCTGAACGCCGGAAAACAGCGGAACCTTGCGCAGCAATTCCACTTCATCGTTCAAAATCATACCTTATCCCTTCGCGTCCATATCAGCTCGCCGCCAGCAGTTTTGCAAACCGCGCGCCATTTTGTGATAAAACCTCGAAATCACCCTGTTCCGCTATTTTTCCATCTTCTATCAGCAAAATCTTATCGAAGCCCTTCGCCAGCACCGGCTGGGAAACAATCCACACAAGCCCGCTTCCGGCAAAAAATTCTTTTAGATTATCGAGTATTGCCTGCTGGCTACGCGCATCGAGGGCCCCCAGCGCGTCATTAGCGACCAATAAAGCCGGGCGCTTCAAAATAGCCCGCGCCAATGTCAGTTTTTGCCGTTGCACGGCGCTCAAATGCCGGCCGCTTACGCCCACATTAAACTTCAGTCCAACCTTGAAGATTTCCCAGCGCAAGTTCAGTTCACTCACGATCTCATTGATCAAAACGCCAATGCGCGCCTGGCTTTCGACCTGGCCATAGAGTGAGCGCCCAAACAAAATATTATCCAGCAGGGTAGCGGCCGAATTATATTTCTCCGGATCGTAAAATTCGATGGCGCCTCGATATTCTGGCGGCAAGTTGGCGGCAAATCTCCTTCGCGCATCCAGTAATAAATTTTCCATTCTACCATCAATCAGGCCAAGGCGGTGCCGCGCCTCGACATAGTCAAACGGCAGCCCAAGCAGCATCCGCTGATCGCCAAACGGCAGATTATCAAGGGCGAGTTTGCCGGCCCGGGTTAAAATTTCCTGATACAACGGCAAGTCGTCAGCGGCAATAAAACTGAATTGATCAAAGAACGGGTGGCCAGGCGCTAGCCCCGCAAAAATCTCCACCATGGTTTCCGCGATTGCATACCCCATGCGCACCAGCTCCGCCGTCAATCCCGTAGCGTTCAGCACAGACATTAAATAAGGATCATCCGACAGAATCCCGTGGCTGAAGGTGGCGCCTACAGCCGTGCCAAACAGCAGATTTTCGCCTAAAGTCGCATTGTGATTAAAGCGATCTGGATCAAAAGATTCCACAAGCGCTGCATCCCCAGATTCTCGCAGCAGATCGCGCAATACTCTACGCGCACTTAATATATTTTCGGTTAGCAGCGGGTTATCATACATGTTGATAGAACCGCGCAAGCCCAACTGATATATGTCCTCGCTCAGATTTACCGCATCGAGCGCGGCTGAAATGTATGAATCTATATCGTATGGGCCTTGTGCGCCCGCTGCGCGATAATCGATCCAGTCGGAACGCAGATCAAATTCGGGGTTTCCCGAAAGCCTGGCTTCAACTATGCTTTTCTTGTATTCGCGCGAATTTACCGCCTGCCCGTTCGCAAGGGTCTCGGGCCGGTGCATCAAGCCGTACAGCATGTTGTCGCGCACGCTTCGCGCAAACAGAACCGAGTCGCCATCGGCATATGAAATCCGGCGCCCAGTAACAGCTTCGGGAAAAGACGCCATATCCGTGCCGCCAATACTAAGGCGCCCAGATGCTGGCGGTATAAGCCGGGCAAGCAGCAACCCAATATACTCCTTGCCGCTCGATGGCGAGCCAGTTATCGCAATATGGCTTGCCGTGTCGAAGCTGAATGAAACGCCGTCGATAAGTTTGACGCCGGCGTCATCATCCAGTGTCAGGCGTGTAGCGGACAACACACCGCCCTCGGGCATCTCGTCATTCGCATCGATATCTTGCAGATGCGGCTCAAGCAGGCCCGCTGGATTAAATTGCGAAATTACTTCCTCATATTTAATTTGCGCGTCCATGCGCTGCTGATCCCAGTCAATTAACTCTTTCACAGGGCTGGGAAGTTCTTTATACGCAACCAACGCCGCCACCAGCTGGCCTATATCCAAAAGCCCAATTATGGCTAAATATCCCCCCACAGAATAAAAAATAAATGGCGTCACCTGCGCTAGAAAATTATTCAAAAATTTGACGAAAAATTTGCGCCAGTAAATTTCATACCGGATATTGAATATATTGCCGAGGCGTTGGCCGATTTCGGCTCGCTCAAAATTTGACGTGTCGTGGGCATGAACCTCCATGCCCCCTTCAATTACCTCGCCAACCCTGCCGGCCAGCTCGCGTGCCGCAATCTGCCTGGCGCGGCCGAGGACCAGAATCCGTTTGCGCAATTTAGGGATAAGAAACGCCTGCGCAAGAACAATGGCCCCGGCGACAAGCCCAAGCCAAATATTTTGCATCATGATAAACGCCATGGCGGTAATCGCCAGCCCGCCTAAATATGCAGGCTGAACAAAAGCATCGCCAATAAACCCGCCAAGCGACTCCACCTCGTCCTTAATCATGGAGGCGATTTCCGCCTGCCGCAGCCGGCGCAGATGCATGGCCGGGAAGCGCAACACATGGTCGAACAATTGATAGCGCAAGCGCCGCAGCATGCGCTCACCCAGGCGGCCTTTAAGGGTGTTTATTCTGAACTTAAAAATGCCGTTGACTGCAACCAACGCCAGCAGCCCGCAACTCATGGCTACCAAATAAGGAACCCGGGTAAGCATAAAGCCATCAAACAGCACCCAGGCCGAGCCTCCCATCCACCCGTGCAAGAATGCGGGCGGTTGAACCGCTATCCTGGCAAACAAGACGGTAGCGTCAGGGGACTCAAATCCCGAGCCTTGAATTGGCCCATTAACCAGCATGCGGGGCAGATCCAGCGAGAGAAAATAGAACGGCAGAGATAACACAACAAGGCCGAGCACTATTAACTGCTCACGCCGACTGAAACGCCATATATATTTGAAAAGATTATTTTCCATAAATACGCCGTGCAACCCCCCCGCCCGTACTGTAGCAAACGATACATGCCTGTGTCACAGACTTGTTCTAAAACTTCTGACAAAGCTGCTCTAACACATTAAAATCTAGAGCAATTTTCTGCATTAAGTTCGAGCCTCATGGCTCGAACTTAATGCAGATTGCTCTAGGCTGGCGCGCTTGGTTCTAATTGCCGCTTTATGCCATACTCTCTAGGCCATGTTCGGATAATGAAGGCTTAATGAAAGTTAAACGCGCGTTATGACCACAGCCAAAACCGGGTCTAGAATACTGATTTACAGCCATGACACCTTTGGCCTTGGGCATTTGCGCCGGTGCCGCAGGATAGCGCATTCACTGGTGGAAAATTTCTCTAACCTTTCGGTTTTGATCATTTCCGGATCACCGATTATCGGCAGCTTCAATTTTCGCGCCCGGGTGGATTTTATCCGCATCCCGGGGGTTATCAAGCTGCGCAACGGCGAATATACATCGCTTAACCTGCATTTGAAGATTGATGAGACATTACAGTTGCGTCAATCAATTATTACACATACGGCGGATATTTTCGCCCCCGATATGTTCATTGTTGATAAAGAGCCTCTCGGGCTGCGGGGCGAAATCGCGCCCGCATTGGAAATGCTGAAAGCCCGTGGTGGCGCCCGCCTTGTGCTGGGGCTGCGCGATGTGCTTGACGAGCCCGTAGCGCTTGCGGCTGAATGGCGGCGCAAACAGGCCATGCCCTCGCTTCAGTATTTATACGATGAAATATGGATTTACGGATTGCCGGAAATACACGCCCCACTTGCTGGTCTAAACGCGCCGCCCTCAGTAGAGCGCAAAATAACCTACACAGGATATTTGTGCGCGCCCGCGCCATCCTTTCCGGCCAGCATGCATTGGCCGCCTATTTGCGCCAACCCCTATATCCTTGTCACCACCGGCGGAGGCGGTGATGGAGAAGGGCTAATTGATTGGGTGTTAAGCGCATATGAGCATTGCCAGCAGAACGGCGCGCCGCCGCCCATGCCCGCACTTCTGGTGCTGGGGCCGTTCATGGATCCGGTGGCGCAAACGGCATTCTTGCTGCGGGCTGCGGCTCTTGATCAAGTGGAGGCGATCACATTTGAGACGCACATAGAGCAACTTATGGATCGCGCCAGCGCCGTTGTGGCGATGGGTGGCTATAATATTTTTTGCGAAATCCTGGCTGCCGACAAACTGGCGCTAATCGTGCCGCGCAGCATGCCCCGTTTGGAGCAAACCATCCGCGCCGGACGGGCGCACGATCTCGGCCTCGTCTCTATATTGCACGACCCCATGGATATAGAGAATGCAGGTGTTACGGCGCGCGATCCCGATATCATGCTAAATGCGCTGCGTGATCTTGTCAGGCAACTGCCCCCTTCGCGTGTAAATGTTCCCGGCCTTTATGACGGGCTTGCCAATGTTGCAAAACTGACGGCTCCTTGGTTGCACCAAAAATCGCTCCGCGCCATTAGGCCGCCGGAAATATTGCAAACATAGGGTGAATGATGAAACCCGCATCACCAGTCGCCTTCGTTGTGAAGGGCTATCCACGCTTATCAGAAACATTTATTGCGCAGGAAATATTGGCGCTTGAACAGCAGGGCCTGCCCATCTTGCTGTTTTCCCTCCGCCGTCCCACTACATCGTTGAGCCACGCCATGCATAAAAAAATCAAGGCGCCGGTGATCTATCTTCCAGAATATTTATACCAGGCGCCGCTGCTTGTGCTGCGCAGCTGGCTGAGCGCCCGCCGCTTGCCAGGATATGCGCGTGCGCGCCAGCACTGGTGGCGCGATTTACGCCGTGACTTTAGCGCCAATCGCGGGCGCCGTATTGGCCAGGCGATGGTTCTCGCATCCGTGATGGGGCCGGAATTCACCCGGCTGCATGCGCATTTTTTGCATACGCCCGCATCTGTGGCGCGCTATGCGGCGATGTTGCGCAAAATACCGTGGAGCTTTTCCGCACACGCCAAGGATATATGGACAACACCCGAGTGGGAGCTGCGGGAAAAAATCGCTGACAGCGCATGGGGCACCATATGCACAAAAGTGGGCGAGGCGCGGCTGCGCGATATTGCTAGCCCACCAGATGCGCAAAAGCTATCGCTAAATTATCATGGGCTTGATCTTGACCGCTTTCCCTGCCCGCCCGTCCAATATACCGCACAGGGCCGAGATGGCGGTGATCCTGACGCCCCGGTGCGGGTAATCAGCATTGGCCGCGCCGTTTACAAAAAAGGCTTTGATGTCTTGCTAAACGCCCTGGCGCTGCTGCCAGCGCAATTGCAGTGGCGTTTAACGCATATCGGCGGCGGGCCATTATCAGCTGAATACCGTGATCTGGCTGAAAAGCTCGGGCTTGGCGGCCGCATTGCCTGGATGGGTGAGTGTGATCAGGCAGCGGTGATTGAAGCGTTGCGCAGCGCCGATCTGTTTGCCCTCGCATGCCGCATTGATCCAAACGGTGATCGCGATGGGTTGCCCAATGTTTTACTTGAAGCGCAGAGTCAAGCCCTGCCCTGTATCAGCACGAATATTTCAGCAATCCCGGAATTTATTATAAACGGCGAGACCGGGCTGCTCACGCCGCCAGATGACGCCCCGTCCTTTTCCAGGGCGCTGGCCCAACTCATGCGCGATCCAGCCCAACGCGCGCGTATGGGGGCAAAGGGGCGGCTGGTGATTGAGCAGCGTTTCCAAATGCAGCACTGTATCGGCAGGTTGGCGCTGCGTTTCGGTCTATCCACCCCGAGGGGCAATCCATGAAAATTCACTTCTATGCGCCAATGAAGCCCCCCGATCATCCCGAGCCATCGGGAGACCGCCGCATGGCGCGGCTTTTGATCCACGCATTAAAGCTATGCGGTCACGAAGTGACGCTGGCGCCTGCTCCGCGCGCCTACGATGGCGCAGGCGATCCAGTCTATCAGCAAGCCATCCAAAAGGCGGCGTCGGCCTATACGGAAACATTGATTGCATCCCCACCATCTGCGTGGCCCGATCTGTGGTTCACCTATCATGTGTATCACAAGACGCCAGATTGGATCGGCCCCGCCGCCGCGCGCGCGTTACACATTCCTTATGTAATTGTTGAAGCCTCACATGCGGCAAAGGCCGCAAGTTCCGCCTGGGCGCTTGGTCATCGCGGCGCCGAGCTTGCGATCCGTTCCGCAGATTTGATTTTTTCCATAACTACTGTGGATAAAGAGGGCATCGCGCCGCTATTGAGCCGCCGGCAGGCGCACCTGAATCTGCCGCCGTTTCTTGATTTATCAGCATTCGCACAGAGGAAGCGCCAGCCATATCCGAATGGGGAACCGGTAAAATTACTTACTGCCGCAATGATGCGTCATGACGCAAAACTGGAAAGCTACCGGCTGTTGGCCGAGTATCTATTGCGGCTCAAGCAGCAGAACTGGCGGCTTACAATTGCAGGCGACGGGCCTGCGCGCGCTGAAGTGGCGCAAGCACTGTCTCCGTTGGGATTGGAGCGGGTAAATTTTCTTGGGCAAGTAGACGAAGCGGACATGCCCGGTATTTATGCGGCTGCTGATTTATTTCTCTGGCCGGCGGCGGGCGAATCCTACGGCATGGCGATGCTAGAGGCGCAGGCGGCGGGCCTGCCAGTAATCGCTGGACGCGGGCGCGGCGTGGCGGAAGTCGTACGCGACGGAGAAACCGGATTCCTAACCCCTAATGGCGATGGTGAGGCGTTTATCTCGGTCACTGATTTTCTGATTGCCGACGCAACTGCGCGCCACAAGTTGGGGGACGCCGCAGCGAAATTTGTGCGCCAATCCCGCAGCATTGACACTGCTGCGGGAATTTTGGGCAATGGGCTAGCTATGCTCGCTCCGGGCGCTGTGGCGGCAGGCGCATGACCCGCACCGCCGCTGTTGAAAATAGCCGCCCGAAGATAATGATTCATGTGCAGCATTTGCTAGGCAGTGGCCACGTGCGGCGCGCCGCCCGGCTGGCGCACGCGCTGGACGATGCAGGAATGGCGGTTGTACTGGCCAGCGGTGGCGAGCCAGTGGCGGGCCTCGATACCGGCAACGCAGAATTTGTGCAACTGCCCTGGGCGCGCGCTACCGATGCGACATTCTCTATGCTAGTGAATGCGACCGGCGCGCCACTGGACGCCGCCTGGCATACAGCACGGGCCGGCGCCGTGATGCAAACATATGGTCGCGCCAAGCCCCATGCGCTGATCATCGAAATGTTTCCCTTTGGGCGACGGCAGTTCGCCTTTGAGCTGCTACCTCTTCTGGACGCCGCCAGGGCCAAAGCCCCCAGGCCACTGATTGCCGCATCTGTCCGCGACATTATCATCCCGTCTCGCAAACCAGGCCGCATTGATGAGGCCATCGCGCGACTGAACGCGCACTTCGATCATGTGATTGTACATGGGGATCCGGCATTCCTGCCCTTGCAGCAAAGCTATCCGGCCGCAACGCTGATTAAAGACAAGCTGGTGTATACGGGCTATGTGGCGCCTGTTGTTAGCGGTGCAAGCATGGCCAAACGAGACGAATTAGCTGGCGAAATAATTGTCTCTGCGGGCGGCGGCGCGGCGGGTAACGCCCTGATGCTTGCCGCACTTAAGGCGCGTTCGCATTCCAGGCTAGCCGGCGGGCGCATTTGGCGATTGCTGATTGGGGCGCAAGCGCCTGGCGATACGCTGCATGTGCTGCGTAGCCGGGCAGCGGATGGGGTGATTGTCGAGAACGCCCGCCCTGATTTTCCTAGCCTGTTGAGTTCCTGCGCCTGTTCGGTAAGCCAGGCCGGATATAACAGTGTGGTGGAAATTGTGCAGGCGCGCGCGCGCGCGGTGCTGGTACCATTTGCACAAGAAAATGAAATGGAGCAAACCATGCGCGCGCAGGCAATGGCAATGGCCGGGCGGGCGGTGATGTTAACTGAAAACCAATTGACGCCAGAATCACTTGCGGCCGCCGTTGACGATGCTTTATCCCGGCCAGCGCCTGAGCTTAAGCTTGATTTGAATGGCGCAGAAAACACGGCGCGATTCCTCAAAGAAAGATTGCTGCATGCCGCACCCACATGATCCCATTGAAAAAGAATGGCGGCTGCTTGATCTGGAAATAGCGGCGTGGGCGGCGGATGGGCTTGACCTTAGCCTGTGGTGGCGCGACGACGATGCAGATACAGATAGCGCCGCGTTACAAAAACTGATCGAAGCGCATTCAACACATGGCGTTGCTTTAACTTTGGCTGTTGTCCCGCGCAGGGCAAAAACTTCTCTTGCCAGAGCCATTGCGCGCCATCCGGCGATTACCCCGGTTTCCCATGGTTTTGCGCACATCAACCACGCGCCGCCTGCGGCAAAGCAGGCGGAGTTTGGCGCGCACCGGCCGCTTGCGGTCATGCTGTCAGAGCTTGAAGAAGGCATCCGTATATTACGGCGTTTATTCGCGGCGCGCTTACAGCCAGTGTTAATACCGCCATGGAACCGGATTGCCCCGGAGTTGACGCCAGCGCTGCCCATGATTGGGTTTGGCGGCCTATCGGCCTTTCAAGCAACGCTTGATCGCGCTCCCGCGCCCGGTCTTGTGCAAACCAATTGTCATATAGACTTTATCAATTGGCGTAATGGTAAAGCCATGCGCCCTGCACAGGAGATTCTGGATGATCTGATCCAGCATCTAATGACGCGGCGGATTTGCCTCACAGGACGCTGGAGCGCTGATAAGGGCGGCGAAATCCTCCTGCATGGAAAGCCGGTTCCATTGACGTTTGATCCAACAGAGCCAACTGGCATTCTCACGCACCATCTGGCGCATTCACAACTAGCATGGGAATTTTTGCATAAACTGTTTACCCGCCTGTCTGCGCCAGCCGGGCCCGTACGCTGGCTTTCCTGCACAGAAGCGTTTAGCTCTTTACAGGCCGCAGCAACACCAGCTTAATGCCCGGTTTCCAAGCGCGCCTTTTACTATGCACAGTAAAGCCGCACGCTTTGGCCAGCTTAATCAGGCTGGCAGGCGTAAAATATATGCAATGCGATGGTGGACAGAAAGCGTCCCATCGCATCAAATCACGCGGCCGCCGCCAATGCGAAATATCCGGTGTCGTTAAATACGCCAATCCTCCTGGCGCTAGCAGGTGAAAGATTTCGGATAGAAATTTATCCGGCGTTGGCACATGTTCGATTACTTCCGAGCAATAAATCACGTCAAATCTGGCGGGCATGCCGTGCGTATCCACCGGTAAGAAATCCTCCAGGGACGAACAGATGAAGTGATTATCGGGAAAATGCTGCTGCGCATAGCGGACCGAAACCGGGTCAGGATCGATGCCCCAGGCGTCAAAACCTAGAGCACGGGCCGCTTCCACCATAAAGCCGCCATTGCACCCTATATCCAGAAAACGGCCGTTACTTCGTTTGAACAATCGCGCAATGATGCGCGCGCGTATTCGAGAGCGGCGCAGTTTCTTTTCCGGTTTCGCAAAATAGCCGGTCTGCGCGCCCGCATACGCATCTGTATACAGAGCGTCTAGCTCCTCGGAACCTGGCAACGGATCCAGATATACAAGCCCGCACTCCAGGCATTCATATAGCCGCGCCCCGGCGGTCGCAAAATACAGGCGCCGGTGAGCTTGCCCGCACGCGGGACAATCGGGTGCATCAATCATGCCGTCATCTAGCCCGCAAGGATAGTCCCCGCCGCTGCAGGAGCTGCTTGGCCAGTGAAAATCTGTGGCGATTTCATCTATCAGGATTGCGCCTTCTGGCGCAATCCTGATGGATAGCCCTTAAAGTCTAAGCTTCAGAGCGCCTTAAGGTTGGCTGCTGAAACGCGGCCCTTTTTAGCGTCTTTCTCAAGATCAAAGCTGATCTTGGCGCCTTCGTTCGGGTTTGACATCCCGGCCCGCTCAACGGCGCTGATGTGCAGGAACACGTCCTGACCGCCATCATCGGGCTGAATGAATCCGTAACCTTTGTTTGCGTTGAACCACTTCACGGTTCCAGTAGGCATATGTAGAACTCCTAGTTTCTCAGTTAGCAGGTTGCGGTGATTAGTCACCGCGTTATGTGATGCGCCCCTGTTGTTTGTTGAGGGCGCAACGCATGGTTTAGCCAAGGATAAAACCTTGACGATTAGGCCGCAGGCCGCGCACGTTCATTGTAACGCGGCTTGAAACGGTTTTTTGGTCTTGCTCTGCTTTCGCTCTCGCTGCGTCCAAACTTGGACCCAGGCTTTGAGCGGGCAGACTTGCCAGCCGGCGGGCGTTGACCCGGCATATTCTCAGGTGGCTTTCCGCCGGCGATTATCAAGCGGCTTCCGGTCAATTTTTCGATGCTGCGCAAATGTCCCATTTCACTATCATCGCAGAATGACATGGCTATTCCGCTTGAACCTGCGCGCGCGGTGCGGCCAATCCTGTGCACATAGCATTCGGGCACATTCGGCATATCGAAATTTATCACATGGGAAATGCCAGTAACATCAATACCACGGGCGGCGACATCGGTCGCCACCAATACACGGGCCCGGCCGCTGCGAAAGCGCGCCAGCGATTGCTGCCGTGCGGATTGGCTTTTATTACCGTGCAGCGCTTCCGCATCCGTGCCTTCCCGGCTCAGCGCCTCTGCGATACGGCCAGCCGAATGTTTGGTGCGGGTAAAGATGATGGCGCGCGAAATGGCCGGATCCTCAAGCAAGGTTTTGAGCAGGGTGCGCTTGTCGCCCGTATTGACAAAGAACACTTTTTGTTCGATTTGGGGATTATCCGCCTCGGAGCGCGGGACTTCAATACGCAACGGATTAACAAGGACCGCTGACGCCAGGCTCGCCACTTCGCTGGGCATGGTCGCTGAAAACATCATAGATTGCCGGACCTTGGGCAGGGCTGCGATGATCTTTTTAATATCTCTGATAAAACCGAGATCAAGCATATGATCGCCTTCATCAAGCACGAAATGCTCAACCGCCTGTAATTTCAGATGGCCGCAACTCATTAAATCGACGATGCGGCCCGGTGTGCCGACAACAATATCGACGCCCGCCGCCAGTTTGTCGATCTGCGGTTTGCGCCCAACGCCGCCATAGATTGTGGCGCAACGCAAATGCAGGTGCCGTGCAAGCGCACGGATATGTTCATCTATCTGCAAGGCCAATTCACGCGTCGGCGCGACAATCAGCGCCCGCACCACGGGGCGCGGCAGTTTTGTGGCTAACGACAGATTTTGCAGGATTGGAAGGGCGAACGCCGCCGTCTTGCCGGTGCCCGTCTGGGCGATGCCCAAAAGATCACGTCCGCCAAGTACAGCAGGAATAGCCGCGATTTGAATGGGGGTTGGAGGGTGAAAGTTCTGCGTTTTAAGCGCGCGTAACAAGGGCCCGCACAGGCCAAAGCCAGTAAAATCCAGAGATTGCAAGAGTGATAATTCCTTCGCGCCGCCACTTACTCACCTTTTCCTCATGAAAAGGCCCTCATTTGAGGAACGCGCGGCGCTTTGATCTGCCTGCCACGCGGGGTTGTGGAGCAAAAGGTATATAGGGAGACTTACTCGGGACTGCAACCCTCAACCTGAGCGTCACTCCCGCGTTCGCGAGAAATCTTGCGCGCACCATACACTTGCCTGGCGCGGCGTCAAGCTAATTCGCAGGCGGTGGTTTTACCGGCCCGCATTCATGCTATTGAGGTGACATGCTAAAATCAAAACCTGACCAAATTCATGGCGCTGGACTGCCGCGCGGCGTCTGGGTGCTTGGATTCGTGTCTTTGCTGATGGATATTTCATCCGAGATGATCCATGGCCTGCTGCCCGTGTACCTGGCGGTTGGGCTTGGCGTCAGCATGGCGGCCATCGGCTGGATCGAGGGCGTGTCGGAAGCCACAGCGTCAATCACCAAATTATTTTCCGGCGTGCTGAGCGATTATTTGGGTAAGCGCAAGCTGCTGACCGCCATCGGCTATGGCATGGCGGCGCTCACCAAGCCGGTATTTCCGCTGGCGCAAGCGCTGAGCCACCCGTTGGAATGGATTGTCGCCGCCCGGTTTATCGACCGCATCGGCAAAGGCGTGCGTGGCGCGCCGCGTGACGCGCTGATCACCGATATGACGCCGCCCGCGATGCGCGGCGCGGCGTTCGGGCTGCGCCAGTCGCTGGATACGGTGGGCGCCTTTGCCGGGCCACTGCTTGCCATAGGCTTGATGATTGTGAGCCTGAATAACTTTGCCCTGGTGTTTTGGATCGCGGTCATTCCAGCGTTTGCGGCGCTTGCCTTGGTGGTTTTTGGCGTTGAAGACGCCGCGCCGGCGGACGGCGCCAGTACTGGGCAACCACCAATGAAACTGCGTGATATACGCCAGTTTACTGCGCCATTCTGGTGTGTCGTTGGGATCGCTGGCGTGCTCACGCTGGCGCGCTTCAGCGAGGCGTTCCTGATTTTGCGCGCGCAGGATTTGGGCCTGATACTGGCGCTGGCGCCCATAGTTCTGGTTGTGATGAACGTGGCTTATGCGTTTGCCGCTTATCCGGCCGGGAAACTGTCCGACCGGCATGGCCGCAAAGCGCCGCTGCTGGCTGGTATTGTTCTTTTGATTTTTAGCCAGATCAGTCTGGCGCTTGCCGGGTCGCTGGCGCCGCTGGTGCTTGGCGTGATTTTCTGGGGCCTGCATATGGGATTCACCCAAGGGCTGCTTGCCGCGCTTGTGGCGGACACAGCCCCAACGCAATTACGTGGCACAGGCTTTGGTGTGTTCAATCTGGTCAGCGGCGTGATGATGCTGGCCGCCAGCGTTACCGCCGGCGCGCTGTGGCAGGCGTTTGGCGCCAGCGCCACCTTTTACGCTGGCGCATGTTTTGCCGGTTTAGCGTTTATTGGCCTGCTGGCGCTGACACGGGAGCAGCCGGCGAACCAGCGCTAGAGTCGCTCGCCCCCAGACTTGCCAGCACCCGCTTTCCAAGCCATTCACCTATGTGCGGTGATGTCAGGGCGCTTGTATGCCCGAGATCATAGAAATCGTCACGGCCATTATTATCAAGTATGCCGGACCCATCAACGAAATCATCGCGCCCTTTGGTCCGCTTGCGCACTTCATCATAAAAAGCGCGCACGAAAGCAACCATGCGTGGATCAAGCAGTTCAAGTAGTTGCAAATCGCCCGCCTGGAGTCCCGCCTTGGACGAGATCAGGGGTTGCAGAACAAACAAGCATCTGGCGCCAAGAGCGCCGCACATCGCCTGTTGCATATCTACATTTGCGAGATAGATATCAACCGCCTTGGTGAGATTTGCCGAGCTGTCACCAGCCTGATCCGACACCGTCGGCGCATTTCCGCCAAGCAGCTGAGACTGATACACCACTTGCGCAAACCTGGAGGATTTTGCCCAGCGGCGCAGCGGCCCATGTATCCCAAACCGTCCTTCGACCAGCTTAGCAAGCTTTGTGGAGATGTCCCCTTGCAGATTACCGGCGCCAAAATAATAAGCATAATAAGCGTCATTGAAGCCATCGTAGAACAGCGCCATGTCTGGCCGTTGCTGTTTCCCAGTACGGGCGGCAAGGCTGGCGAACTTCACGAGCTCTAAACTACTCTGAAATGAACTGACGCCATAGTTCACCACATGAGCTTTTAGATTGGCCGCATTCAAAACTTTGGCAATAGTATTGGCGATTGTGTCTTTGTCAGCAGTCTCAAAATTCGCCATGGTAGACCCGCCAAATGTCCATATGCGGACCCCTGCCTGTGCGCTGGGCACGCTATCTGGAGTGACGCGGGGCGCTCCATAGCTGTCTTCAATATTAATTGTGGACGTGTGGCCTGGAGTGCTCGAAAAGATAAAATACTCAAAATATGTGAGGCCGAACTCCTCCTTGTCTTTTAATAATTGATGCAAATCGGAATAACCTGCGCTGTTTTTTAGATAGAATGGATTCTGATATGTGTGTAATGGCAGGAATCGGCTACCGATTTCAAGAACTGCCAGCGCAAAGATTAACATGGCGCCACAATAAACCAGGCCAAACCGCAAGCGTGAACGCAGCAAAATTAGTTCCTTCGTATTCAATTTTAGACGGGATGGTTTTTATTATCCTACACATAAAAATCCATTTGGCCTATACGTCCGGTTTAGCGTTCAGCATTGCCACGGCGATCCGGCACGGATTGCCGGAGCGGTTTGACCAGGCGTGATTGGTGCCGCGCTGGATCAGCACGTCGCCCGCCTTTAGCAAGGTTTCACCGGTTTCCAACATTGAATAGATCTCGCCTTCCAGCACAATGATCAGGTCAGTGGTTTCGGTTTCATGGAAGCCGGGATGTGAATCGCGCCCCCTACCCGGTTTAGCGACGCCTGGAGGCTCGGGCGGGAAAACGGCGATGCGCAGCATCATCTGGCCGGGGCTGGGTTCAAGCGCGAACGCGCCGGGGCGGCGCTGATCCCGGTTGCCGGAATTATCGGCGGGCAAGCCGCTCTCCCATAATTCCGCCAGCGCCAGGCTTCCCTGCGCGCTAAAGTCATCCAGGCCGCCGCCGCCGAAAACATCTCCAATTTCCGAATCCATGATGAAGGCGGAGCGGCCCTGGGCGTCATTGCCCGTCACAACGCGGCGTACTGGTTTCATTGCGGTTTCCTTCTGCTGTTGGATTGCTTCTGTCAGATTTGTTGGATAGCCTATCAGCGGGGCTGGTAAGACAACACAAAACAATGAGGGTTGCGATGCGGCACGCAGGAAAATGGTTTTTTGGAGCGGCGGTCGGCGCCTTTGCGCTAGAGCATTTTCAGCCTTTACGAAGTCGCTTGACTCCGCGAAGGCGCCCGAAAATGCGGTTAATAAAAAGCCAGAGCGTTTTGAAATGGGTTGAAAATGCTCTAGTTTTATATCTGGCCGCGTTTCTGGCCGGAAAACCCGGTCCGGGTTTTCCTATAAACGCTCTAGGACTGATTTCAGGCGCGCAGGCGGCGCAAACCGCCGAAAAATCCGCTCAAATATTAACCGACACGGCATATTCACACTTCCCCGCCAAGCAGCCGGTTGGCCCCGAAGCGGGCGTTACCGGCGAAATGCTGAAGGCGGGCGCAACCGCTGAAAGCTGGCTGCTGTATGGCGGCGATTACAAGGGCTACCGGCACAGCCCAATCAAAGGCCTCACGCCCGCAGCGGCGAAAAAACTCAAGGTTGCCTGGTCATTCCCCACCGGCACCACAGGGCAATTCGAGACATCGCCGGTAATTTATGGCGGCGTCATGTATGTCACCACCTCAAATAACCGCCTGTTGGCGCTGGACGCGAAAACCGGTGAATTGCTGTGGCGCTATGACTATCCGCTGCCGGAAGGCTTGATTGTCTGTTGCGGCCCGGTCAATCGCGGCGTGGCGATTTCCGGCGATCTGGTGCTGATGGGAACCCTTGATGCGCATCTGGTGGCGCTTGACCGGCGCACCGGGAATGTAAAGTGGAATATAGAAATTACGCCGTATAAGGATGGTTTTGCCTCGACCTCCGCGCCGCTGATCGTCGGCGATAAGGCGATCACCGGCATCGCGGGCGGCGAATATGGGGTGCGTGGCTTCTTTGACGCCTATGACATTGCAACCGGCAAGCGGCTGTGGCGCCATTATACGGTGCCTGAAAAAGGCGAGCCGGGCGTGGAAACATGGGCCGGGGATTCATACAAAACCGGCGGTTCGCCCACCTGGACCACAGGCGCCTATGATGTGGAAACCGACACCCTGTTCTGGACCACGGGCAATCCGTCGCCAGACTGGAATGGCGATCAGCGCGCAGGTGATAATCTCTATTCAAGCTCGATCATCGCGGTAGACCCCGCGACTGGCGCGCGCAAATGGCATTATCAGTTCACGCCCCATGATGTGTGGGATTATGATGGCAACAGCCATATTTTCCTGATCGATGTGGAAATTGCCGGCAAACAGGTCAAGGCCGTGGCGCAACCCAACCGCAACGGCTTTTTCTATGTGCTGGACCGCACTACCGGCAAATTCCAGTTTGCCAAACCCTATGTCAAGGAACTGAACTGGGCCAAGGGCTTTGATGAAGCGGGACGGCCGATTGTGGACCCGGCCGCGATGCCGCAGGAAAAACCCACCATGCGGGTGTGCCCCGGCAATCTGGGCGGCCTGAATGGCGCCTGGACGGCAAGTTACAGCCCGCTGACCAAACTGGCCTATGTGCCGTCGGTTGAAGGGTGCCAGCAATATAGCAAAGGTATAGTCGTGAATGTAAAAGGCGTTCCGATGCTGGGTGGCATGCCTAATCCGATCGATGTTATCGAAGGCAAGGATCATGGCATTTTGTCGGCCATTGATGTCGCCACCGGCGAAATCAAATGGCGCTATGAAGATCCCGATCCGATGATGGGCGGCGCGATGAGCACAGCGGGCGGCGTGGTGTTTAGCTCCACGCTGGATGGTCATGCGCTGGCGCTGGACGCCGCCACGGGCAAGGAACTGTGGCGGTTCAGAATGGGCGGCGCGGGCCGCGGCCAGCCCGTCGCCTATCAGGCGGACGGCAAAACCTATGTCGCCATTCCATCGGGCGGCTGGGCGGCCATTGCCGCGCTCAGCGGCGGTCCAGCGAATATTCCCGAAGGCGGCCAGTTATTCGTCTTCACGATGGATGAATAATCAAGCAACATCCCGGCTCACTGCTTCATTGAAGTGGGCTGGGGCTGAGTGAAAATAGTTGCATTATTATACAATTTTAATATAGAATTTGTATGGTATTTGTATTTGATCAGGCTAAAAGCGCCGCCAACCGGCAAAAACATGGCATTGATTTTGTTGCGGCGCAGACGCTCTGGAAAGACTCAAGGCTGTTTCAGGTTCAATTGTTTTCAAGTGTGGAACCACGGCATCTGATTGTTGGGGTGATTGGCGTTAAACATTGGGCCGCGATTATTACCTATAGGGGAGAAAGCGTTCGTTTGATTTCAGTACGACGCGCCCGCAAAGATGAGGTAGATCTGTATGAAAGCACCCACTCTAAAAGCACCCACTCTGACAGCGAGTGAGATTGACAGGAAGTTTGACGCGGGCGAGGATATTTCTGAGTACCTCGACTGGTCGAAAGCCAGCCGCCCCAATCTTGAAGCCAAGCGCGTCAATGTGGATTTTCCAGCATGGATGGTGCGCTCCATAGACAATGAAGCGAGGCGGTTGGGAGTAACCCGGCAATCGCTGATTAAGCTGTGGCTGGCGGACAAGCTTGAACATCTTGGCAAATCCGCATAATACCCTGCTGCTTTGGATATAAAGGTAAATCATGCGTCCACGGACTTTGATGACGGCTGCCATTGCTGTGGTGCTGCTGACAGGCTGTGACGACGCGGCGAAAACAACTGCCACAGCACCGCATGACCTGGCGGTGATCGCCCGCGGCAAGGCGCTGTTTACCGGCACATGCGGGGCCTATTGCCACAAGATGACCCCAAGCAATACGGACGCGCTATTCCTGTTCGATTGCGACTGGAAGCATGGCGCAACCGATGCGGATATTTTCAAGGTGATCAACGAGGGCGTACCCGGCAGCCGCATGATCGCCTTTGGCGGCGCATTTCCCGAAGGCGACAACGACACCCGCGCCATTATCGCGTATTTGCGCTCGGCCTCGAAGTGCAAGCGGTGATATAAGCTGCAAACCCACTCACCTTACCGGAGCCGCCATGAAACTGCCCGCTGATTACTACCGCCCGCTTGCCGTGGGCGCGCCAATGCCGCTTCGTTCGCTGCCCGTAAAGCCGGAGCGCGTGGTGCATTTCTTCCCGCCGCATAATGAAAAGATGCGCGCCAAGGTGCCCGAACTGATCACCCAGGTTGATGTCATTCTTGGCAATCTCGAAGACGCGATCCCGCTTGACGCCAAGCAGGCGGCGCGCGAGGGTTTCATCGAAGTCGTCAAGCAAACGGATTTCGGCAATACCGGTCTATGGACCCGCATTAATTGCCTGAACAGCCCTTGGGTGCTGGATGATCTGACCAGGATCGTCGCGGAGATAGGGAATAAGCTAGACGTGGTGATGCTGCCCAAGGCCGAGGGGCCATGGGATATTCATTATCTCGATCAATTGCTGGCGCAGCTTGAAGCCAAACATCAGGTGCGCAAGCCGATCCTGATTCACGCCATTCTGGAAACAGCCCAAGGCGTCAATAATGTGCAGGCCATCGCCACCGCCAGCCCGCGCATGCAGGGCATGTGTCTGGGGCCGGCCGATCTGGCGGCTTCACGCGGCATGAAGACGACGCGCGTCGGCGGCGGGCATCCGAATTACGGGGTGCTGGCCGATGCGGGCGCGGGTGGCGCCAACCGCACTTTGTTCCAGCAGGATTTGTGGCACTATACGCTGGCCAAGATGGTCGACGCCTGTCAGGCGGCGGGCATCAAGGCGTTCTATGGCCCGTTCGGCGATTTCTCCGACCCCGACGCCTGCGAGGCGCAGTTTCGCAACGCCTTCTTGATGGGCTGTGTCGGCGCCTGGTCGCTGCATCCCAGCCAAATTGACATCGCCAAGCGGGTGTTCAGCCCGGAAGTGGACGAAGTGCTGTTCGCCAAACGCATTCTGGAAGCCATGCCGGATGGCGCGGGCGCAGTGCTGCTGGATGGCAAGATGCAGGACGACGCCACTTGGAAACAGGCCAAGGTCATGGTCGATCTGGCGCGGCTGGTGTCGCAAAAAGACCCCTCGCTAAAAGCCCGCTACGGGTTTTAGTAGGCTGGCTAATGCGCCATCATCACCGCTAGCGGCGCGTTATGAATGACGTATCGGGTAGCGCCGCCGAGGATCAGTTCGCGGATACGGCTATGCCCATAGGCGCCCATCACCAGAAGATCGGCGCCAAGTTCGCCGGCGGTTTTGAGGATCACCTCACCAACCGGCGCGCTACCCAGCGGCACCTGCCGGACCTTAACGCTAAGCCCATGCGCCGCCAAATAAGATTGCAGCGACTCCATGGTGAATTCATCCATCTCGCGGTTTTGGGCGGTGACGATTGTGACCTCGGCTGCATCGCTTAACAGAGGTAACGCGCCGCTCAGGGAACGTGCGGCCTCTGGCCCGCCATCCCAGGCGACCATAACCTTCTTGCCGACCAGTTCGTTGCACCCGGATGGAATTAACAGGCAAGGGCGCTGGGATTCCATCAGTGTTGGCTCAAGCTCGTAAACAAAATCAGCAATGGGAAACAGCACCAAATCTGCAAGACGCGCCGCCAGTGCTGTGCACTCGGAAGGCTCGCCCATGGTTTGCCGGAAGCTTGCCGCCGCCGCCTGCTTGGCGGGCGGGGTGGCGGATTCCTCCACCCCCGCATCTTTCAGCGCTTGCAAAAACGCGCCTTTGGCGCGGGCGCATTGCCGCCGGTTGGCCTCACTCACCGCGTTGACCAATTCTGTGGCGATCTGCCCCGAAAGCGCCTCGCCCGCGATGGGCAGTGAATCGGTTGGATTACGATTTACAAACAGGCATTCCACATAAGCGCTGTACCTTTTGGCAATATTCAGGCCTATGAGCAATGTGCGCTGATCAGAATCGGCGCCAGTAAGCGGGATCAAAATCTTGCCGAGCTTCATGGTCGTTACTCCTGTATGGCCGTGATGGCCGTTTTCCAGTGTCCCCTGAGTATAAGAACGGTACATTGATCTGCATCAAACTGGCAACTATGCTGATTCGCCATAAGGGAGCAACGTCGGCCATGGAAGAATATCGCAAAAAACTCTATGAAGGCTCCGAGTTTATGATGGCGCCTATTGCGGATTTTCTGATCCAGCATGGGATCACGCCCAATCAGATTTCTCTCGCGGGACTTGGCGTTAACCTGCTGGCCGCCCTGTCTATCCTGGCGGGCGGATTTTTTATCGGTGGATTTTTGTACCTGCTCGCGGGCTTGATTGATATGTTTGACGGCACTGTCGCCAGGCGCGGCGGTCAGATCACAGAATTCGGCGGATTTCTCGATTCCACTTTTGACCGCGTCTCCGAAGGGTTGGTGTTCGCCGCCATTGCCTATCAATTTGCGGCAAGCGGCAGGCCCGGGGTAGCAGGCGTCGTCGTACTCGCCCTGCTTGGCTCGTTTCTGGTCAGCTATGTGCGGGCGCGCGCCGAAGCGATGGGCTTGATAGGCAAGAGCGGCATTGCGTCGCGCTTTGAACGGCTGCTGCTGATTTCGGCGGCGCTGATGTTTGGGCTGGTGGCAGAGGCCATGTACCTGCTGGTCGCGCTCACCGCGCTAACCGTGGGCCAGCGAATCTGGTCCACCTATTGGCAACTGGAAGAAAGAAAAACGGGCAAAATCACCCCGCTTTAACTTAGACCATTTCCTGATCGGATTGAATCAATCCGATCAGGATAAAAATGGTCTAACACATTCAATTAGAGCCTTTCTTATCCGGTCAGGTTGAACCAATCTGATCGGGAAAGGCTCTAGGCCGCTGCATCAGCGTCACATAGTTGTGTAGCCGCCATCGACAACGATTTCGGCGCCGGTGATATAGCTCGATTCGCTCGACGCCAGGAATAGCACGGGATAGGAAACCTCGCGCGGCTCCGCCGGACGGCGCAAGATCGTGGTGGATAGCACCGCTTGCGCCATAGCGTCGCTGCTCAGCAGATCCTTGATCATCGGCGTGCGGATGACGCCGGGATGAATGGAGTTACAACGGATGTTGAACTCCGCGTAGTCGACCGCAACCGATTTCGTCAATATCCGGACAGCGCCCTTGGCTGCCTGGTAGGCGGCGGCGCTCGTTGCGCCAATGATGCCGTAAATGGATGAGATGTTAATGATCGATCCGCCGCCGGCTTTTTGCATAGCCGGCAGAATATGTTTGCAGCCGTAAAATACGCCTTTGACATTGATGTCCAGCATGCGGTCAAGTTCTGCCCCGGTGGTGTCCTGAACCTTCTTCATGATCAGGATGCCGGCATTGTTCACCAGAATATCGACCCGCCCGAACGTGGCGACGGCCCGGTTAACCGCCGATTGCCACGCCACCTCATCCGCCACGTCAAAATTGATGAACAGGCCCTGGCCGCCCTTGCCGTTGATGTCGGCGATAGTCTGCCGGCCGCCTTCCTCGTTGACGTCAGAGACGATAATACTGGCGCCCTCCTCAGCCATCAGCAGCGCATGTTCGCGCCCCATGCCAGAGCCGCCGCCGGTAATAAACGCAATCTTTCCATCAACCCGTCCGGCCATGATTTTCTCCCTCTAAATTTCAGGTGTTCGTTACATCCAGTTCGGCAGAATGTCGTTCGCCCAGATTTCCAGCGAGCGCATTTGCACATCGTGCGGGATCATGCCGGTAAACTGCCACATCAGCAAATATTCCGGGTCATGGGTTTTGACCATATGTTCGATCTGGCGGTTCACCTCATCGGCAGTGCCGACAAGTTCGAAACCGCTCTCGAATAGCGCGTCAATGCCGCCCTTGATCTCGCCGGTTTGGCCTTTTTTACGGAAGGCTTCGTTAAAACCGATGGGGGCGAACCAATTTTCCCACACAAAGCCATTGGCGTTGGCCGCATAGCGGCGCATCTCGTTGCCATCCCGGCCCACCAGGCAGTCGCGAAATACGCCGACATTCTGGCCCTTTTTATAGTTGCGCCCGGCGCGCGCCGAGGCGTCTTGATAGACACGCAGCAAATCCGTCAGGGTTGCGTCATCGGTGCTGAGCCCGAACGGCACGATGTCTTCTTCGCCGCAAAATTTGAAGGTGGCCTCGCTGAACGAGAAGGGCTGAAAAATCTTCGGGTGCGGCCTTTGATAACATTGCGGCGCCGTGCCCAGTTCCTTGATCAGCCCATCATCCCCAAGCCCCGCGCCAAAATCGCGGATCGCCTGATGATTGAACTCAAGACCGTCAGGCGGGATCGTCCATGTATCGGATTTATGGCTGAATGTGCCACCCGCCCAGGCCTTTTTCATAATGCGGAAATGGTCCTCGAACAGCGCACGGTTCTTGTTATCGCGTTCAGAGTGATCTGACATGGTGCCGCCCACTCCATAAAGCTGGCCCATGGTGTCGGCCCAGCGGCGCTGATAGCCGCGCGCAATGCCGATAAAACTGCGGCCGCGCATCATCTGATCCAGCATCGCCAAATCTTCGGCCAACCGCAGAGGGTTATGAAACGGCAGCACATTCGCCATCTGGCCGACATTCAAATATTTGGTCTGCATGCCGATATAGAGAGCCAGCAGAATCGGGTTGTTGGATACCTCGAACCCTTCGATATGGAAATGATGCTCAGTAAAGGCGGCGCCCCAAAAACCCATCTCGTCGGCGGCTTTGACCTGCGCGGAAAGCTGCCACAGCATGTTCTGGTAATTCTGGGTGTTCTGGCCCGCAAAGCCCTTTTTTATCGAGTCGAGCGAACCGGTGGAAGGCAGATAGAAAAGCACAAATTTCATGGGCACCCCCCTATTTTCTCATATAAATTAGACAGGTTAAACCGGCTTGGCAACGATATTGACGCATTGCTCACTAGAGCATTTTCAGCCTTTACGGAGTCACTTGACTCCGTAATGGCGCCCGAAAATGCTGTTGAAAAAAAGCCAGAGCGTTTTGAAATGCGCTGAAAATGCCCTAGTTTTATATCTGGCCGCGTTTTTGACCGGAAAACC
>CAMTWQ010000057.1:0-3710 GCA_947085465.1 uncultured Alphaproteobacteria bacterium
GACCTCGGCGCTGCCCTCGGCGGGCGGCGGCAGGCGCAGATCGGCGGCGGATACCGCGGGCACCTCGATATGCATGTCGATGCGGTCAAACATCGGCCCAGAAATCCGGTTTTGATACTCGCGCGCGCAGCGTGGCGCGCGCGAACAGGCGCGCTCGGCGTCGGCCAGATGGCCACAGCGGCAGGGGTTCATCGCCGCCACCAGTTGCACCCGCGAGGGATAGCGTATATGGGCATTTGCGCGCGCCACCATGGTTTCGCCGGTCTCTAATGGCTGGCGTAATGAATCGAGCGTGGTGCGGGAAAATTCCGGCAACTCATCCAAAAACAGCACGCCAAGATGCGCCAGCGACACTTCGCCTGGCTTTGCGCGCATGCCACCGCCGGTCATCGCCGCCATGCTGGCTGAATGATGCGGATCGCGGAATGGCCGCCGCCGGCTGATGCGGCCGCCGCGCAATTCGCCAGCAACGCTCATCACCAAGCTGACCTCCAGCGCCTCGCGCGCATCAAGTGGCGGCAGCAGCCCCGCCAGCCGCGCCGCCAGCATCGATTTGCCCGAGCCAGGCGGGCCGATCATCAGCAGATTGTGCCCCCCGGCGGCGGCCACTTCGAGCGCCCGTTTGGCTGTTTCCTGACCCTTGATGTCACGCAAATCAAGCTGGCTTCGCGCATCCTGCACAATAATTTCGGCGGCTATGGGCGGGCTGAGCACCTGTGTGCCTTTGAAATGATTGACCAGGGACAGCAAACTTGCCGGCGCCAAAATCGCGGTTATACCGGCAAACGCCGCCTCGGGCCCGCAATCCGCAGGGCAGATCAGGCCGCGCCCCGCCGCCGCCGCGCCAATCGCCGCTGACAATACGCCGGGCACAAAACTGATCCGCCCATCCAGCGACAGCTCGCCAAGCGCCGTATAGCCTTCGATCTCGTCGCCAGGCAACACCCCCAGCGCGACCAGCAGGCCAATGGCGATGGGCAGATCAAAATGGCTGCCTTCCTTGGGCAGATCGGCGGGCGCCAGATTGACGGTGATGCGCTTGGCCGGCAGCGCCAGCCCGATGGCCGACAGCGCCGCGCGCACCCGCTCGCGGCTTTCGGCCACCGCCTTGTCCGGCAGGCCGACCACGGTGAAAGCAGGCAGGCCCGAGGCGATCTGCACCTGCACATCCACCTCGCGGGTGTCCACCCCTTCAAACGCCACCGTATAGACGCGGGCAATCATACTGTGCTCTGCTCCCTTTATTGGGTAATAGAATACTAAAGCCGCACCGCGGTCAAAGCAGGAAGGAGGAACACATGATCAAAGGCTTCGACCATTACGCCATCACCGTCGCCGATATCGAGGCGACCATGGCGTTTTACCGCAACGTGCTGGGCGCGGAAATTCTTTGGGAAAAGCAGTTCCGCGAGGGGAAAACCCCGGTCATCTCAATGCAACTGGGCGCCAACCGGATGAATGTGCACCAGGCCAAGGCGCCCGCGGCCCCGCACGCGCACACGCCGATGCCCGGTTCGGCGGACCTGTGTTTCCGCTGGGAAGGCCCGATCGCCAACGCCAAGGCGATGCTGGAAAAACACGGGGTGGCGATTGTGACCGGCCCCGCGCCGCGCCCCGCTTCGGATGGCGTGTGGGGCCTGTCGGTGTATTTTCGCGACCCGGACGGCAACCTGCTGGAACTGTTATCCACCCATGAGACGCCAAGAAGGACGTTGTCTGGATTAAGTTAGCGCCTGTTCTGCGTTCCCGGCGCCGGGTCGTTGAGGATAAACAGTTTCGGGTCGAACTTTTCCGCCTGCTGAATGTTGGAAAGCCCGATCTGCGTCGTTAATCCCTGCGCATCCACCACCACCCATTGCCGTAATTCAAGGCCAACGCCTGGGCCGATGGATTCCGCCGGGCCGCCCCGGTCGGCAAAGGTCAGGGCGATCTCGCCCTTTTCCGGCTCCTTGGGATCGCGCAGGGTAATGCGCAGCAGGCCGAATTCGCGCTTCAGCGAAATAATTTCCGTATCTTTGCCAAGATCGACTTTTGCTTCCAGCAAGGGGCTGAGCGGCGTTGCGCCAATTGGATAGCGCTCAATGGCCGCCGCAGCTCCATCCCTTACCGCCACCCAGGTGCCGTCGGCAATAATCAACAAATCCTCCGGCGGGAAATACTCGAAGCGCATCCGGCCCGGCCGGTTGAGCAGGAAATTGCCCCGGCTGACCGCCCCATCCGGCGCGATCTGTAAAAATCCAGCCTGCATCCTATCGATCCGGTTCAGATAGGTGTTCACCCTGCCGAGATCGGCGCGCTGCTGCGCATCAAGCCCGGTCTCAGCCCATGTGGGGGCGATGGCGCAGAGCAACGCAAGAGCGGCTAAGGAGAACAATCCGCAGCGGTAAAATTTCATTTCCTACAGCTAACCACTAAGCTGGGCCAAAACAAGGCATTCGTATTAAACATATATCTAAGCGATATTTTATAGTTAATTGTATAAATGATTATTTTTTTCTTAATTCAGGGTGATATTCATCACTTATATAATTTGGTAAAATATGTTTTAATAAACATTAGAAGAACGCTTGACCAATGCTGGAAGATATTATTTTCTATAGTTCTAGTTAATATCTTTTGATTGGACACACGCCATATTTATCGAATGATAAAGGAGATTTACCATGTTGGGAAACTTTTTTACTAAAACTTCCAGGGGAAAATCCCCCGCTGCTCGTGCAGTAGCACCGGCAACGCAAAAACATTCTTCCGCCGCCACCGGTGGTAGCTGTGCCTGCGTGGCCTGTACACCCCGCGCCGTATTGGCTAAAAATACCCAGCTTCACGCGCTTGCCGCGCACATTGGACAGGCGGGACAAAAGAGCCGTTGGGGTCTGCCCACCTGGGCTGGGTGAAATCTGCCTGTTGAAGACGGGATAGCCTTACGCGGCCTTGCGTGTCGGGATTTTCTTAACGTCTGCGGCCAGACGTTGTTCGGCTTGCCAAAGGTCGTAATCCCGCTGTAGCGCCAGCCAGATATGCGATCCGTTGCCGCACCATTTTCCCAGACGCACCGCCATCGCAGCGGAAATTGGCAGCTTGCCGGCCAGAATGCCGTGCAACAATTGGCGCGACACGCCAAGCTCCGCAGCCGCATCGGCCACAGAAATTTCCAGAGCGGGTAAAACGTCGAGCTTCAGGATCAATCCCGGATGCGGTGGACGCATCTTAGGCGCGTGACGGACTTTATAGTCGCGAGGCATAGCGACGCTCCTCAGTGATACTGCTCCAAATCAACCCGGATGGCGTCAAAGCCATCCCATTCAAATGTAATTCGCCATGGGCCATTCACCGCGATAGCATATCTCACAGGCCTAGTATGCAGCGGATGCAGCCGCCAGCCCGGGCAGCTTCAGATCATCCAGTGTCTTGGCCCGATGCAACGCCTGTAACCGGCCACGGACACGCTCAACCAGATCAGGCCTGATGCGGCGCGGATCGTCGTCAAGAAACAGGTCGCGTAGCGCCTTGCTGCGTAAACTCCGGATCACGCTAGAGCCTTTCCCGGTCAGGTTGAACCAACCTGACCGGACAAGAAAGGCTCTGATTGAATGTGTTAGACCATTTTTATCCTGATCGGATTGATTCAATCCGATCAGGAAATGGTCTAGTAACTGTACAAGATTATTTTACATTTGTCAAACGATATTTGACAGTCTAAACAAAGCGCA
>CAMTWQ010000058.1:0-48987 GCA_947085465.1 uncultured Alphaproteobacteria bacterium
AGTTCATCGAATTGGCGGTGAACATGCCCGAGCACGAACCGCAGGTCGGGCAGGCGGAGCGTTCATATTTGTCCACCATTTCGTCGGAAACGCTATCATCGGCGGCGCTGATCATCGGGTCGATCAGGTCGACCATCTTTGTGCTGCCATCGTCCAGAATGACCTTGCCCGCTTCCATCGGCCCGCCGGACACAAACACGGCGGGAATGTTCAGCCGCATCGCCGCCATCAGCATGCCGGGGGTGATCTTGTCGCAATTGGAAATGCACACGATGGCGTCGGCGCAATGGCCGTTGACCATATATTCCACCGCATCGGCGATCACTTCGCGCGACGGCAATGAATACAGCATGCCGTCATGCCCCATGGCGATGCCGTCATCAATGGCGATGGTGTTGAACTCTTTGGCGACGCCGCCTGCCTTCTCGATTTCGCGCGCCACCATCTGGCCAAGGTCTTTTAGGTGCACATGCCCGGGAACGAACTGGGTGAAACTGTTGGCGATGGCGATAATCGGCTTGCCAAAATCACTATCCGTCATGCCGGTGGCCCGCCATAAGGCGCGCGCTCCCGCCATATTGCGCCCGTGGGTGGAGGTTTTGGAACGATAGGCTGGCATTTATCTCTCCCATCTTAAAGCTAATTGTCTTACACCGGAAAACGCGCCGGGTGAAGGGGCTGTCCGTATATCAAGGGCCCATATTAGAGGAATGATACGCATGGAACACGAAACAAATCATTTGCATTCAAGCATGAATGCGTTGTTGCCAAGGGAAATGGCGGAAAAAGCTGAACAGGTAGGGATGGATAAGGCGCGCCTTGATTTCGTGTGTTTAATGGTGCTTGCGGTGTTAGCGGGGGCTTTTATCGCCTTTGGCGCGATTGCCGCTTCGGTGGCGGCGGCCGGTGCGCATGGCGTCATCCCCTATGGACTAAAACAACTCATTTCGGGGGTGGTGTTTTCACTTGGCCTTATTTTGGTCATCGTTGGCGGCGCTGAATTGTTTACTGGAAACAATTTGATGGTGATGGCCTGGGCTAGCGGAAAGATCAAATTGCGTGAATTATTGCGGGCCTGGACGCTGGTTTATTTCGGTAATTTCGCCGGTGCGTCGGCAACCGCTGTGTTTGTATTTTTGGCCGGCCTGCACCAGCAGGGCGATGGGGCCGTGGGCGCGGCTGTCCTGGCAAGCGCCACAGCCAAGGCCGCCTTATCTTTTCCCAAGGCGCTGCTTCTTGGAATGTTGGGTAATACCCTGGTATGTCTCGCTGTATGGCTGTGCTACAGTGCGCGTTCCACCACCGACAGAATATTGGCCATCGTTCCGCCGGTGACGGTTTTTGTCGCCGCGGGTTTCGAGCATTCCGTCGCCAATATGTTTATTTTGCCCTTCGCTTTGTTGATCAAGTGGGGTGCTCCGCAATCCTTTTGGACAAGCATCCACCAGACCCCGGCTGGCTTTGATGCACTGAGGTGGGATGTGCTGCTCACTAATCTGGTCCCGGTAACCATTGGCAATGTGATTGGCGGCGGGGTGATGGTGGGGGCGGTTTACTGGTTCGTTTACTTGCGTAAACGGCACAGGCAATCGTCAATTAACGAATTGTAATTAGTAAATCCTTTATGATGGTTAGCCATTATACGCTGTCGCCGATGGGGACGAATGCCTGGGTGACAGAACACACTGATAAACCGGAATTTATTTATGTTACAAAACATTAAATCAGATACACAAACGGCTGATTTATATCATAAATATAGAAAATTAGCCCAGGGGACCAACATCAATTCCACCACCCTTCTTGCAACAGATTATCTCAATCATTTCAATGAAATCATTATGCTGCTTGAGATGATCCCCGACATGCCGGAATGCATCGAGGATGTTGCGCTTTGGCGGCCAAAATCCTACGTGGAGCATTTTCAGGATAGCGGTTTTTCGGACAAGGAACTGGCTATAGAAGCCTATGCGCATTCCCCTTTGTGCTATCGGGCGCCGTTCGAGCTAACTATCGCCAAGCTAGACAAACATGTTTCGCAGGCGACGGAAAGTTTGATTATGGCCGTCAACGCCAATGACACGGCGGCCATGCAGGTGATCATCGAAAACTGTCAGGAATTACGGTTATTAGCGGAAAAGGCCGGGGGCATTATCCATGGCAATCCCGAAGCCGTTGGCCAGGCGCAAATAGATGCGGTGCTCGGCGCCGGTTCAGGCTGATCCAGAGCTACTCTTTTACTATAGCAATTATTAGACTATCCTCCCAAATTGCAGCGCCGGATCAGCGGCAATGAGGGACAGGTCACGCTATGACGCGCATAGGCGCCCGGATTTTCGCACTCGCCTTTATTGCCATGTGTGTGTCGAGTGCAGCTTTCTGGTTCTCGGGTGATTATGGCGGCGGCGTGCCGGCTACGCCGCGCATCGATGCGGATCAGGCCTTTCTATTAGCCCATACAGGCGCCCTGAGGATTATTGATGTGCGCAGCCCGCAAGAGCAGCAGGCAAGTGGCATTCCTGAAGGGGCGGCCGCCATTTCCATTGCGCATGCTGGCGGCAATAGCGGGTTTCTGGCGGTGGTGCGGATGGCGGTTTCGGGGGATCAAAGTCAGCCGTTAGCCCTGATATGCTCACGTGGCGGCCGCTCGAACAAGGCGGCGGAACTGCTCCGCGCCAATGGTTTTCTCAATGTGAGGGATATTCAGGAGGGCATGTTAGGGGCGGGCGGCAAGCCCGGCTGGCTTAACCGGCGATTACCTGTGACACCCTATGCGCCAGCCAATCCTCCGCACGGATAGCCGGGCTATACTCAAGACGGATATACTAGACCATTTCCTTATCGGATTGAATCAATCCGATCAGGATAAAAATGGTCTAACACATTCACTTAGAGCCTTTCTTATCCGGTCAGGTTGGTTCAACTTGACCGGGAAAGGCTCTAGCCAAATGGCGGCTTTACGCCTATAACCTGCCGCTTAAAGATAGAGCAGGTGCGTAATGAGTGACAATTGGAACCCGCAAGGCTGGCGCGCCAAGCCCGCCGTGCAGATGCCGGCCTACCCCGACGCCAAGGCGCTGGCGCGGGCGGAGGAGCAATTGCGTTCGCATCCACCACTGGTGTTTGCCGGCGAGGCGCGCAATCTGAAAGAAGAACTGGCGGCGGTTTCGCGTGGCGAAGCGTTCCTGTTGCAGGGCGGCGATTGCGCCGAAAGCTTTGCCGAATTCAAGGCCGACAATATCCGCGACATGTTCCGGGTGCTGCTGCAAATGGCGGTGGTGCTGACCTATGGCGCCAAATGCCCGGTGGTCAAACTTGGCCGCATGGCCGGGCAGTTCGCCAAGCCGCGCTCCGCCGATATGGAAACCATTGGCGGCAAGGAATTACCCAGCTATCGCGGCGACATCATCAATGGCATGGAATTCGAATCCACCGCCCGCCTGCCTGACCCGGAGCGCATGTTAAAGGCCTATGGGCAGGCGGCGGCCACCCTGAATCTGCTGCGCGCCTTTGCCGGTGGCGGCTATGCCGACCTGCATCATGTGCATCGCTGGAATTTGGGCTTTGTCGCTGATAGCCCGGCCAGCGAGCGGTATCAGCATATTGCCGAGCAGATTTCGGAGGCGCTGGATTTCATGGAAGCCTGTGGCGTCGGCCCAAGCAGTGTCGCCAGCCTGCGGCAGGTGAATTTCTACACCAGCCACGAAGCCCTGCTGCTGCCCTACGAAGAAGCGTTGACGCGGATCGATTCCACCTCGGGCGACTGGTATGACACCTCGGCGCATCAATTATGGATCGGCGACCGCACCCGCCAGCCAGACGGCGCGCATGTGGAGTTTTGCCGTGGCGTCAAGAATCCGCTGGGTGTGAAATGTGGCCCCAGCCTGACGCCAGAGGAACTGATCCGGCTGCTCGATCTGCTGAATCCAGCGAACGAAGCCGGGCGCATGACCCTGATTTGCCGCTTTGGCGCGGGCAATGTGGAAAAGCATTTGCCGAAACTGATCCGTGCGGTGACGCGCGAGGGCCGCAAGGTGATCTGGTCCTGCGATCCCATGCACGGCAATACGGTCAAGGCCGAAAATGGCTACAAGACCCGCCCCTTCGAGCGCATTCTCGCCGAAACCCGGCAATTTTTCGCCGTGCATCAGGCCGAGGGCAGCTATGCCGGCGGCGTGCATTTCGAGATGACCGGCCAGAATGTCACCGAATGCACCGGCGGCGCGCACGCCATCACCGAGGCCGAACTATCCGACCGCTACCACACCCACTGCGACCCGCGCCTCAACGCCAACCAGGCGCTGGAACTGGCGTTCATCATCGCCGAGGGACTAAAGGCCGAGCGCAAGCGCATCGCGGCTTAATTTTGCCGGGCGCGGAGGCGGACTACCGCTTTGCGTAGGCGCTGTCATGGTCTTGCGCGATGCTCAGCAGACGGTGGATGATGAATAAGGAGCATTAGCTGGCGGCTATGACGTATGGCAAACTTCTGATTGGCATTACAGCACTTGTTGTTGGCCTTTACGGCTTGGCGTCGCTTATCAGATACCCGACCATCGACATAAAATACAGGCTGACTATCGAGGCGATGACGCCGGAGGGGCCGGTTCAGGGCTCCGGCATCATTCAGGTTTCCTTTGGCAGCTATTTTTCACTTGCTGGCCGGGGCGGCGTTTCGACTGTCACGGGCGAGGCGATCCCGGTTGATCTGGGCGAGGGCAAAATCCTGTTCGTCACATTGACGAACAATGTGTCGGGGCGTCCCGCCAGACCGCGAACCCTCACCGGCGCCCAGGATTCAATATGGCTGCCGGTCAGTGTATTCAATTTTAAGTGGCGTTATGGACAGGAGCTGGAACTGGCGCGCCAGGTCGCGGCGGCCAGGCAGTTGGGGCCGCGCGGGTTTTCGTTGTATGCGCTGCCCACATTGGTGACATTCGGCAATATCAATGACCCATTGAGTGTGGTTGTGGTGCGGCCCGAACGGCTGTCAGCCACATTTGGCAAGGGGTATGAACTGGCCAATGCAACGATGGAACTTACCGATGATCCGATGACGGAGCAAATATTGACTGTGCTGCCATGGCTGCCCAGATTGCAGCAACAGGATATGTCGACATTGGACGGCGTAAAACATGACACGTTTGGCGTTGCTGGCGCGCCTGTTCCAGTCACTTCGCAGTTAAGTTATACATCCTTTAAGATGCCAAACAGGTAATAGCAGCGGCCTGGTGCTCAAGCGCAGGCGGATCGCGGCGTAATTTTGCGAGGCGCGGCGGCGGACTACCGCTTTGCGTTGGTGCTGTCATGGTCCTGCGCGATGGTCAGCGCGGATTGCAGCTCGCTGGCGGCCTGTGGCTGATGCAGCCAGCGTTCATTATCGGGAATGACGGTGGCGGTGCGCACCAGCCACACGCCCGGCTCCCGTTCTTCCACAAGAACCTGCCGCCCGGCAAACTGCTTGCCCAGTGAGATTTGCCCGTTTGCGCCTACTAACTTGACGCTGGGTGGAGTAGTTTGCATAGTGAAAATTACCTCTAAAATTCTAAATTACGAATATACAAAATTTACAATAGTATTAAATTCGTGCCGCGGGCTCATTTCTTGTTATTGAATTGAATCTCACGACCCGTCATTGCTATACGCGACTGCATATTATTTGACACATAATGACCGGAGGGACGATGCCCACTAAAATCAACCGCCAGATGGTGATCGCGGGCATACCAACGGACCACTTGCAAGTTTCGCATTACCGGATGCAAGAGGCGGTGGTTCCTGAGCCGGGCGACGGGCAGGTGCTGTTGCGCACGCTGCTGATTTCCATGGACCCGGTCAGCCGTATGCGGATTACCGGCGCGCCGGGTGGTTTGCAGATCGGCGATGTGATGCCCAGTTCGGGCCTGGCGCAGGTTGTGGCGTCAAAGCATTCTGGGTTCGCGGAAGGCCAGGTTGTGGAATGCGCGCCCGGATGGCAGGATTATTCTGTCCAGCCGGCGTCAGCGCTCAGCACGTTTACCCGCATGGGGCCTTTGACCCATCATCTTAGCGTTTACGGCGTCAGCGGCCTAACAGGCTATTTCGGCATGGCAGAAGCCGGCGCGCCCAAACCCGGCGAAACCGTGCTGGTGTCGGCGGCGGGCGGTGCTGTTGGCCACATTGCGGGGCAGGTGGCGAAACTGCGCGGGGCGCGGGTGGTGGGCATCGTCGGATCGAAAGAAAAAGCTGAGTGGTTGACGGGAACGCTTGGCTATGACGCGGCGATTGACCGTCGCGCCGGGCCGCTTGGCGCCGCCATCAAACAGGCGTGCCCCGAAGGCGTTGATCTGTATTTTGACAATGTTGGCGGTGAAATGCTGGAAACCACGCTCACCCGGATGAAAGATCATGGCAGGATCGTGATCTGTGGATACGCCTCGCAATATGACACGCAAACACCGGTAATGGCGACCAAAGGCGTGCCGTCTGTTGTGCTGTATAAACGCTTGCGGATCGATGGCTATGTGGTGATGGATTATTACGCGCACAAGCAGGCCGCGCGGGATCAAATGGCGGCGTGGGTGCAGGCGGGCAAACTGCATGTCTCGGTGGATTGCCTGGATGGATTGGAGCGCGCGCCCGAAGGGTTCGTTGGCCTGTTCAATGGCGACAATCGCGGCAAGCGGATGATCAAAGTGGCAGACGAGGTTTAGCCTTTCAGCACGCCCGCCATGCGTTGCAGTATTTCTTCCAGTATCTCCGGCGATGTCGCAAAATTCAGTCGCGCGAATTTATCTGTATAGGAACTAAAATCACCGCCTGGGCTGAGGGCAACTTTGGCTTTGTCGAGAAAAAACCTTGATGCGGGGCCGGGAAGATTCCGGCCGCTGCAATCCAGCCAGGCAAAATAGGTTGCCTCGGCTGGCCGGTGCGTAATTCCGGGCAGTTCGCTCTGCACAAAATCCGCAACCCGGCGACGGTTGGCGGCAAGCTGTACTAATATTCTGTCTAATGATGTGCCGCCAAAACGCCATGCCGCCTCGCTGCCTGCGATGCTGAAAATCGAAGGCGTGCCTAGAAGCTGCGTATTGATTTTCTCAAAACGCGCCTGTAGCTCCGCCGATCCGAAATGCGCAACGGCGCAGCGCAGCCCCGCAATATTCAGACCCTTGCTGGTGGAAGAAAGGGTAATGGTGCGCGCTGCTATCTCGTGTCCGAGCGAGGCAAAAGCTATATGGCGCGACGGGGCATAAACAATATCCATATGCACTTCATTGGCCACAACGATGAGATTATGTTCGAGCGCCACATCGGCGATCGCGCGCAACTCGCCCATCTCGAACGCGCGGCCCGATGGATTGTGCGGATTGCACAGCATCAGCAAGCGGGTGCGTTTATCAATGACGCGGCGCAGGCCATCAATATCCATTTCATAGCGCTTTGCGCCAGGCGCCAGCGGGTTTTCGTCCAGCCGGCGTTTGTTCAGCGCCACTGCTGACAGGAATCCTGGATAGATTGGCGTTTGCACAATCACCCCGTCACCCGGCTCGCTGAACATCACCACCATGGCATGCATTAATTGCATCAAATTGCTGGCGGTAAAGACGCGCGCAGGATCCGGCCGCCAGCCATGGCGCGCCGCCATCCAGCCGCAATAGGCTTCGGCCACCCGGTCATTCAGATTTGGCGGCGGATAGCCAAAATCATTAGCGGCGATAATCTCTGAGAGAGCCGCGCTAATTTCCGGCGCCACGGGAAAGTCCATGTCGGCAATCCATGCAGGCAGAACGTCACTGGCATAGCGCGTCCATTTCACGCCGCGCTTGGCGCGCAGCATGGCCTCGGTGATATGCAATTCAGGCGGTAGCGCCATATCTATTTTCCAAACACGCGTTTGAAAATGGTGTCCACATGTTTGGTGTGATAGTCAAGATCAAACAATGCCGCCAATTGTTTTGCGGGCACAGCTTTGCTCACCTGTTTATCGGCTTTCAGCGTGGCCAGAAAATCACCGCCCTCGCGCCACACTTTCATGGCGTGCCGTTGCACCATCTCATAGGCGTCCTCGCGGCTGACGCCCGCCTGGGTAAGCGCCAGCAGCACGCGTTGCGAATGCACAAGACCACCAAGCCGGTCGAGATTCTTACGCATGTTTTCCGGGTACACGATCAGCTTGTCGATTAGTCCTGTCAGCCGCGCCAGCGAAAAATCCAGTGTGATGGTGGCGTCGGGCCCGATCATGCGCTCGACGCTGGAATGTGAAATATCGCGCTCATGCCACAGCGCCACATTTTCCATGGCGGGCAGGGTGTAAGACCGCACCATGCGCGCCAGCCCGGTAAGATTTTCCGACAGCACCGGATTGCGTTTATGCGGCATGGCGCTGGAGCCTTTCTGTCCGGCGGAAAAAAATTCCTCCGCCTCCAGAACTTCCGTGCGCTGAAGGTGACGTATTTCGGTGGCGATCCGTTCAATCGAGCTGGCGATAACGCCAAGGGTGGCAAAGAACTGCGCATGCCGGTCACGCGGGATAACCTGGGTGGAAATAGGCTCTATGGCCAGGCCCATGGCGGCGGCCACATGCGCTTCGATCCAGGGATCAATATTAGCGTATGTGCCAACCGCGCCGGAAATGGCGCAGGTGGCGATTTCCTTGCGCGCCGCTTCCAGGCGCTCACGGTTGCGGTTCATCTCCGCATAGGCCTGGGCCATTTTAAGGCCAAAGGTGGTGGGTTCCGCATGAATGGCGTGGCTGCGGCCGATGCAGATCGTATGCTTGTGCTCATAGGCGCGGCGTTTCAGCACGCCTAGCAATGCATCAATATCAGCGATCAGAATATCGCTGGCGCGTTTCAGTTGCACCGCAAGACAGGTGTCGAGCACATCCGATGATGTCATGCCCTGATGCACAAAGCGCGCCTCTGCTCCCACATGCTCGGCCAGATTGGTCAGGAATGCGATCACGTCATGTTTGGTCTCGCGCTCGATTTCATCGATACGCTCAATATCAAATGCGCCGCGCTCCCACACCGCCTTTGCCGCCTCACGCGGGATAATTCCGATTTCAGCCATGGCGTCGCAGGCATGCGCCTCGATCTCGAACCAGATGCGAAATTTGGACTCGGGCGCCCATATGGCCACCATTTCAGGACGGGAATAACGCGGGATCATTGGTGGCGTACTGCCTTTCAGATTAAAGTGTTAAATCAGCCCCAATTGCCGGAAGCTGATGGTCTTGCCGCGTCCGACCACGACGTGATCGTGCACGGCGACTTTAAGCGGCTTGCCGGCCTCGATGACCTGTTTGGTCATCTCAATATCCGCGCGCGATGGGGCCGGGTCGCCGCTCGGGTGGTTATGCACCAGAATGATCGCCGAGGCGGAAAGGTTCATTGCCCGCTTCATCACTTCGCGCGGATAAACAGGCGTGTGATCCACGGTGCCGTGTTGTTGCACCTCGTCAGCGACCAGCACATTTTTATTATCTAGAAATAGAATTCGGAACACCTCTTTTTTCTCAAACGCCATGGCGGCGTGGCAATATTCCAGCAAGGCCGCCCAGCTTGACAGCACCGGCTTGTCAAGCACAACACTTTGCGCCAGACGCAGCGCCGCCGCACGAATAATTTTTAGTTCGCGCACCACGCCATCGCTATCGATCACCTCATGCAACCTGTCAGGCTCGGCGCTGACAACATCGGCAAACGATCCAAAGTGCTTGATCAATTGCTTGGCTAGCGGTTTGACGTCACGTCTGGGAATGGCGCGGAATAAAATAAGTTCAAGCAGCTCATAATCAGCGAGCGCATCTGCGCCTGCCTCCATGAAGCGCTCACGCAGGCGATCGCGATGTCCAGCATAGTGCGGCGTATCGTCTGCCCCCGCTTTCTTCATTGCTCAGCCGAAATCTGGCAAATGCAGCCCGCGCGGCGAGATGGTGAAAATCTCGCCGCCGGTTTCGGTAATGCCGATGGAATGCTCGAATTGCGCTGACAGAGACTTGTCGCGGGTAACGGCGGTCCAGCCATCAGCAAGAATTTTTACCTGCCATTTTCCAGCATTGATCATTGGCTCTATAGTGAAAATCATACCGGGTTTTAATTCAACACCCTGGCCGCTATGGCCGTAATGCAAGATGTTTGGCGCGTCATGGAATACCTGGCCAGTGCCATGGCCACAAAAATCGCGCACCACGGAAAAATAATGCGCTTCGGCATAAGTCTGGATTGCAAAGCCGATATCGCCGGTGGTGGCGCCGGGTTTGGCGGCGGCGCAGCCGCGCATTAATGACTCGTGGGTCACCTCAATCAGGCGCTGCGCCTTCACGCTTGTTTTGCCCGCCACATACATACGGCTTGAATCGCCGTGCCAGCCATCCACCTGAGGAGTCACATCGATGTTAAGAATGTCGCCTTCGCGTAATTTGCGATCCCCAGGAATGCCATGGCAGACCACATGATTCAGCGAAATACAGGTGGTCTTTGGATAGCCGCGATAATTTAGGGGCGCCGATACACCCCCGCCAGCAATGATGAAGGAATGGCAGATGTCATCCAACTCGGCAGTGCTAACACCGGGTTTGACATATTCACCGATCATATCGAGGGTCTCGGCAGCCAGCCGCCCAGCCGTCCGCATAGCGGCGAACGCCTCCGCGCCATGCAGTTTAATCAGTCCGTTGTTGCGCAACGGCGCTTCCTGGGCGGCAATGTAATTCATGCTGTATCGTTAACCGGGGATAAGGATTTCGTCTAGAGCGTGCTGCACTTAAATCGAGACGCCAATGGTCTTTAACTCGCCCCCCACCCCAACCCCTCCCCGCAAGGGGGAGGGGCTTTTTGCGCAGAATTCTGCGTTTCTTCTCCCTCCCCCTTGTGGGGAGGGCCGGGGTGGGGGGCCAGAAAACGACTCTGCTTCAATGCGGAATGCTCCAGATGTACAGCTAAGCATTAAAGCAGAATTGGCAAAGACCGGTTAAGAATGATTTCATTGATACTCAAGCGGCAATCATAACATACCGCTTCGACACCCCGGCGTTGCGCCTCAGCCAGGGCGCTCGCATAGGCCGCGTCAATATCCCCCGCAACGGTGAAGCGGCTGCAATCTTCTCTCTGGACTATGTACAGCATGACAGCCCGGCGCCCCTGCGCAACCATTTCAGTCATTTCGGCCAGATGTTTTGCGCCCCTTGCAGTAACGGAATCCGGAAATTCAGCCAGTCCATTTTTGCGCATTAAATGCACGTTTTTCACTTCTACATAGCAGAGGCCGCGCCCCGCATCCTCCAGCAACAGGTCGATACGGCTGTTACGGCCATATTTCACTTCGCGCTGTAATCCAGAATATCCAGCCAGTTCCGGAATGATTCCCATCCTTATGGCCTCCTCCGCGATGCGGTTGGGATGGGCTGTATTGATGCCCACCAGCCCCTCACCGTCGCGCAGCAGTTCCCAGGAATAGCGCAGCTTGCGTTTAGGATTGCCGCTGTCCGAGAGCCAGATTTCCGCTCCCGGATGCTTCAGACCTGTCATGGCGCCGGGATTAGCGCAATGCACGGTGAGGATTTCCCCGCCGGGCATTTCAACGTCGGCCAGGAAGCGCTTGTACCGCCGAATGAGGATGGCCCGGATAAGCGGGGAGGGGAATTTCATGACCGGCATCATAGAGTGACTCCCCCCAGCATGGAAATGCGGTTAAGCTTCGCGCATGAGCGCATCCGAAATAAAACCAGCATCCGGAAAGATATTCACCGCTGCGGTGCTGGTGATTGGTGACGAGATATTGTCGGGCCGGACCCAGGACACGAATTCTTCCTATATTGCCCGCTGGCTGGGCGAACTTGGCGTAAGGTTGCGTGAAATCCGTGTTGTTCCTGATGCGCAGGATGAAATCGTGAGCGCCCTCAACGCCTTGCGCACACGCTATGATTATGTATTCAGCACCGGCGGCATTGGTCCTACCCATGACGATATTACTGCTGATGCGGTGGCTGCGGCATTCGGTGCGGGAATTGATTATCATCCAGGGGCAATGGCTATTCTTGCGGCCCACTACCCGCCCAACGAGTTTACGGATGCCCGCAAGCGCATGGCCCGTATTCCCCAAGGGGCCTCTTTAATTGATAATCCGGTGAGCAAGGCGCCAGGCTTTCAGATTGGTAATGTTTTTGTACTGGCGGGGGTGCCGGTAATCATGCAGGCCATGCTTGATTCGTTACGGCATAAGGTGACGGGGGGTGAAAAAATGCTCAGCGCGAGCGTCGGCGGGGCGGTGGCGGAAGGCCATGTAGCGGCGGCGCTGGGCGCCTTGCAGGTGCAATTTTCTGACGTAAGTATAGGTAGTTACCCGTATTTTCGCCGCTCAACCGCCGGGCGGGAGCTGCCGTTGGGGACTTCGTCCCATGGGGTGAATTTCGTGCTGCGCTCCACCGATGCGCAACGGCTTTCGCAGGCCCGTGCGGCGGTTTGCGCCATGATACGGGCCGAGGGCGCGGAGCCCGAGGACCGGGAATAACCTGGATCAGACGTTAACACATGGTGTTTTCGTCACAAAATGGTGACATCTGATCGAAAGGCTTTTCAAATTTGGCGATTAGTGTCAGATTGTGCTGGAAATACGTTGCAAAATAAGTAAGGTCACAGTTAGGTCATCTTCGATAAAAGAACATGACGATAACGAACAGATGAGGGAGAAGCACGGCATGGTGAAGGCAAAAGCGGGCGTCCTTGGCCTGGCGTTGGGAGCGGCGATGTTACTGGGCGCGACAAGTGCGCAGGCAGCCGTAGAGAACATGATGGACGTCTCCCATCTTGATTCTTCGTGGGAGAAGTGGGCGTCGCCTGGAACGCATGAGTTTTATGTGAACTGCACCAGCATTGATGATTACATCGTGCGGGTTGATGGGCCGAATTTGAAGGAGGCCCAAATGCAGGCGTATAAGGAATCGCTAACCAAGGCTGGTAGCAATACTTGCTGGCCGACATGGCGCGGAATGGTCAAGAAGTAGTTCACTTCCCGTCTTTTTCCAAAACTAAGCGCCGCGCAGTCTTTCCTCAGTTGAGGCGCGCGGCGCCGGACGGCTGCAAATTTTTGCTTTGGAGCGTATAAAGGCGGCCTGCGGCAGCGTGGTCGCTTTTTTTGTGATTTACTAGAGCAATCTGCATTAAGTTCGAGCCATGAGGCTCGAACTTAATGCAGATTGCTCTAAATTTTAATGTGTTAGAGCAGCTTTCCGCGATTAAGCGGGGGCACTTCGTGACTCCACTTAATCGTGGGCTGCTCTAACGTCTCCAATCGATCCATTCATAGCTGAATATGCCCGCTTGGCGGAACAGGTAGACGCAAGGGACTTAAAATCCCTCGGTCGCAAGGCTGTGCCGGTTCGAGTCCGGCAGCGGGCACCACCCGCCGCCACGGCTTCGAGGGGCTTTCGCCATTTACAAGCGTGCCGCAGCCACCACGCCGCTAACAACTAGCAGGATGCCAAGCCACTGCATGGCTGTTGGCGGCTCCCCCAAAATTGGCGCGGCCAGCAGCGCCGCGAGAACCGGCACCGTTGCATTGCCAAGCGAGGTCAGTTGTGGCCCAAGTATGCGCACGGCTTGCGAAAACAGCAGCAGCGCAACGACCGAATTGAGGATTCCCTGATTGAACGCCTGGAACAGGATTTGCTCCAGAGAGGCGCTGCTCATATCCGGTGCAAGTAGCAGAAAATAAACTGGCAGATAAGCTAGCGACAGCACCGATACGACTGTGGCGACTGGTAGCGGATCAAGCTGCCACCGGCGCAGCAAAATAGCGTAGACACTCCAACTCGTGCCGGCCATCACAAACAATAGATCGCCGAACAGCACCTCGGCTCCGCCGTCACCGGTAAGACCGCTCACCAGTCCTAATCCGGTTATGATTAAGGCCAGCATCATCAGTTTGGCGGGTGATATACGCACTCCGGCGCTCAGCCACAGGCCGAATGCGGTGGCGACGGGAATCGAGCCTGGAATAAGCGCCGCGCCATGCGCCGCTGGCGCGAAGCGCAATCCCCAGAACATCAGCAGAGAGAACGGCACGCCTGCAAAGGCTGCAAGCGCCACTCCGCGCCGCCAGCCTATGCCGGCAAGCCCCCATATGCCTTGCCGCAATAGTAGCGGCAGCAGCACGATCCCAGCGACGCCAAAACGCAACGCCGTCATCTCATTGGCGCCAATCGCCGCCTTGATGCCGTAACGCGAGGCGACAAAATTCCCGGCATAAATCAGCGACGCGCCAAGAATCGCCGCCCATCCGAGCCATGCGGGTTTTGGTATTAATGCAGCAGGTATAATGGGAGTATTCAGCTACCGCCCCTTGATTTTAACATACGAGCCGGGCGCGTCCTCGATCACCGGCAGTTTGCCGCCGCCAGGAATGCGGGCGGGGACTTTTTTGCCGCTGTTAGCGGCCACCCATGCATTCCAGTCCGGCCACCACGAACCGGGATGCGCGGCTGCTTGTCTAAACCAATCCTCGACATCATCTGGATGTTCATCGTTGGTCCAGTATTGATATTTATTGGCCGAAGGCGGGTTGATGACGCCCGCTATATGACCGGAGCCAGCAATGATGAAGCGCTTATTGCCGCCTAGCAGGCGCACGCTTTTATAGACCGAGCGGTAGGGGGCGATGTGATCGTCCTGCGCGCTTTGCAGATATACCGGAATGGTTATTTTGCTGAGCTCCAGACGCTCGCCCGCCAGTACCATCTCGCCCTTGGACAGGGTGTTTTTTTGGTAGCATTCCCGCAGATAAAACAAATGCATCTGTTTTGGCATGTTTGTCTGATCAGCGTTCCAGTATAGCAGATCGAACGGCGCCGGTTGTTTGCCAAGCAGATAATTATTGATCACAAACGACCAGATCAGATCGTTCGAGCGCAGCATGTTAAAGGTGTTGGCCATCTCGCTTGATTCAAGAAAACCGCCCGCCTCATCCATTTTGCGTTCAATCGCTGCGATTTGCGTATCGTCGATAAAAACCTTTAGTTCACCGGCTTCGGAAAAATCCGCCTGGGCGGCAAAGAATGTGGCGCTCTTAATCCGCTTGTCGCCTTTTGCCGCCATGTGCGCCAGCGCGCAGGCGAGCAGGGTGCCGCCGATGCAGTAACCGATCGCATTGACCTCGCGCTCGCCGGTGGCCTGTTCGACGGCGTCAAGTGCTGCATACACGCCTTCGATCATGTAGGATTCGAAGTTTTTTTCCGCCAAATTTTCATCGGGATTTACCCAGGACACGACGAACACAGTGTGACCTTCGCCAACTGCCCAGCGGATAAAGCTTTTCTCCGGTGTAAGATCGAGGATATAGAATTTATTGATCCAGGGCGGGAAGATCAGTAATGGCCGTTTATATACGGTCCCGGTGGTTGGAGAGTATTGCAGTAATTGAATCAGATCGTTCTGAAACACCACCTTGCCCGGCGTCACCGCAATGTTGCGGCCCACCTCAAAGGCGTCCATATCCGTCATGCGAATGGCGAGCTTGCCCTTGCCGCGCTCCAGATCGTGCAGCAGGTTCTCCAGTCCGTTGACTAAATTCTCGCCTTTGGAATCTATTGTGGCGCGTAAAATTTCGGGATTGGTAAGTATGAAATTGCTTGGCGAGATGGCGTCAACAAATTGACGGGTATAGAACTCCGCCGTTCGGGCCTTATGCGAGTCGAGGCCCTCCACCTGGTTCACCGTATTCAACAGCCAATTTGAGCTTAGCAAATAGGACTGTTTGATATAATCAAACAGCAGGCTTTCGCTCCAGGCGGGCGCCCGGAATCGTTTGTCGCTGCGTTCTGGTTCGGCCACAGGCCTGGGTTGTTCGCCAAGCAGGCGTTTAGCCGCAGATTGCCATAGGTTGATATAGGAGGACCAAAAATGGCGCTGTCCCTCAATCAATCTATCTGGATGCTTAAGCGCCTGAACGCCCAACTCTAAAAATGCGCCTGCAATATCCCGAATCCCTTCAAAATCAGGCTTTTGGAACGGTTTGCCTGTAGCCTCGCGTTGTTGGCTTATAAAACGGGTGATCAACTGCTGGCTTCGTTCGGCCACCTTGATGAGGTTGCGGGCTAGGGCTTCTGCGGTGGTGGCGCCTAATTCGGGCGTGTCGTCTTGCATGCGTGTCAACCTTGATGCGTAAGTCCGTCATTATCTGATAATGACAGTGCCATAAAATAGTCTTTATGTGTCGGCTGATCTATATCAGTCATGTAACAAGTTGGTTAGGGAGCAAAGAATGAACCGGAACCGTGTAAGCGGGTGGCGCTTGGCGCCAGGCACGGCCATGCTGACCATTTTCTTATTTGGCTGTTCTAGCGCGACCGATTGGCTGAGCAGGGACGATGACAGCCCCTTGCCGCCGCCGCTTGAAGCGAACGCGGATGGTGTGGTTCCAGATAATACGGGGCGCTATAAGGCAAATAAGGACAAGACCGAGGACGCCGATGTCTCAACTGAGGGCGAGGCAGCGGCTATCGAGGATGCTGCGAGTGAAGGAGACCAGCCGGAAAAGGCTGCGGAAAAGCCTGCCGCCCCACAGCGTGAATTGGCGTCCAGTCTGGTTGGGGACCAGGAAAAGGCAAAATACAGCGATGAGGACCTTCGTGGCGGCCGGGTGGCTCCCATTTCGGCGCCAAGGCCAGCGCCTCCTGCCGCTAAGACTAGCCCTAAAAAGTCTGACGCAACTCAGTCCTCAAACAAGACTAAGGAGGCAGTCGAATCCGCTCCGCCCGCTTTGCCGCAAGGCAAGGTTACGGGTGAGCTCTTGCCGTCAGGTAAAGCTGCGCCTGCGGGCGCATCAGCAGCGGCGCCAGAGGCTATGGCGCACCAGGCGGTGACTGCGCCGCCGCCCATCAGGCCCGTGCCGCCGCGCCCGCAGGCCCAACAACAATTGCAGCAAGTGCCGGTGGGGGCAGCGCCAGCAGCGCGACCAAATCCGCCGCCCGGGTATGTCCGCCCGCAGGCGCCAGCAATTAACAGTCTTGTTCCTCAGAATAATACTACTCCAGCGCGGTTATCGCCGCAGAGCCCGCCTGGCGCTTCGACAGCGGGCATACCGGCGCCAGTTCCGCTTAGCCCAGCAGCAGGTAGCCCGCCAAGCTCGTTTCCGAGCACTAGTTTCCAGCCATCCCGCGCACAACCGCTACCCCCCGACCTTCTGGCGGCGCTGCCACCCGGTATTGCCTCGCGCTATCAGGAAACCCAGGGAACGACGGTCATTGGCGCCGCTGGGGGCGCCGCTTGGGGCAGGGCTGGCCCGATTGGGGTTGGGTTTGGCGGCGCGTTTGCAATAATTCCATTCGCCTCAGGTTCAACCAGGCTCAGCGATGCAGATTTGCGCAAAATTGCTGCTGCTGCTGATATGTACAGGGGGCGTGGCGGTCGCATTCGGGTGGTCGGTCATGCTTCGGGTGGGACGAGCAGCCGTGCGGCCAACGAGCAGATGATAGCCAACTGGGAGATATCACAAGCCCGCGCCAATGTGGTTGCCGATGCGCTTATTTCGCGCGGGGTTCCTGCGGGAGAAGTGCTGATTGAAGCAGTGGGTGATGGGCAATCGGCGGGCGAATCAGAGGCGGCGGGCCGCCGGGTGGATATTTTCCTCGAATGAGCCGTGACCAAGCGGCGAATGAACGAGTGTAAAACTGACATAAATTCGGTTCGCCTCTGAGCTGGGATCGTTCTATAAGTGGTGGCGAGGGTTTGGTCAAAATTGGCCACTCCCATTAAGCGCTATAGCTGTCAAGGCTCGTCATGGAATTTGAATTTCACCGGATAAAACGTCTTCCCCCGTATGTTTTTGAGCAAGTTAACCGGCTAAAGGCGCAGGCGCGCGCCAATGGGCGCGATATTATTGATTTCGGCATGGGCAATCCGGACATGCCGACGCCGCAGCATATTGTTGATAAGCTAATCGAAACGGTGCAAGACCCGCGCACCCACCGCTATTCGGCGTCTCGTGGCATTCCTGGTCTTCGCCGCGCCCAGGCCGCCTATTATGCGCGGCGCTTTGGCGTTGATCTGGACCCGGAAACTGAGGTCATCGCAACCCTGGGTTCCAAGGAAGGTCTCGCCAACATGGCGATGGCGATCACCACGCCCGGGGATTTGATTCTAACGCCTAACCCGTCTTATCCGATCCACCCCTATGGGTTCATCATTGCGGGCGCGGCGATTCGGCATATTCCCATAATGGGCGCCGAGTTCAGTTATATGGAAAGCCTGGCGCGGGCAGTGCGGCACAGCGTTCCGCCGCCAACCGCGCTGATTGTCAATTTCCCCTCTAATCCGACGGCGCAGGTCGCCGATCTTGGGTTCTATGAGGAGATCGTCGCATTCGCGCGCAAGCATGACATTATTGTGTTGTCTGATCTCGCTTATGCGGAAATCTATTTTGATGGCAATCCGCCACCCTCAATCTTGCAGATACCGGGCGCGAAGGATGTGGCGGTTGAGTTCACCTCCTTAAGCAAAACCTATGCAATGCCTGGGTGGCGCATAGGTTTTGCGGCGGGGAATCGAAAGCTGATCGGTGCGTTAGGGCGGATTAAATCCTATCTCGATTATGGGGCGTTCACGCCAATTCAGGTTGCGGCCACGGCCGCCCTGAATGGCCCGCAGCACTGTGTTGAAGAAATTCGTGGCATCTATAAATCGCGCCGCGATGTGCTGGTGGATGTCATGGGCAGGGCAGGGTGGCAAATTCCCTCGCCGCCCGCGACCATGTTCGCCTGGGCGCCGGTACCCGAGCCGTTCCGTTCCCTGGGTTCGCTTGAATTCTCCAAGCTGCTGTTACAGCATGCCGATGTCGCGGTATCGCCTGGTATTGCATTTGGCGAGTATGGCGATGGGCATATTCGCATCGGCCTTGTCGAGAACGAGCAGCGGATCCGGCAGGCGGCGCGCAATATCAAACGTTTCCTGGCGGATTCCGAATCGTTTATGGCGCAACCAAAAGCCGCTGCTATTTAACGGAGTAACATGCGTGAGCCTGCGTTTGGGAATAGCCGGGCTTGGCACTGTAGGCGCCGGGGTGCTGCGATTGCTTGAGGAGCAGCAGGCGCTGCTGCGGCAAAGATGCGGCCGTGCGCTGACGGTTACGGCCGTGTCCGCGCGCAACATGAACAAAGACCGTGGCGTTAGTCTTGCTGGAGTAACCTGGCATGAAGACGCCTGTGCTCTGGCGCGTGCGGATAATGTTGATGTGGTGGTTGAGCTGATTGGCGGCGCCGAGGGCATAGCCAGGCAACTGGTCGAGACTGCACTCACGGCAGGCAAGCATGTAGTGACGGCGAACAAGGCGCTACTTGCTATTCATGGCAGCGCGCTTGCCGCGCTCGCTGAAAAAACTGACCGTGCTTTATGTTATGAGGCGGCTATTGGCGGCGGCATTCCAGTGGTTAAGGCGATCCGCGAAGGATTGGCGGCTAATCGCTTTGAGCGGGTCTATGGTATTTTGAATGGCACCTGCAATTATATCCTGACCAAGATGGAACAGAGCGGCGCGGATTTCGTGGATGTGCTGTCCGAGGCGCAGGATTTGGGCTATGCCGAGGCAGATCCGCATTTCGATGTGGGCGGCATAGATGCGGCGCACAAACTGGCCATCCTGGCAAGCCTCGCCTATGGCGCGCATGTGGATTTCAGCAAGGTGTTCATCGAAGGCATTGAGCGGATTGGGGCCATCGATATTCAGTTTGCGCGCGAACTTGGCTATCGCATCAAACTGCTTGGACTGGCGCGCCGCACATCTCATGGCATTGAACAACGTGTGCATCCCTGTATGGTTCCGCTCGGCTCGCCAATCGCCGAGGTCAATGGTGTTACCAATGCGGTGGTGGCGGTGGGTAATTATTCTGGCGAAACCATGTTCCAGGGGCCGGGTGCTGGCGCGGGGCCGACGGCGTCCGCCGTTATCGCCGACATAGTCGATATTGCCCGGAATTTGATTTTGCCGCCGTTCGCCTCCCCATCCAGCGTGCTTGACTATGCGCCGGCCAGCCCGATGGCCTTGCATGAGGGGGCTTATTATGTCCGCCTCACCGTCGTCGATCAGCCTGGCGTTATGGCGGGGATAACCGCCATAATGGCCGAGCATTCGGTGTCGATTGATAGTATCATTCAGCGGGCGCGCAAACCCGGTGCGGGCGTGCCGGTGGTAATGATTACCCATGATACGCAAGAGTCGCGGATGAACCTTGTATTGGCGCAACTCGCGGCGATGCAGCCGGTGATCGAGGCGCCGGTGATGATCCGCATCGAAAAACTTTAACGGTTAACGTGATTTCACTTAGGGGGAAGCATCATGGCAGAGACAAAACCAATTCTGGACCGCGTATTCAGCATGGAAATCGCCCGCGTTACCGAGGCGGCGGCGATTGCCGCATCACGCCTGACCGGTTGCGGGGATGAAAAAGCGGCGGATCAGGCGGCGGTTGACGCCATGCGCACGGCTTTGAACAAGCTGGATATGCGCGGTGAAATCGTTATCGGCGAGGGCGAGCGCGATGAGGCGCCCATGCTGTATATTGGTGAGAAAGTCGGCACGGGTAACGGGCCTGAACTTGACATTGCGCTTGATCCGCTGGAAGGCACGACGATTACGGCGAAGGCGATGCCGAACGCGCTTGCCGTGGTTGCTTTCGCGGAAAAAGGCAATCTGCTCAACGCGCCCGATGTGTACATGGATAAACTGGCCATCGGCGGCGGATTCAAAAAGGGTCTGGTCGATCTCGATAAAACGCCAGCAGAAAATATCCGCGCCCTGGCGGAAGCCAAAGGGGTGCCGGTGCATGAAATTACAGCTTGTGTGCTGGATCGTCCCAGGCACGCGGAGATCATCGAAAGCATCCGCAGTTCCGGCGCCCGCATCCAGCTAATTCCCGATGGTGATGTGGCAGGCGTCATTGCGACGACCCAAGCGGATACAGGCATTGACATCTACATTGGCACAGGCGGCGCGCCGGAAGGCGTGCTAGCGGCGGCGGCGTTGCGCTGTATTGGCGGCCAGATGCAGGGGCGGCTGGTGTTTAGCAACGATGAGCAGCGCGAGCGGGCGCGGGCCATGGGGGTAAAGGATCTGGCGCATAAATATACGCTGGAGGAAATGGCCAAAGGCGATGTTATTTTTTCAGCCACTGGCGTTACTGACGGATCGATGCTGAGTGGCATTCACCGCGAGGCAAACGGCGCCGTCACCACGCATACTGTCGTGATGCGCTCCGCTACCGGCACCGTGCGCTGGATCAGGGCGCGCCACACGGATGAAAGCAAATTTGGATGAGTAGCGGATGACAGAGGACGGATGGCAAAAGGAAAATCATCCATCACCTGTTTTCAGTGCGCTTCACTCTGTCAGCGGGCAAAGCTGGCGGCTTCGCAACACGGATGAGCGCTTGGGCATGGCGATCGCCCAGCGCCATGCTTTGCCCGGCGTCATCGGGGAAATCCTTGCCGGGCGCGGGGTTACGCTGGATGGGGCGGCGCGGTATCTTAACCCAAGCCTGCAAGCCGATCTTCCCGACCCGTCCTGCCTGATTGCCATGGAGCGCGCCGCAAAGCGTCTCGCCGCCGCAATTATGGCCAAAGAGCAGATCGCTATATTCGGTGATTATGACGTAGATGGAGCTACTTCCAGCGCTTTATTAATGCGGTTTCTAAGGTCTGTTGGTCATACAGCCGTCCTCTATGTGCCAGACCGGATAACAGAAGGATATGGGCCAAACGGGCCGGCGTTGCGCGGCCTCGCAAAACAAGGCGCCAAGCTGCTGATCACTGTCGATTGCGGCACCATGGCGTTTGAGGCTCTCGCGGAGGGGTGCAAGGCCGGTCTGGACATCATTGTGGTCGATCACCATCAGGCCGAGGCGGAACTGCCGCAGGCCTTTGCAGTACTCAATCCAAACCGGCTGGATGATGTGTCGGGGCATGGGCAGCTTGCGGCGGTTGGGGTGGCGTTTTTACTGGTGGTGGCGGTGAATCGCGAGTTGCGCAATCAGGGATGCTTTGAACGGCAAAATCTGCCCGAGCCGAACCTTTTACAATGGCTCGATCTGGTGGCGCTGGGCACGATCTGCGATGTGGCGCCGTTGACCGGCGTCAACCGGGCGCTGGTGCGTCAGGGACTGAAAATCATGGCGCAACGCAAAAACCCCGGGCTTCAGGCATTGGCCGAGGCTGCTGGCGTTGATACAGACGCCAGCACCTATCAGGCCGGGTTTGTTTTTGGCCCGCGTATTAATGCTGGCGGAAGGGTTGGCAAGTCCGATCTGGGCGCGCGGCTGCTGGCGTCCGATGACATAGCGGAGGTCACGGCCATTGCGGCGGAGCTTGATCATCTCAACCGGGAGCGCCAGGCCATTGAGGCGCAGGTGCTGGAGGCGGCGCTTGCCCAAATGGGCGAGCCAGCTGGGTCATTAGTGCTGGTTGCGGGGCAGGGCTGGCACCCCGGTGTTATCGGCATTGCTGCCAGCAGATTGAAAGACCGCAGTAATCTGCCCAGCATCGTTATCGGTATTGATGCTTCCGGGCTTGGCAGGGGGTCTGGGCGTTCGATTACGGGCGTAGACCTGGGGGCGGCCGTTTTGAGCGCCCGGCAGGCGGGTTTGCTGATCAATGGCGGCGGGCACAAGATGGCGGCCGGGCTGACGGTTGAGGCCGCGCGCATTGACGAACTAAGGGCGTTTTTAGCCCAGCGGATCGCCATTCAGGTGACAGCGGCGTCAACTGCGGGTGGATTGGGCCTGGACGGATTGCTTGCGGCGGGCTCGGCAACGCCGGAACTGTTTGATCAAATGCAATTGGCGGGGCCGTTTGGCGCGGGCAACCCGGAACCGCGCTTTGTGTTCGCCAATGCGCGCATCGTGGATGCTGGCATTGTGGGGGCGGACCATGTGCGCTGTGTGCTGGTAACCGGCGACGGCAAACGGCTGCCGGGCATTGCTTTTCGCAGCGCCAGCACGCCGCTGGGGCAAGCGTTGCTGGCCGGACCGCGTAGCGGGCCGCTGCATGTGGCGGGAAAATTGCGCGCCGATAGTTGGCGCGGTGTGCGCCGGGTGCAATTGCATATCGATGACCTGGCTACCCTATAGCGGCTGTGCCACAGCGAGCCTATGCGCTGATCGCACTTGATTGGGTTATGGGATAGCCATATAACCCGGCGCTGGCTTCGCGCCCCCGGGCGCCCTTCGTCTATCGGTTAGGACGCTAGGTTTTCAACCTGGAAAGAGGGGTTCGACTCCCCTAGGGCGTACCATTCCTGTCTCCGGTATATAGTGCGCGGCGGACGCATTTCCCTTTTTTCTCATAAATACTTCTCCGGCGGGAAATTTTAACCATTACTTAGTCCCTGCGATTTACAACGTTGCATGCAATTTAATTTTTCCCGGTCTCAAACGGCTGAGATCTGGCTGCAACGGAAGGCCACCTCCATGACACAGTTTTTCACCAATCTTGGTATCGGCGCGCGTATCTATGCCGGCTTCGGCATTGTGCTGCTGCTCGTTACCGGCCTCGCCGCCATGTCGGTGACTGAAATAGGCGCTCTGCGCGGGAATTTCGAGCAGTATGGCAACATGGCGAGCGACGCGCTGCTGGTCGCTGAAATGGATAGCGATATGGGCGAGCTGCGCCTCGGCGTGCGCCGTTATCTGGGCACCAACGAAGATGCGGATATGGAGCAGGCCAACAAGGCGTACGAGCAGGTCCGCCATGGCGTTGAGGTGGCGCACAAGGAAATCCAGAACCCCGTGCGCGCCAAGCTGATCGGCGAGATCGATGCGCTCTCTGTTGCCTATCACAAGGGCTTTGAGCAAATCGTCGGGCTGATGCACCAGCGAAATAGACTGGTCGATGAAAAGCTCAACGAGATCGGGCCGGAGATTCGCGAGCAGCTGACCGGGTTGAATGAAAAGTTGACCAAGGAGGGGCATTTCCAGGTAGCCAATCTGGCCGGCATCGTGCAGGAGGATTTTCTCAGCGCCCGGCTGTATGTCACCAAGTTTCTCGACACCAATGAGCCGGCCGCCATTGATCGCGCGCGCGCCGAGTTCAAAGAGGTAGAGGCGGCGCTTGAACATCTCAAGGCGAGCATCGGCCCCGAGCATTCAAATACAATTGAGATGGTCGAAGCCGATCTGCCAAATTACGAGAAGGCGTTCGAGGAACTGGCGGTTGTGGTCGCGGAGCGCAATAAAGTACGTGAGCAGGTGCTTGACGCCAATGGCAAGGCGATTGGTGAGAAAATCGAAGCGGTGAAGAGTTCTGCGCATGAGGACGAAAACAAGCTGCAGGCGGAGACCTTGGCGTCGGTGAATGCGAGCGAGACTCAGAATCTGGTCATTGCTGGCCTGGCGCTGCTGATTGGCGCCTTTACCGCCTGGTATATCGGCCGCAGCATCACGCAGCCAGTGAGATCAATCACGCAGATCATGGTTCAGCTTGCCAATCGGGATTGGACTGCCGAGGTGACCGGCTCGGAGCGCAAGGATGAAATCGGCGCCATGGCGCGCGCCGTCGCTGTTTTTAAGGAAAACGGCATAGCGGCGGAGCGGATGCAGGCCGATCAGCTTGTCGAACAGGAGAAAAAAGAATTCCGGACAAAGCAGATCGAAGCCGATATCGGGCTGTTTGATAAATCAGTTGCGATGGCCTTAAAAACCCTGGCCTCTGCCTCGACAGAACTGCATGCAACGGCGCAATCCATGACTTCGATAGCAGAAGAGGGGCAACGGCAGGCAACTACGGTTGCCGCTGCCTCTGAAGAAGCTTCAACCAATGTGCAAACAGTGGCTTCGGCGGGCGAGGAATTATCCTCCTCCATCGTCGAAATCAGCCGCCAGGTTGCGGAATCCGCGCGCATCAGCCAGGAGGCAAGTGACGAGGCGGAACGCACGAACGCACAAATCAAGGTTTTGGCGGACGCTGCGCAGAGCATCGGCGAAGTGATCGGTCTGATCAACGATATAGCCAGTCAGACAAACCTTTTGGCGCTCAACGCCACCATCGAGGCGGCGCGCGCAGGTGAGGCTGGTAAAGGTTTCGCGGTGGTTGCGTCGGAGGTGAAAAACCTGGCGACGCAAACCGGAAAGGCGACCGAAGATATCAGCGCTAAGATTACCGAAATACAAAATGCGACTAAATTGTCGGTAAGCGCGATTGGGAGCATCACGCAAACGATTGGCCGCATCAACGACATCTCAACCATGATCGCAACAGCGGTGGAGGAGCAGGGCTCGGCGACACAGGAAATCGCCCGCAATGTTCAGGAGGCGGCGCGTGGCACCCAAGAAGTCTCAAGCGGCATCTCAAATGTAACGCAAGTGGTGAGTGAAACAGGCTCCGCCGCCTCGCAGGTGTTGCTTGCCGCCGAGGATCTGGCCCGCCAGGGTGAAGAGATAAGAAACGAAGTATCAGAATTCCTCAACAAAATCCGCGCGGCGTAGTTTCATTTTAAATAGGATATGATTGAGGCACCCCCGGTTTTTCGGACACCCAGAAAGGCACAGAATGCCGATTGAGGTGTCCACAAAACCGGGGGCGCCTCAATCTGTCCCCCTCACCCAGCGCTCGCATACTTCACCGCTGCGTCGCGCTCGAACAGATACAGTAAGATGCGCAGCGCTTCGCCGCGCGGGCCGGTTAATTCCGGATTTTGATCGCAGATCAGCCGTGCGTCATCACGCGCCACGTCCAGCAGATCGCTATGTATGGATAGATCGGCCAGGCGAAATTCCGGGACGCCACTTTGTTTGACGCCGAGCACTTCGCCTGCGCCGCGCAGACGCAGATCCTCCTCGGCAATGCGGAACCCATCATTTGTTTCGCGCAAAATGCGTAGCCTGGCCCGCGCCATTTCGCCTAGCGGCGGCTGATACATCAACATGCAGGTTGAGGCCTGTTCGCCGCGCCCGACGCGGCCGCGCAATTGATGCAGTTGCGCCAGCCCGAAACGCTCGGCGCGCTCGACAATCATAATTGTTGCGTTGGTGACATCAACGCCAACCTCGATCACCGTGGTGGCGACCAAAATGCTGGTGCGCTGTTCCAGAAAATCCTGCATCGCCTGGTCTTTTTCCGCCGTCTTCATGCGGCCATGCATTAGCCCAACCTTGTTGCCAAAAATTTCGCGCAACGCAGCATGGCGTTCTTCAGCGGCGGCGGCGTCAACCATCTCGGATTCCTCTACCAGCGGACACACCCAATAGGCCTGCGCGCCGCGCGCCAGCGCCCGTTGCAAGCCGCTAATCACTTCCGGCATCCGGTCAAGCGGCATCACCCGCGTATCAACTGGCGCGCGCCCGGGCGGCTTTTCCAGCAGCTTAGAGGTGTCCATATCCCCATACACCGTCAGCGTCAGTGTGCGCGGAATTGGCGTTGCGCTCATCACCAGCGTGTCAACGTTGCTGACGCCTTTCTCCGATAGCAGCATCCGCTGATGCACGCCGAAGCGGTGCTGTTCGTCAATGACCGCCATTTGCAGATCGCGGAACGCCACGTCATCCTGAAACAACGCATGGGTGCCAACCACGACAGGCGCTGCGCCCTCCGCCAGATCCCGCAGAATTTGCTCCCGTGCCTTGCCCTTCTCACGTCCGGTGAGCAGCGCAACCCTGACGCCTGCGGCCTTGCAGAATTTCGAGACGACGGCGTAATGCTGCCGGGCCAAAATCTCGGTCGGCGCCATCATTGCCGCCTGGCCGCCATTTTCCACGGCGATCAGCATGCTGAGCAACGCCACCAGCGTTTTGCCGCTGCCCACATCGCCCTGCAACAGCCGCAACATGCGCACATTACTCGCCATATCGCCGGATATTTCGGCCAGCGCCTGAATTTGTGACGGGGTGAGGCGAAACGGCAACGCCGCAATCACTTTGTCACGCAGCCGTCCGTCGCCCTTGATGGGCTGGCCCGCCTGCCGGCGCATAGAGCGGCGAACCAGCAACAACGCCAGTTGATTGGCCAGCAATTCATCATACGCCAGCCGCATCCGCGCCGGTTGACGCGGATCAACGTCAGCCGCCGATTGCGGAGAATGGGCGGAGAATAAACTGCTGCGCCAGTCCGGCCACTGCTGTTTTGCAATCCAGGCCGCATCCTGCCATTCCGGCAACTGCGGTGCGCGCGCCAATGCGGCGCGGATCACCTTGACCAGCGGTTTTGCGCCAAGGCCGTTAGTCAGCGGATAGACCGGCTGCACCATCGGCAGAGCGGCGAATTCCGCCTCGCTGACAATATAATCGGGATGCGTCATCTGCCAGTTCTCGCGGAAATACTCTAATTTGCCGCTGACCATACGGGTCTGGCTTTCGGGCAGGGTGCGCTGCAAATATTCCGGCCGGGCATGAAAGAACACCAGGGTGATCTCTCCGCCGCTGCCATCTGTGCACCTGATCCGGTAGGGGATGCGCCGGTTGGGCGAAGGCTCATGCGCCCAGACCTTCAGGGTGAGCGTCGCCACCAGGCCGTCATGCGCCTCTGTGAGTTCAGAAAGGCTGGGGCGAAACCGCCGGTCGATAACGCTGCTTGGCAGATGCCAGAACAGGTCAACCGTATTCGGCCCGGCAAGCTGGGTGATCAGCTTGGCGGTCTGCGGGCCGGCGCCAGATAGGCTGGTGACCGGCGCAAATACGGGGAACAATATCTCCGGCCGCATATAGCAGGGTTCCTATCAATAGGACGGCATTTGCTAAATGGCCGTCACAGGGACTATATCAAGATCATATAACCGGGTCAGTTTTGCTGACACGGGGATTTGGCGTTCGGAAAAGGCAATAGCATGGCAAAGGAAATAGAAATCGAGCTGCGCCGCAAGCGGATAATATTTCGCGCCTGGCACCGGGGGATGCGCGAACTCGATCTCATTTTAGGCGCCTTCGCCGATCAGCATGTTGACGGTTTTGATGTGGAACATGTGCGTCAGTTTGAACAGATTTTGGAGATTGACGACCCGGTTCTCTATATCTGGATCAGCGGTAAAAGCCAGCCGCCTGAGGCGGAAAACACACCGGTAATGCGGATGATTTTGAACTTTAAGTATAAAGATTAAAATATTGGTTTTAGATGATAAAATATTGAATTACTCAGGGCGTCTGGAGGTGGGGGGCGCACCCGGGGGGTTTGACGCGCTGCTGCTCGGGGAAATGGCCCGCAGCTATGGCTGCGTCCTGTACATTGCGCGCGATGGCGCGCGGGCGGCGGGGATGGCCGAGGCGCTAGCATTCTTTGCGCCTGCTGTCGAAATTGTCAGGTTTCCGGCTTGGGACTGTCTGCCCTATGACCGGGTGTCGCCAATTGCGGACATCAGCGGCATGCGCATGGCGGCGCTGCACCGATTGGCGCGCCCAGGCGCCGATTTCCGGAATTTGGTCATCCTTACCACTGTGAACGCCGCCATTCAGCGGGTTCCCGCAAAGGCCATGCTGAACGCAACAGCGTTTACCGCCGAGATTGGCAAGCCGGTTAATGTGCCAGCGTTGCTTGCCTATCTTGAACGCAACGGGTTTTCGCGCGCCGGAACCGTCGTAGAGCCAGGTGATTTCGCCATGCGCGGCGGCTTGCTTGATGTCTATCCGCCGGGTGCGGAAACGCCGCTACGCCTGGATTTTTTTGGCGATGTGCTGGAATCGATCCGCGTCTTTGATCCAGAATCCCAGCGCAGCACCGGCAAGCTTCACAGCCTGACCCTGATGCCGGTGTCGGAAGTCATTCTGGACGCGGCGTCGATCCGCAATTTCCGCACCGGTTATGTGCGCTGTTTTGGCGCCGTGACAGGCGAGGATCCGCTGTATGAATCAATCAGCGCGGGCCGCAAATATCAGGGAATGGAACACTGGCTGCCGCTGTTTCATGAGCGCCTGGATACGTTGTTCGATTATCTGCCACAGGCAGTGACAGGCGAGGCGGGTAATACGCCAGTCATTTGCCTGGATCATCTGGCAGGCGAAGCGCTGCACAGCCGTCTTGAATTAATTGCCGACTATTTTGACGCGCGCCGCGCGACACCAAAATCGGCCAATCAATTAGCCCCATTGTATCATCCACTGCCCCCCGATGCGTTGTTTGTGACAGGCGATGAATGGGAGGCGCTGTTGAGTAGAAACCCGGTGCGCAGCTTTAACCCCTTTCAGCCGCCGGATCATGGGCAGCGCGCAGATGCGGGCGCGCGCGCATGCCGCAACTTCACGCTGGAACGCAAACAGGATTCCATCAATATCTATGAGGCCGTGCGCGATTATGTGCGGACCGCCCAGGCCAGCAAACAGGTGCTGATCGCCGCCTATAGCACCGGCTCGCGCGAGCGGCTTGGCAGCCTGCTAGAGGATCATGGATTGAACGGTGTTGTTTATCCAGACACCTGGGAGCAGGCAAAATCAGCGCCGCGCGGGACGGTTGGCCTGATTGTGCTGGGGATTGAAACCGGCTTTGAAACATCAGAGCTGCTGCTGATCGGGGAGCAGGATATTCTGGGCGACCGGTTGGTGCGGCGCGGCGGGCGCACACGGCGAGCGGAAAATTTTCTCTCCGAGGCGTCTAGCCTGACACCCAGCGATCTTGTAGTGCATCTTGAGCATGGCATTGGCCGTTATGAGGGCCTGCAAACGCTGGAGATCAATGGCGCGCCGCATGATTGCCTGCTGCTGATCTATGCGGGCGGCGACAAGCTTTATCTGCCGGTTGAAAACATCGAACTGCTGTCACGTTATGGTTCGGATTCGCCCGATATCGCGCTTGACCGGCTAGGCAGCGCCGCATGGCAGTCGCGCCGAGCACGAATGAAAAAACGCATTCGTGAAATGGCCAGTGAACTGATCAAGATCGCCGCTGCACGGGCGTTGCGCAATGTTGCGCCGATTCATCCGCCAGAGGGCATGTATCAGGAATTTTGCGCCCGCTTCCCCTATCTTGAAACCGACGATCAGATGAAGGCCATCGAAACGGTAACCGATGATCTGGCCAGCGGCAGGCCCATGGACCGGCTGATCTGCGGCGATGTCGGATTCGGCAAAACCGAGGTGGCCTTGCGCGCCGCATGCGTCGCCGTCATGTCCGGTATGCAGGTGGCGGTGATCGTTCCCACGACCCTGCTGTGCCGGCAGCATTTTCAAACGTTCCGCGAGCGCTTTGAAGGTTTTCCGGTGCGCATCGCGCAACTCTCGCGCATGGTTCCGCTAAAACAGGCGAATCTGGTGAAAAAAGAAATCACCGAAGGACACGCGGATATCATCATTGGCACCCATGCGTTGCTCGGCAAAAGTATCGATTTCAAAAATCTTGGGCTTGTGGTGGTCGATGAGGAACAGCATTTCGGCGTGGCGCATAAGGAGCGGTTGAAACAGTTGCGCGCCGAGGTGCATGTGCTAACCATGACGGCGACGCCCATTCCACGCACGCTGCAACTGGCGCTGTCAGGCGTGCGCGAGCTTTCCGTCATCGCCACGCCGCCCATTGACCGGCTGGCGGTGCGCACATTCGTTGCGCCGTTTGATCCGGTGCTGTTGCGCGAGGCGCTGCTGCGCGAACATTACCGTGGCGGGCAGAGTTTTTATGTCTGTCCTCGCATCGCCGATCTGCCGGAAGCCGAGGCCTATTTGAAGGAATTCGCGCCTGAGGTAAAATATGTGGTGGCGCATGGGCAAATGCCGCCGGGCCGGCTTGATGATGTGATGAACGCCTTCTATGACCGCAAATATGACGTGCTGCTGAGCACCACGATCATCGAGTCGGGGCTTGATATTCCAACCGCCAACACCATGCTGGTGCACCGGGCCGACATGTTCGGGCTGGCGCAGCTTTACCAGTTGCGGGGCCGCATTGGCCGCGCGAAAATGCGCGCCTTTTGTTATCTGACCTTGCCGCCAAAGAAAACGATTACGGCGAATGCTGAAAAACGCTTGAAGGTCTTGCAAACCCTCGACGCGCTGGGCGCGGGGTTTAGCCTGGCCAGCCATGATATGGATATCCGTGGGGCAGGGAACCTGCTGGGAGAAGAGCAATCCGGCCATGTGCGCGAAGTCGGATTTGAATTGTATCAGGAAATGCTGGAAGAGGCGGTGGCGGCGCTGCGCAGTGGCGGCGCGGAGGCGGAGGCGGCGGATCAATGGTCGCCGCAAATTAGCCTTGGCACGCCGGTAATGATTCCGGAATCCTATGTGGCGGATCTGAATGTGCGCCTATCGCTGTATCGCCGCCTGTCGCAGATCGAAGGACGCGAGGAAATCGACGCCATCGCCGCTGAACTGATCGACCGTTTTGGCCCATTGCCGGACGAGGTTAATCAATTGCTGAAAATTATCGCCATCAAGCAACACTGCCGGATAGCGGGTATCGCCAAAATCGATGCGGGGCCGAAGGGAGCGATCGTGTCATTCCGCAATGATCAATTCGCCAACCCGGCAGGCTTGGTGGAGTTTTTAACCCGGCAAACCAAATCGGCAAAACTGCGCCCGGATCACAAGCTGGTCTATCAGCGCAACTGGCAAGCGGCGGAGGAACGCCTGACCGGAGTAACGAACTTGACGCTGACACTGGCGGGGATTGCGCGGGCAGGGGCTGCGGCGCCCGGTTAAAAGGTGAGCATTTTTCAGTAAAAATGGTTTAATTTGCCATATGGCCATATTTAAACTAAATTAAGTCATATGACCGGAGGGCAGATGCAAATTTCAGAGAAAACTGATTTTTACAGCTCGCAACCAGCGACAAGCATAATCACGGATGCAGAGACCGGCGCCCTGTTGAGAGCGTTCTTTAAGCTGATGGATCGCTGGCAGTTAACGGACCATGATGCGCGCATCTTGCTTGGTCAGCCATCACAAAGCACCTATTCACGCTGGAAAAGAAGTGGCCCCCGCTCTTCGAGGATTTCGCACGACATGCGGCAAAGATTGTCGATCCTTATGGGGATACACAAAGCCCTGAGATATATTTTTAAGGATCCGGAGCGGGGGTATACATGGATCAAAAAAGCCAACCAGGCATTTGGCGGACAGACCGCATTGCAACGCATGCTGGCCGGTGAACTGACAGACCTGGTGGCGGTTCGTTCCTATCTCGATGCCGAACGCGGCGGATGGTGATCCCGGCGCTCAAACAAATCGAATGGCAATCTACATATCGCGTTATCCGGTCGATTTACCCCCCGGTTGATCTGTTTGAGGATATTGCCGATGCTGCGGATTGGGAACTGGTCATGTCCGCAGAGGCGAAAACCAACCCGCGCGTTCGAGATGAGATCGGATCGATCCACCTGGTTCCACCTGAACGGCGCGTATCTGGTCCAGGCGCAACTTTGATTATGGCCGCGTTTTGCCATATATCAGCGCATCGCCCAAGCCGTTTCAGCAACGGCGCTTATGGCGTTTACTATGCTGGCGACAGTTTTGAAGTTGCCTTGCGCGAAACGATCTATCATTTTGAGCAGTTCATGCGCGCGACAGATGAACCGCCTGCGCATGCGGACTATCGCGAGCTTGTTGGCGCTATCAACGCAAACCTGCACGACCTCAGAGGAAACCCGGAATTTGAAAGCGCGCTTGATCCCCATGATTACACGGCATCGCAATTACTGGCGCAAAATTTACGCAATGCAGAAAACAGCGATGGGTTCATATACCCAAGTGTGCGCCATCCCGCAGGAGAGGCGATAGCTATCTTTTGGCCGGATGTCGTCAGCATCCCTATGCAGGGACGGCATCTTCGCTACTGGTGGAACGGAAGCCGCGCCGACGCCTATCGGATATATGGCGACGACAATTGGATTGCCCTCTGAGAATAAGACAGGATGGGGTCCCTCTGAGCTAGCCCCGGTTTCACGAGCACCAAACGAGCACCAAAAGGGGTCAGGCCTGGGCTTCGGCATAGGCGGCATCCAGCGCCTTGACGAATAGCTCCGGTTCCTGCGCGCCGACCAGCAGATATTTGTTGGCGATTATATAGGATGGGACGCCCTGAATGCCAATTCTGCGCGCGGTCGCGTCTTCGCTTTTGATCAGCTCGATGTCGGCGTCGCGCGACAGAAGATCGGTGATAATCTGGATATCCATGCCGGCCTCAAGCGCGATGTCGAGCAGCACGGCGCGATCGCCAATGTCCTCGCCTTCGGTAAAATAACGGCGGAAAAGAATTTCCACCACCTCGGGCTGACAACCCGCACTATGCGCCCAGCGGATCAGGCGGTGCGCGTCGACGGTGTTGGGCGTGCGCGCGATACGGCTGAAATTAAATGCGATGCCGAGTTCCCGGGCCGCCTCATGTAACGCATCCAGAACGGGGCTGGGACCCTTGCCGTCACCGCCAAACTTGCGGCGCAGATGTTCGCGCCGGTCCATGCCCTCGCGCGGCATGTCCGGGTTTAACTGGTACACCCGGTAGGCAAGTTCGATGGGAATCCCCGACCGCGCGCGCAGCGCAACCTCAAGCCGTTTCTTGCCCACATAACACCATGGACACACAGGATCTGATATAATATCAAGCTGCATAGAGGTAGCTTAACGCCAAATCAGGCGCCTATTAAAGCGAAAAATCAATCGCGCCCAAAGACCCTGGCGAGCAGGGTTTCCGCGCTCATGCCCGGCTCTAGCGCCGCCACTCCCGTGGTGACATGCGGGCGGATGGTGGCGCCCGAGTCTTCGGCCATCATTTCCGTAAAATTGATGACGCTGCCAATCCGGTGCGCCACTAATTCGGCCGAAGCAAGCCGGGTTTCGGGCATTACCAAAATGAAACGCCCGCCTCCTAATCGCGCAGGCAAATCCTCGCCGCGCACCAGGGTGCTGATCACCAGGCCAACCTGCCGCAGTACTTTGTCACCAATAGCATAGCCATGGCCGGCATTGATTTCTGCAAGATTGTCTATGGTGAAGGCGCCCACCGACAGGCTTTTTGAACGTGCATGCGAGTCCGCCGCCAGCGATGTCAGATGCTGCATCATGAAGCCGTGATTATATAGGCCGGTAAGAGAGTCGGTCGTCGCCACGTTTCGCGCCTGACGATAGACTTCGCGCAAGGTGTCACGGTATCGTTGCTGGCGGACCAGCACGTCGATCCGCATTCGCAGGTCGGCCATACTGATCGGATGATGAAACACATCCGCCGCGCCGGCAGCGAATGCGTTTGTGGAGCCGCCCTGGGCGCTGGCTGAAATCATGCATACGATGGGCACATTATACAGCCGCGCGTTACGCCGCACATCATGGCAGAAGCGGTAAAATTCTTCTTCTTGTCCTTCAGGAACATTGACCATGATGGTGTCGAAATCGCGCCGCTCAAGATAGGTCATGGCCGTAGAGGCCGTGTGTGCATGAACCAGGGTGCCATAGTCGCATAATGCTTGCTCAATGCGCTCGTAGTCGCCGTCCGCCGGTCCTACCAGCAGTAAATTCGAGTCAGTAATAGCGGCGGGCGGGGTGATCATCTCCGGCCCCTTAACGCCGTATAGCAGCGATGTTTCGCGCCGCCGTTGCAATTCTTCCTGCATCGTCGCCAGCCGCACCATGGAATCGATACGCCCAAACAGCTGTAGATCATGGCATGGATTGGGCAGGCACACGTCCGCACCGGCGCGCAATCCTTCCAGTTGGGCGGCGCTATCCATGGATTCCGCCATCAGAATGACCGGAACCTGTGATGTTTCAACATGGCCCTTTAGTGCACGGGTTAGATTGAGACGGGAATTACCGCCGCCGCCAAGGATAACCACATCCGGCCTGCTGGAGCGGACCAGGTCAAGCGCGTCCTGAGTGCCGGCGTGAATACCGTCATAGCCACGCGTTTCCATTAATTTTGTGAGCCTTCCGGCCTCTACCGGATCGTCATTGACGACCAGGACGCGCGCATTGCCGCTCATATTGTTTCTCCGTAGCTGAATATCAGGGAATAATACAGCTTGATGGTTAACGCTTTGTTGGCTTTTTGAGCCGCGAAGGGCATAAACATCCCAAGGGTTGATAAAACAGGGATTGGAAAAATGATGGACAGGGCCACGGATTTAAGCGGCAAAAATATCCTGATCACTGGAACCACGAGCGGCCTTGGGCGCCATTTCGCTTTAACCTTGGCGCGCGCCGGTGCGCGGGTGACGGTCACTGGCAGGCGCATTGACCGGTTGCAGGAACTTTGCGCGGAAATCGCCAAGACCGGTGGGACTGCCTTTCCCTTGGCGCTCGACGTGCGTGATACGAAAAGCATCACGGCTACCGTGGAGGCGAGCGAGCAGGAATATGGACCTATCGATATCCTGATCAACAATGCGGGTATTAACGGCGCCAGCCGCGCGATCGACGTTACCCCGGAAGCCTATGATGAACTCTTTGACACCAATCTGCGTGGCGCTTTCTTTATGGCGACTGAGGTCGCAAAACGCATGATCGCCCGGCGCCAAACCGCCCCGGATGGCGGCGCGCAACATATTGGCCGCATCATCAATATCGCCTCAGCCGCCGTGCATGTGTTGCTGCCTGGATTGTCTTTGTACAATATGTCAAAGGTGGGCATGGCGATGATGACCAAGGCGCTGGCGCGTGAATGGGGCAGGTATGGGATCAATGTCAACGCCATCTGCCCGGGCTATATTGAAACTGAACTGAACAGCGAATGGTTTCATAGCGACAAGGGCAAGGCCCAGATCGCCACGTTCCTGCGCCGCCGCCTGAATGTGGCCAGTGATCTTGACGGCATGCTGCTGCTGCTTTGCTCAGACGCATCCGGCATCATGACAGGCGCCATCCTCGATGTGGACGACGGGCAAAGTTTACTGGCGCTAGGCTAAGTGGTTCCAACTCACGCGGATATGCTCTAAAACTTGGAAGATAGAAACATAAACAGGGAGGGAGCTTCGATGTCTGGACCGCTAACAGGGGTAAAAATCATTGAGTTTCAAGGCATTGGGCCAGGACCATTTTGCGGCATGATGCTTTCCGACATGGGCGCCGATGTGGTGCGCATTGACCGCAAAGTCCGCAATGGGACCGGCGGCACCAAATTTGAAATTGGCGGCCGGGGACGGCGCTCAGTCTCTGTTGATCTCAAAAAGCCAGAAGCCATAGAGGCTTGCCTGAAACTGATCGATAAGGCTGACATTGTATTTGAAGGTTTCCGTCCCGGCGTGATGGAACGTTTAGGGCTTGGCCCGGATATCTGCCTTAAGCGCAATAAGCGCCTGGTTTATGGCCGCATGACCGGATGGGGCCAAGATGGCCCATATTCACAAACGGCCGGCCACGACATCAATTACATCGCCATTACCGGCGCTTTGCGCTCCTGTGCGCGGCCAGGTGAAAAGCCCATGCATCCGCTCAATCTGGTGGGCGATTTCGGCGGCGGCGCACTGTATCTAGTGGTGGGCCTGCTGGCAGCCCTGCATGAGGCGAAAGTCTCCGGTTTGGGACAGGTGGTGGACTGTGCGATGACCGATGGTTCGGCTTCGCTAATGTCAATGTTTTTTGGCATGAACGCCTCCGGCGCGTGGAGCGATGAAATCGGCACCAATCTCCTGGATGGCGGCGCGCCCTTTTATGACAGCTACGAATGTTCCGATGGCAATTACATCTCGCTGGGTTCAATCGAGCCGCAATTCTACGCGGAGCTTTTGGAAAAGCTAGGGCTGACCGATGACCCCGACTTCAAAAAGCAGATGAGCCGCTCCAAATGGCCGGAAATGAAGCAGCGGCTTATTGACCGCTTCAAAACCAAGACCCGCGATCAGTGGTCCGCGATCATGGAAAACACCGACATCTGTTACGGGCCGGTGCTGACCCTCAAGGAGGCGATCAAGCATCCGCAAAATGTCGCCCGCAAGACATTCATCGAGATTGATGGGGTGTCGCAACCGGCGCCTGCGCCGCGGTTCAGCCGTACGGTGTCGAAAGTCCAGGGGCCTGCCCCAGTAATAGGCCAACACACGGAATCAGCAATGCGCGATTGGGGGCTGAGTGCGGCTGAAGTGGATGCGCTGCGCAAGGCAGAGGCCATTTAACAATGCAGGTACTGCCAGGAACAACTGGCCGGCGGCGGATTTATTTAATGCGCCACGGCCATGTTGATTATTTTTCGCCGGAAGTGATTGCTTCCGGCGATTTCGAAGGCGTGCCGCTCACTGCTCATGGCCGCGAGCAGGCCCATGCGGCGGGACAGGCGCTGGCGCAGGTGCCGTTTGACCGGGTCATCTGTTCGGGCCTGAACCGGACAAGGCAAACTGCTGAAATAACCTTATCCCGAAATGAGATATCCTCACATCTTAAAGTGGAAATTGAGCCGGGCCTGGTGGAATTAAAAGGCAGCACGAATGGCCCACCCATGACCCGCGACAAGCTGGGGGCGGCGCTGGCGTTTCAGTTCGATGCGGCGGCGGAACCTGGGGCTCGTTTCGGTCTCGGAACAAATGGCGAGGCGTTCGCGGACGCCCTGGCGCGCGGCAGCGAAGCCATCAAACGGCTGCTGCATCAGCGCGATTGGGCGACAATTCTGGTGGTGGCGCATGAGGGCATTAACCGGATGCTGCTCGGTTGGATGACCGGCGCTGGGCTGCAAGGAGTGCAAGCGTTTGAGCAGGACACCGCCTGTGTCAATATTCTGGATTTCGACATGGTTCCAAGCACCAGCGGGCAGGGCGTCGAAATCACCCGCAAGGTGATCAAGGGGCTTAATCTAACCCCTTATAACTGGACCAAGTTCGGCATGAACATGACTAGCCTGGAACGCATCATGGCGCCGGTGGATACGCATCATTAGCCACAATACATCCAATATATCCCGTTATCTTACCGGCCTGTATCTACTGTCACTTACATTGCCAGTTAGCTAAAACCACCTGATGAAATGAGAAGACGGCCTTGTTATCAGGAGGACGAATGGTAACTGTTATGGAAGACCTCGAAAAGCTTAACGCGGAGCTAATGCAGGCGCAGATGCTGCTAAGGGCCAGCCATGAGCTTTACGAGGATATTCTCATCGAAACCACCAAGCACAGGCTATCTGACAAGATCAATAATGACTGCGCACAGTTGGGCAGAGGCATCAGCGCCCGTATTGCTAAATTCGGCCACCGGGATCTGGAAATAAGGCGCATGCTAAAACGCCTGGAAACGCTTACCCGGACTCCTGAGCCGACGTTTTAATCCTGATTGCGATCGGCCTTCCACCAGCTCATTAGATCATATCCATATAGCGGCGTTTTTTGCGGGCGCTGTAGGGAGGATTTTCGGGCAAGCCGGTCCTCTGGCTGATGGTACATTGGAATAACATAGTTTCCTGACATCAGTGCGCGATCCAGCGCACGGGCAGCCGTAGTGAATTGGGCCGCGTTTCCAGCGTTCAGTAAATACCCAATCATAGCGTCAATGGCGGGACTTTTGATCCCGGGATAATTGCGCGTGCCAGGCTGACCGGCGGCATCCGACCCCCAATAATATTTTTGCTCATTGCCTGGCGAGAGCGAGGCGTCCCACTGGTAAATCATCATGTCAAAGTCATAGGTGCGCAGCCGTTCTTCATACTGGCTGGAATCCACCGTGCGCACGCTAATCTTAATACCTAGACGCTTCGCCGCATTTGCAAGAACCAGTGCTATTTTTTCTTCTTCTGGCCGGACCAATAGAATTTCAAACACCAACGGCGCGCCGCTTTGAATGTTGAGCAGGCGCCCCTCACGAATCTCCCAACCAGCCTTGTTCAGCAATGCCAGGGCCTGGCGCTGACCCGCCCGATTGCCACCGGAGCCATCGCTGGCTGGGGGCGCATATCCGTGCGTCATGACATCGGGTGCTATTTCACCTGCAAAAGGGGCAAGCAACTGCTGTTCCGCCGCGCTAGCTGGCCCATGCGCCGCAAGACTAGAATTATCGAATAGGCTGGTTGTGCGCCGGTAAGCGCCATGGAAAAAGTTGCGGTTTATCCACTCAAAATCGAACAGATAGCTGAGGGCGCGGCGCACCCGGATATCTTGAAAAAACACCCGGCGGGTGTTAAACGCCATTCCCAGCAATCCCGATGGCCGGCCATGAGGCAATGCCTCATGAACAATTTTGCCATCGCGCACGGCTGCAAAATCATAGCCCGTTGCCCAACGGGCAGCATCTTTTTCTTCCCAGAAATCAAATTGCCCCGCCTTGAGGGCTTCAAAAGCGGTGTTTTCATCGCGGTAGAAATCAATCCGTAGACGGTCAAAATTATAGAGCCCGCGATTGACTGGCAGGCTTGCCGCCCAATAGTTTGGGTCGCGCACATAGGTAATACTGCGCCCGGCGTCAATGGTGCCAATCTTATAGGGGCCAGAACCTACCGGCGGTTCAAGGCTGGGCGCGGTGATATCACGGCTGGCATACCAGGACTTGGAAAGTATCGGCATCAATCCAAGAATCAATGGCATCTCCCGGTCTGCTTCGCGCGGATCAAAATGAAACCGGATTTCATCACCTCCCAGCCGCTCGGTTCGAATTACTTTTTTATAATAATAGCGGTGATTGGGCCGGCCTTTTTCACGTAAAATTTCCAGCGAAAACAAGACATCGTCAATGGTGATTGGCGCGCCATCGGAAAAATGTGCGCGCGAGTCAAGCTTAAAACTTACCCAGTTGCGTGCGCTATCCGTTTCGACAGATTGCGCCACCGACGCATATAATGAAAAGGGCTCATCTGGATTTCGTTTGAGCAGGCTTTCAAAAACCCACTCACGAATGCCGTGCGGCGCGATGCCGCGCACTGTGAAAGGGTTGATGCTGTCAAAACCGCCATGCTCGCCCAGCGCTAATTCGCCGCCCTTTGGCGCATCTGGATTGACTGTATCGAAGTGCTTGAAATTAGATGGCAGCGCAAGCTCGCCATGCATAGCGACGCCATGCCGTGGTTCAGCAACCGCATGTTTCGTCAACGCCAAGTAAAATATTGCTATCCCAAGAAAAGCAAGACGGCTGGTCCAAGACCTGTTCACGCGCTGCGCATCAGCTCCTGGACACTATTCGCTGGCATCGCCGCGCGGCGGCGATACACCCAAACGGATGCGGGGGGAAAATTTTCTAAAACCCATGATGTGCGCACCGCCGCCAAATTAAGTTTTACGGCAATGCTGCGCTCGACCGGCGGACGCGGCACATAGGTGAACTGGATAAAATAACCATCCTGGGGCAACACCAAAAAACACTGGTTAAGAATCCAGCGTTCCGTATCACGCGGCAAAGATAATAAGGGCAAGCCAGAGACGATTGCCTTTACATGACCAATACCCGCATGCTCAAGCAACGCCCGTAAATGCTGAGCATCGCCACATATGACGGTAATTTCTGGAAAACGTTTGGTGATCATTTTCGCCAGCGCCGCCTCGCGCTCCACCACCACGATGTCCTTGGGCGCAATACCTCTTTCTAGCAGCGCCGCCGTGATGTTTCCAGTGCCGCCGCCCAATTCAACCACTACGCCAGGCGCTTGTGAGTTGATCTCAGCGGCCATCGCAACCGCCAGGCCGCGGCTGCTCGGAAGCACTGCCCCAATCCCTGTGGGATTGCGCAGCCAATGCCAGAAAAAATGAAAATTATTACGCAAAATACTTAACCCCCGCGGCGTTATTTTCTATCCGTCCAGCGACTTATGACGGCTTGGCGCCATGGCAACGCGCACCGGGGCGAAGTATGCCGTGACACCCGGAAAATGTCATCATATTAAAAGCGGTGGCACGGTTATTAAACTCAGGGGGCTTTATTATTTGCGCAGGATAACGAATTCCCCATCCTTGCCGGTAATCAGACCGCCGCCATTGGGGATTTCCCCAGGCGCATGATAGTCGAGCGGCTTAGCCGCGCAGGCGGAAAGCATTCCCGCCGCCAAAAGCAACATGGCAATTCTGCTTTTCACGTGAATGCCCTCATATGACTACTTAGAATTTTATCCGCGCGCCGGTCATCACTGAGTCAATGTCATCGAAATTGACGCCTATTCTGTCTAGTTCAAAATGCCGGTAGGTGGTGAAAAGGTCGGTTCCATAATCTGATAGCGTATGCACCGCCGATACGCCATACATATCGCCCTCATCACCTATCACGGCCCCTTCATTCGAATTATTATAGTCGATAGCAAACCCAGTTTTGGTTTTTGGACTCAGCAGGTCCTTGAATAGCCAGCCAGCCTTTACGTAATAGAAATCGGGATCGACAGAGGCTGGAGTTTTTCCATCCGCCGCACCGGCGGCGAAGGTAATATTCGCGCCGGAGCTATGCAGAATGGATGCTGAGCCATTGAATTGAGTGTCAATGCCGGTGCGGGCGGTAAGGCTTGACGGGTCGGCATAGGCAATTGCTGCGGCAATCTTAAAGGCGTTTATCTCGGCCGCATAATACAGCGCCACATCACTTGCGCCACCGGCGACATATGACGTTGAAGCCATGAAGTTCATGAATTTTGGCGTGTCGTAACGAATCCGGTCATCACGGCTCAACCCATCCAGATTGAAGAACGCCTGGCCGATCCGCGTATTGAGCGTATCCAGGCTGGCGCCCTGGCCGGGCGTGCAAAGGCCATCTGCCGGCAGGGCGCCGGGGCCCGCCACATCCGTGCAAAAGCGATTGGTGAGCGAATTCACAAACGCAAAGCCGCCGCTATATTCATTGATATTCGAATAGCCGGCGACATTCGTTCCCGATAGATCGACTTCGGATGTGGTATTGGAGGCCGTGTCGCCTTGTCCAAGCGAAACCTTGCCAACCGGCCCTTCAAAAAACAGTTCCAGCTTACGTTCGCCGAAAGTCCCGCCAACGCCATTATCCGTTGACTGATTAACTGCACTCGACGTATTTGAACGCACATCCATTTCGATCATCGTGCCAGCCGTCCACTGTTCGCTTAGCTTGGCCTTGCCAGCCAGGCGGATGCGCGTCGATGACTGATCATTATCAACATTATAAATATCTTGCTTGTCTCCATCATCAACATAGAGCAGGGCGCGGTTGACCTGGCCGCTAATGGCCAGTGATACGTTTTCATTTTCCGAGGCGATCATCTTTGGCGGGGTGGCGGGTGCAGCCTTTTGGCTGGCGCCGGCCGGTTCTGCTTTTACCTGAGGGGTAGGCTGTCCGGCAGGTGAGGCGGCGATTGAGGCCTGCTCACTCCTAGCCGCGATGGATTCCAGTTTCTTTGACATCGCATCGATCTGCGCCTGCTGCTGTTTGATCAGGGCGCGCAACTGCTGGATTTCAGATTCTTGCGCACGTCCAGTAACTGGCGCGGTGAGCGCAATTGTCATTGCCGCTGCCGCCATGCAGCGAATGAGGCTAATACGCATTCGATAGTCTCCCTCGGGTTGATTTTGTACCCCAGCCCATAGTTAATTCTTATAATTAATTTATGGTTAATAAAAGAGTCACATTCAAGCTGGCAACCATTCCATATTGCAATTGATATTCATTTGCAATAAAAAAATAGTCCCGCTCAGGTCCCCGAAATCGGTTAGTTAAACGCTAGGGGGTGTCCTCAATTAAGCCACTATGTCATTCCGGACGTTAGGCGAGCCCGGAAAACCATAGGTTTTCTGGGTGCGAGCCTTACGATCCGGAATCCAGGAGTCTCACGGTAAAGCATTCATTTGCGGCCCTCCCGGGACCTCCTTTGTCGGCCCGAGGGCAGGCTCATGGATACCGGACAGCTCGATTTTCCAACGAAATCAACCCGGCTACGCCTACGGCTTCGCCGTGGCGAGAGATTTCGGGAAAATCAGCTTCCGGTATGACAGTAAGTGAGGACACGCCCTAGGGTAAGTTAAAGAAAAGCGTGAAATCACGCTTCAATTAACCGCCCAGCCTTATCGCGTATTTCGGGACCACGTACCCGGGCGCGGCCATCGCCGAATTTGCCGTCGCGGGCGCGCAATGTTTCCTTAAGGCCGTTCTCCTTCACCGAGCGGCGGTAGCCGTCGGCGGCAGGGGCCAGATGGCCGCGCGCATCATTTTCGCAGGCCAGCCGCTGCAAGGTCCGCGCCCCCATCAACTCCAAGCCCAAATTGACGATACGCTTGTTGGCGGCGAGCAGGCCGGTATCGATCAACGCCATGCGGTCAAGCAGTCCTTCGACCTCCGCCTCCAGCAAATCGGACGGCACGGCTTTTAACACCAAGCCGATATCTGCGGCCTCGGCGCCGGTGACGCTATCGCCTGTCAGCAGCAGCCGCTTCGCCCATTGCGGACCCACATTGTACAGCCACATCTGATTGGGCAGCGATCCCAGATCGCGGGCAGGGGGAAAGGCGAACGTCGCGTCCTCTGCTGCGATCACCATATCGCACAACAAGGCGATGTCGGTGCCGCCGGCAAGGCAAAAGCCATGCACCTGGGCGATCACCGGCTTGTGCATGTCGAACAGCGCCATACGGAACCGCTGCGCACGCTCCAGATGCCAGATGTCATCGTCGATGGCGCGCCCGCCGCGATATGACTTGCCTTCTGGCCGCCTTGGGCCGCGTTCCGGCGCCAGGTCATAGCCTGCGCTAAAGCATGGGCCTGCGCCTTTCACCACCACTGCATGCACGCTGGTGTCGTCGTCGGCTTCCCATAGCGCGTCCTGTAATTCGCGTAGCAAATCATTACTCAGCGCATTGCGCTTTTGCGGCCGGTTCAGAATGATCCGCGCCCGGCCATTTTCCGTTTCATAGAGGATGTTCTCATACATCGGCTTTCTCCCTGTCTGGTTTGCACCCAGTAAAGCACAAGGCAGAAAGAAAGTAAGAGGATTTACGCCCCGCCCTATTTGGCGCGGGCGCCGCCAAACTTGCCGTCGCTTTCACGCAAAGCGCCCTTCAGGCCCTTTTCGCGCATGTCACGCCCCAACTTTTCCGCAGTGGGGGTGCGGCGGCTGCGGGCATTATTCTCGACCGCAATGCGTTGCATGGTGCGCGCTCCCATCAGCTCCAGGCCCAGATTGACGATACGCTTGTTGGCGGCGAGCACGGCGGGATCAATCTTCGCCATCTGATCGAGCAACCCTTCGACCTCTGCTTCCAACTGATCGAGCGGCACGGATTTTAGCGCCAGCCCCATGACCTCGGCTTCCTTGCCGGTAACGCTGTCGCCGGTCAACAGGATGCGTTTGGCGCGTTGCGGGCCAATATGATAGAGCCACATCTGCGTGGGCAGCGCCGCCATCAGACGTGCCGGCGTAACGGCAAAGATGGCGTCATCCGCCGCGATCACCATGTCGCACAACAATGCGATGTCGGTGGCGCCCGCGATGCAATAGCCATGCACCTGGGCGATCACTGGCTTATGCATATCGAACAGGGTCAGCTTGCAGCGTTGCTGCTGGGTCATTTCCCAGATGTCGTCATCCAGTTCGCGCCTGCCGCGATAGCTCTTGCCCGCCTGGCGTGTTTCCTGGCCCGGGGTCAGATCATGGCCGGAACTGAAACACGCGCCCGCACCCTTCAACACCACCGCATGAACGCTGGTGTCGTCATCGGCTTCCCACAAGGCGTCGCGCAAGTCGCGCAGCAACCCAGCGCTCAGCGCGTTGCGCTTTTGCGGCCGGTTCATAATGATCCGCGCCCGGCCATTTTCCGTTTCATAGATCAGGTTCTCATACACTTGTGTTCTCCCCGTTGAATTTCATTTAGTTTGGCACAGATTGGCGTTTTGAATATACACTTAAGGCAGTGCTTGGCCCGGCCTCCAACACCGGTTAGCATATGCGAAACCAATGGGGAGGATCAGCAAATGGTTGAGACAAGCAGGGCGAATTGCTGGGGCGACGATACGCACTATGATTATGACAGCATCGTCGATGAGTTGAACCGCTATTTGCGGCTGAAGGCGACTCCGATTGGCATGAAGCGGTTCAGGACGGTGGCCGAGATGGAGGCGGTGCCGCGCATCAAGAGGCCCGACCCGCGCGAGAAAATGGCCACCGACCAGATCGTCGGCCAGTGCCGCTGGATCGGCTGGACCATCGGCATCACTATGGACAATCTGATGGGCGCGCAATGCGGTGCGGTGATCGGCTTGCATCCGCAAAACAAGGAATGGCTGAGCGGTGACCGCATGAATGGGGTGTGGTATGGCACGCTGGAGGATAGCGCGGCGCACCAGGCGGCGATGAGTTGCGCCTCGTATGGCGAATATGAAGCGATGGCGGTGTCGCCGCTTACCTCGGGCCGGCTCGGCAATCCGGATATCTGCCTGATTTACGCAACGCCAGGTCAGATGATTACCTTCATCAACGGCCTGCAATATCTGGCGTATAAAAAGCTGACATTTTCCTGTGTCGGCGAAAGTGCGTGCGCCGATTCCTGGGGCAATGCGCTGGCCACCGGCGAGCCGTCCGTATCGATCCCATGTTATGCGGAGCGTAAATTCGGCGGCGTCCAGGACGACGAGCTGCTGGTGGCATTGCCGCCAAGCTTTCTGCCGAAGGTCGTGCAAGGACTTGCAGCACTCAGTAAGAACGGCTTGCGTTACCCAATCCCCAATCACGGCATCCAGAAATCACCCCTCGACAGCATCGCCACCAGCTATGGCGGCAAGGGGATTTAGCGAGGCTTTACCTATCCCGGAAAATACAGCCCGCCGTTCACATGGATCGTCTGGCCGGTGATGTAAGAAGCGCCCTCGGATGCTAGAAACGCCACCGTGGCGCCGATTTCCTCCGGCCGCCCGGGACGCCCCATTGGCACTGCCTTAGCCAGGCCGCCCAGATTGGTTCCTGTGACCACACCGTCGAGACGCGGATGCATGATAATGCCTGGGGCTATCACGTTCACCGTTATGCCATGCCTGGCCAGGTCGAGCGCGGTCGAGCGCGTAAAGCCGGTGATCGCCGCCTTGGCTGCGGAATAGGCGCCCTGACTGCGCATCGGCTGATACGCCGCCAGCGAGGCGACATTCACAATGCGCCCAAAGCCGCGCGACACCATCGCCTCGCTAAAGGCGTGGGTCATGTAAAACGTGCCGGAAATATTTACATTCATCACCCGGTCCCAGGTCTTTGTATCCATCTTCCAGGTCTTTCCGGGGCCCTGAATGCCGGCATTGTTAATCAGATAGGCGACATTGACATTGCGCGCCGCAAGGGTTGCGGCGAGCTGATCCACCTGTTCCTGCTTGACCACATCGAGCGGATAGAAGCTGACCTGATCGCGGATCGCTGCGGGAAGCGTTTCACGCCATGGCGCGAAATCTTCGGCGCGGCGGTCGGTGGCGATAACCTGAATGCCCATCGCGCACAGCTTTTCGGTCATCGCTGTGCCAAGCCCGCCCAAAGCGCCAGTTATTATTGCATGTCCCCTGTTCATATCGCGTCTCCTTAACCGGGCAGATACAGCCCGCCGTTTACGTGGATGGTTTGCCCGGTGATATAGGATGCGCCCTCTGACACCAGAAACGCCACAGTGGAGGCGATTTCATCCGGGCGTCCGGCGCGGCCAGCCGGCACCGATTTGAAAATCGCCTCGTTATTATTACTCGGAATCACACCCTCAAGCCGCGGATGCCAGATGAATCCCGGCGCAATGTCATTCACCGTGACGCCAAATTTCGCCAGGTCCAGCGCCGTTGAGCGCGTATAGCCGGTGATCGCCGCCTTGGCGGCGGCATAGGGGCCTTGGCCTCTTCCCGGATGATAGGCGTAGAGCGAGGCGACATTGACGATGCGGCCAAAACCCTTTTCCGTCATCGCCTCGCTAAAGGCGCGGGTCATGTAAAATGTGCCGGAAATATTCACCTTCATCACCCGGTCCCAGGTTTTGGTTTCCATCAGCCATGGCTTGGCCGCGCCCTGAATGCCCGCATTGTTGATCAGATAGGCCACATGAATGCCGCGCGCCTTCAACACGCCGGCCAGTTCCTCGACCTGTTCTTCCTTGGCGACATCCAGCGGAAAAAAGCTGATCTGATCGCGCATCGCGGCGGGCAGGGCGTCGCGCCAGGCGGGAAAATCCTCGGCCCGGCGGTCGGTGGCGATCACTTGATGTCCGGCAGTGCACAGGGCCTGGGTCATTGCCGTGCCCAGTCCGCCTAGCGCGCCCGTCAATAATGCGTGTCCTCTGCTCATCGCTCATCCCCCTGTGCTGCGGCATCTTATTTTGGGGACACGATAGCCGCCCCGGAGCCGCTTCACAATGCCTGCTGTTATCTGATAGCATGCGCTGCACATATGGGGGGAAGCAGCGTGACATTGGAGACGGCCAGCGCAACGTCGGCTATGGCGAAGCCGCGCGAAAATAGTATCTTTACCGTCATTGCCGCGTCTTCCATGGGCACGGCTTTTGAATGGTACGACTTTTTTGTCTTTGGCACCCTGGTGGCGATCATCTCAAAGCAGTTCTTTGCAGGGGCCGGGGAGACGGCGGGATTTATCTTTGCGCTGCTTGCCTTTGCGGCGGGTTTTGCTGTGCGTCCGCTGGGCGCGCTGGTGTTTGGCTGGGTTGGCGACAAGACCGGGCGCAAACGCGCCTTTCTCATCACGGTGACGGTGATGGGGCTTGCCACCTGCGCCATCGGCCTGCTGCCTACCTATGCGCAGGCGGGGGTCATTGCGCCAATCTTGCTGATTACGCTGCGCCTGCTGCAAGGGTTCGCAGTGGGCGGCGAGTATGGCGGCGCGGTTATCTATGTGGCCGAACACGCGCCCGCCGGAAAACGGGGGCTATTTACCGGCGCCATTCAATCATCGGCGTCGGTTGGGCTGTTTGGCGCGCTTGGCGTTATCCTCCTGACACGGACAATCATCGGCGAAGATGCCTTTATCGCATGGGGCTGGCGCATTCCGTTTCTTGTCTCCATCGGTCTGCTCGCCATATCCGTCTGGTTCCGGTTGCGGCTGGAGGAATCGCCGGTGTATCAGCGCATGAAGGATGAGGGCCGCGCCTCAAAGGCGCCCATCAAAGAGGCGTTTTTTGAATGGGCCAATCTGAAAATTGTCTTGCTGGCGCTATTTGGCGTGATGATGGCGCAGGGGGTGGTCTGGTACACGGCGCATTTTTATGTGCAGTTTTTTCTGGAGCGTGTGCTCAAGGTGCCATCGCCCACTATCAATATGCTGATGATTGCAGTGACGGCGGCAAGCACCTTTCTATACGCATTTTTCGCCTGGCTGTCCGACAAGATCGGACGCAAACCGGTCATGCTGTTTGGGCTTGGCCTGGCCACCATTTCATTCTTTCCAGCCTTTCAGGCGCTGACCGTGGCCGCCAATCCTGTCCTTGCTACAGCCCAGGCCAGTTCGCCGGTCAACCTGCACGCCGATCCGGCCGATTGCGCCGTGCAGTTTGATCCGGTTGGGCGCACGGTCTTTGCGTCATCGTGCGATATCGCCAAAACGGTGCTGGCGAATTCTGGCGTGAGCTACCGCATCGTGGACGAGCCAGCGGGCATGGCCGCATTTGTCATGGCGGGCGGCGCACGCGAAGACAGTGTGGATGCAAGCGCCCTGCAGGGCGCGGAACTGGCCGAAGCGCGCAAGCAGGTGGAAACAAGGCTAAAGGCCATGCTGGCGGCGGCCGGCTATCCGTTAACGGCAGACCCGGCGCAGATCGATGAGATGCGCATCTTTTTCATCCTGCTGCTGATGGTGATGGCGGCGACGGCGCTGTATGGGCCGCAGGCCGCGACCATGGTCGAGCTGTTCCCGACGCGCATTCGCTATACGGCGCTGTCGCTGCCGTATCATATCGGCGCCGGGTGGTTTGGCGGGTTTCAACCTGCCGCGTCGTTCTCGATCGTGGCGGCGACCGGCGGCATCTATACGGGCCTATGGTATCCCGTCCTCATCGGCGCCATAAGCTTCTTTGTCATGCTGTTCGTGCTCCCCGAAACACGGGGCCGCGCTATTGAATAGAGGGTTTCTCTAGCGCGGAATGATTTTAGAGTCTGTCCGGAAAGATCATGATTGATTACAAATCTTTCTAAGCATAAGGCGGATCGAGGCCAACCGCAAGAAAGCGAGCGCGTTGCGGGTGAGATTTTCCCAATCCCTGGTCAGACGGCGGCAACGGTCGAGCCATGCCAGGGTGCGCTCAACAACCCAG
>CAMTWQ010000059.1:0-1353 GCA_947085465.1 uncultured Alphaproteobacteria bacterium
AAATATCCGCCTGTACGCCGATCCACATGGAAAACGCCCGCGCACCTTCGTTGAAGGCTTTCTGGTTCATCAGCATACGGCGGATGTCGGGATGCACGATGAGCGGATCGGCCGGCTTGTCCGGCGCTGCAACGCCGGTAAGCGCGCGGCCCTGCAGCCGGTCACGCGCATAGATCACCGCATTCTGATAGGCGACTTCGGATACCGCCAGCCCCTGCTGTCCGACCAGCAGCCGCGCCTCGTTCATCATGGTGAACATGGCGCGCATGCCCTTATGTTCTTCGCCCACCAGATAGCCCACGGCGTCATCGTAATTCAGCACGCAGGTGGAATTGCCGTGAATACCCATTTTCTCTTCGATGGAGCCGCAACTGACGTTGTTGCGCGTGCCCAGGCTGCCATCCGCATTGACCAGAAATTTCGGCACTACGAATAATGAGACGCCCTTGATGCCTTCCGGCCCGCCGGTGATTTTCGCCAGCACCAGATGAATGATGTTGGCGGCCAAGTCATGTTCACCGGCGGAAATGAAAATCTTCTGCCCACTGATCCTGAAGCTGCCATCGGCCTGGGGTTCGGCCCGGGTGCGCATCAGGCCCAGATCGGTGCCGCAATGCGGCTCGGTCAGATTCATCGTGCCGGTCCACTCGCCAGAGGTGAGATTAGGCAGATAGATGCGTTTCAGCTCATCCGAGCCATGTTGATGCAGCGCTTCATAGACGCCGTGCGTAAGGCCGGGATACATGCCGAACGCCATATTGCTGGACGTCACCATTTCGTTGAACGCCATCGCCAGCACCACCGGCATGCCCTGCCCGCCATATTGCGGATCGCAGGTCAGGCTGGGCCAGCCGCCATCGACAAAGGTGCGATAGGCCCCTTTGAAGCCATCCGGCGTGGTCACCGAGCCGTCGGCATGGCGGGTGCACCCCTGCTGGTCACCCACCCGGTTAAGCGGTTGCAATACCTGTTCGCATAGCTTTGCCGCCTCGGCCAGCACCGCTTCCAGCAGATCCGGCCCCGCCGATGAATAAACCGGCAGGTTGCTGAGCCGCTCAAGGCCTAGCACCTCGCGCAACAGAAAGCTGAATTCTTTAAGTGGGGCTTGATAGACCGGCATGGGTTTCTCCCGTATCGGCAGGTGGCGAGAGCTATTCTACACTAATCCTAAGTCCGCACTATGCAACCCCGCCACACCATAAGATAATGCGCCGGCGCAAATCGGAACCCCTGGGCATGCAAATCTACCTGCCTATTGCCGAATTATCGGTAAATATCTTGCTGTTGCTGGCGATGGGCGGCGCGGTCGGGTTTCTGTCGGGTCTGTTCGGGGTTGGCGGCGGCTTCCTGATT
>CAMTWQ010000060.1:0-3005 GCA_947085465.1 uncultured Alphaproteobacteria bacterium
CGTCAAAAGCTACACCGAAATTCTCAGTACGGTTCCGCCGGGCAACGTGATCCTGTTTCAGACCATGCAGGAAATCATTCGCGACGAACAAGAGCATCTTGAAGAACTGGAAGCCCTGCGCATTTCTGACTGAAGGCGCACAGTTCATGATCCTTCGCGCGCTTTTAGAAGCAGGGTGATTTTTTAGGTTGACACATAGCGTTCTCCCCGTTCGTCGTTGCCGTAGAAGTCAGATAATTAGGGCGCACCGCAGTCAAGACAAGTCATCTTCCAAACTCCCCACCCCGGTCTACACATACACCCAGGGGGGTGATGAAAAAAGGCCGTGGAGCACTCACTTAAACGCGGCACGCTCTATTCAGCCGCCATTTGCCCCATTTGCATGGCAGGGATTTTGTCGAGCGGCAGGCTGAACAGGCCAGCGGTGTTCTCACGCAATATGGCGCGGACCTGTTCGGGCGGGATTCCCTTCGCATGGCGGGCCAGCAACTCCTGCGAGCCGGGCCATGTCGAATCCGAGTGCGGATAATCATTCGCCCACAGCAGCTGTTTGTAGTTCATATGCTCGGCGTTGCGCCATGCCATATAATCATCCTGGAACGTCATAAAGACGTTGGATTTTATATAGCCGCTTGGCAGTTTGCTCAGTCCCCTGATGATTCCGTCCTCGGCCTCCCTGAACACCGCATGATCCATGCGGTGCATGTAATGCGGCATCCAGCCGGCATCGCCCTCGGCTGTGACCAGTTTCAGTTTCGGGTGCCGCTCAAAGACGCCGCCAAGCACCATCATGCCCATGATGTCCTGTATGGCGCGGATGATTTTCATGCCGCCGTTCAGCTTGTGGCCGCGCCCGCCGGCGAAGACGGTCGCCAGATCACCTTCCTTGGCGGTCAGGATATGAAAACAGATTGGCAGGCCCAGATCGCCGGCGCATTCCCACAGCGCGTCATATTCCGGCCGGTCATAGTCGCCGTGCACCGGCTCGCCCGGCATCATCATGCCAACAAAGCCCATTTCCCTGGCGCGGCGGAAATCCTCGATGGCGCTATCCACCGACAACACCGCCGTCATCGCCAGGCCGAACAGCCGGTTGGGCGCGTCCGCGCAGAAGGTCTGAAGCCAGCGGTTATAAGCCTGCATGGCCGCATCCTTGTACAAGGGATCAGGATGCGTGCACAGCACCATGCCAACCGAGGCATAGATGATTTCGGCGGCGATGCCGTCTTGATCCATATCGATCAGCCGCGACTTCGCGTCATAGCCGCCACGGCGAAGGCCCTCGAAACTGGTGGTGTCGGCATGCTGCTTGCGCTCGCGCACGCCCATGCCGGCGCTATCCAGCAGGCCAAGCGGCACGCTTCGCGCCATGTCCTTGATGACATAGATATCCTTGCCATTCGGCTGGCGCACCACATGCGGGGCGTCGGCGCGGTATTTCGGATCGATGAAATCCACATAGCAATTCGGCGGCTCGACAATATGGCTGTCGGCGGAAATGGCGCCCTTGAAGAACATGGCTTGCTCCCTTGGTTGGTCTGTTATGTCACCCTATTCGGCCGCCTGTTTCTGCATCCGCCAGGACAGCTTGCCGGCAGGCAGGTTGAACACGCCCGCCACATTATCGCGCATGATCGCCTGGCGCTGCGCCTCGGTCAGATCGCCGGTGTGCTGCGCCAGCAGGGCCTGTGACTTTGGCCAAGTAGAATCCGTGTGCGGAAAATCATTCGCCCACAAAAGCTGTGAGTGATTCAGCAGCCCGGCCGACACCGAACGGAACGCCACCCAGTCATCCTGAAAAGTCATCCAGACATTGGATTTCAGATATTCGCTGGGCAGTTTGCTGAGGCCCTTGATGATGCCGCTCTGCGCGTGATTAAACGCCGCATGGTCCATGCGGTACATGTAATGCGGCATCCAGCCCGCATCGCCCTCGGCGCACACGAGTTTCAGTTTCGGATGCCGCTCGAACGCGCCGCCCAGAACGATGGTGCCGACCACATCCTGCACGGCGCGAATGATGCCGAGGAATGCGTTGATCGGATGGCCCCGGCGATTGTCATAAATGCCGCCGCCGCGCGCCGTCAGAATATGAAAGCATACCGGCAGTTCCAGATCGGTGGCGCATTCCCAAAGCGCGTCATAGTCGGGGTGATCGTAATCCTCGTGCCCCGGAAAGCCCGGCATCATCATGCCCACATGGCCCATTTCCTTGGCGCGGCGGAAATCCTCGATGGCGCTGTCAATATCGCGCACCGATGTCATTGCAAGTCCGAACAGCCGGTCGGGTGAATCGGCGCAAAAGCCCTGCAGCCAGCGGTTATACGCCTTCATGCAGGCGTCCTTGTAATCCATGTCGCGGTGGATGCACAGCGCCATGCCCAGCGATGCATAGATGATCTCGGCGGCAATGCCATCACGGTCCTGGTAAGCGGCGCGCGCCTTGGCGTCATAGCCGCCGGCGCGCACCTCGTCCCATTTCATCGCTGCGGCGCGCTTGGCGCGTTCGGCCACCGTCAGCCCGGCGCCGTCGATGAAGCCGATCGGCGCGGAGCGTTTCATGCCCTCGACCAGATACATATCGGCGCCATCCTCGCGCTTCACCACCCGGGGCGCGGTGTCGCGGTATTTCGGATCGATGAAATCCACATAACAGTTTGGCGGCTCGACAATGTGGCTGTCGGCGGAGATCGTGCCTTGCGGGATCATGATGTTCTTCCTCTTATGTTATGTATTATTCTGCCGCTATCCTGTTCATCTGCCAGGATTCGTTGCCGGCGGGCAGGTTGAACAGCGCCGCCACATTGTCACGCATGATCGCCTGGCGCTGCGCCTCGGTCAGTTTACTGGCATGTTCGTTGAGCAATTCCTGCGATTTTGGCCAGGTTGAATCCGTATGCGGAAAGTCGTTGGCCCAGATCAACTGCTTGTCGTTCAGCAGATGCGCCGTCTCAAACGCGATCCAGTCATCCTGGAAGGTCATCCACACATTGCTCTTCAGGTAC
>CAMTWQ010000061.1:0-12654 GCA_947085465.1 uncultured Alphaproteobacteria bacterium
GGATCCATGCCGCTGCATCACTTTCGGCAAAACCCGGTCGCATGGCCTGGGCAACCGGCGCATCTGTCAGGCCTGATTTCACCAGCATGTCGCTGATTTCCACGTCAAGAAATTCGGCCAGCGTCTTGGCCTGATCCAGCGTCACGAGCTGGTGGCCATTCATGATCCGCGACACGACGGCGCGGTCACGCCCTATCGCGGTGGCCACATCTTGCGAGGTTTTGCCCTGCATTCGCAGGCGGCGCTTAAACCAGTCCTTATCCATGTGTCGCAAAGTAGACACTTCACGCCTCACCTTTTAGTGAGTGTGACGCAAAAACAGCCTTGACGTGAGCCTAGCGTGAGATGCTATATACTGCGTTATGAGCAATCACCTTACACCATTGGATGTATGCGAAAGGCTGATCGGCCCGCCTCAATCGTTGGCGCTGATCTGTGGCCTGCATGCGAAGTCGGTCTTTCCGTGGAAGCGGGCATCCAAATGGCGCGAGGCAGGTGACGTCCCGTCGACCCATCTGCAGCGGCGTCTGCAGAACCATTCCAACATCCACGCCCTAGGCCTCACGGCACTCCACCTGATCTGGGGCGCCGACGAGGGCGAGATCGCGGCGATCCTGGCCGCACGCGCCCCCGCTGGCGCAGTGTCGGCCCCTGTCCCGGCCTTAAAATCCACCCGCCGGGCTGCGGCATGAGCCGCCGGGCGCCCCCATTCGCATCCGGGATTAGGCACCCCGGAACGGTCCCGGTTCGGCAAGCGCCGGCGGCCGCGGGCGTGGCAGGGCAACCTGTCACGCAACGTTTCCAGGCGGCGCGATGACCGAGGCCCGCACCCAGGTGCTCATGGCCACCTTTTCGGTGGCGCTTTGCGCCCGCACCCAGGCCCTGACCGCGCACCAGGTCGACGAAATGCGCATCAAGGCCGAGGAACTGATGGACCGCGACGATCCGCTGCGGCCCCACATCATAAACTTTGCCACCCAATACGAAAACCTGCGGCGCGATCCCTATGCGGTGCGCATCCTGGGCGAAAACCTGGAGGCCGCCTTGCGCGCCGACCTGCATCCCGCATCCCGGCGCACCAACTGGACCGAGCCCCGCGATGACTGACAAACCGCCATTTGACTTCGACTTCAAGCCGCCGGGGGCGGTCACACTGGCAATCGTGGTCGGGGCCCTGGTGCTGCTGGCCGTGGCAGGGCTGGTCCTGATGGCCGTCATGGTGCTGACATGACCGACATGCCCGCCCCCACCCCGCACCGCCTGTCGCTGGCGCAGCAGGCCACGGTCAACCTTTTGGCTTATCTTGTCGTGTCGATCACGCTGGACGACCGCGCCCAGCTGGCCGCCGACTGCCTGGCCGAGCGGCTGCCCGAGGCGACCAGGGACGTGCCGCCGGGGATGGAGGCGTTGTTTCGCGCGGCCGGGGCGATGGCTGCGGCCTTTCCGGCCCGCCTGACCCGCGACGGATCGCTGGCCTGGAACCGCGCCAACATGCGCGCGAGCGCGGAGATGGCCAATCTTTTCTATCACCGCGCGATCCTGGCGATCGACGCCCAACAGTCGAGGCCTGACGATGCAGCTTGATGCCATGACCCTTGCCGAGATCAAGGAGCTGCACCTGAACATTGACGTCTTGATTAAGGTTGGTCAGGTGTTGGCCGAATGCGATCTGCGCCCGATCTTTGGCCTGGTGCCGGGCGCGGCGGCGACGATTGTTCTGCCGGCCATCATGCCGCCGGTGCATAGCATGAAGGCGCTGGCCGCTGCACCCCTTTCCAGCTCGCTGCGCGATGCAAGGGGCGTCGGAGCAGCTGACGCCCCCCCGGCGGTTGACATGCACGCGACCGCCGGGGCAGAGGCACCGCCATCCGCGACCGAAGCGCCCACCTCTTCCCGGGCGCCTTCTGGGCCGGTCAGCGCGGCGGCAACCGGGGCAGAGCCCGCGTTGCCGCCCGCTGTCTTGTTTGACCCGGCCCCTGGACACCGCCCCTGGACACCGCCAGAGGATGCGCAGCTGGTCAGCGAGGTCGCGCGGCTTTACCGCAGCGGGCTATCGAGAAGTGCGGCCAGCCGTCAGGTCGCCCATGCTTTGGGCCGATCAGCCCATGGCGCCAAGTATCGCCTTTACCATGAGTTAAAGTCCGCATTCGCGGCCGCGCTGGCCGCGCCAGCACCGGCGGACCCCCCCATTGCCGTCGCGGAACAGCACCCCCCCCGGGTGCGTGACGGCAGTCCCGTCGGCGGGGGCGCGGATATCGGCAGCACCGCAGATGCCCCCGCCGACACCCTGTCGCCCGTGCCGTATCGCAGGCTGGAGGGCGTGCGCGAGGGCAATGCGCTGGCGGACCACGTTGCAGGCCTGCCCCGGGCCGCGCCCTGGTCGCTGGCCCGCGACGAGGAGCTGATGTCCCTGGCCAATTCCGGTTGGGGCATTCCAGAAATTGCAACGGAAATGCAACTGGGCGGCGACGTGATCCGCAAGCGGTTTGACCAGATGACCGGGCTTTGCCGTGACGAAAACGGCAAGCCCGCGCGCCGGTTCAAATCGCATGACGTGGCCGAGTTCCTGACGCAACTTAAAGCCCGCCCAGGCTGACACGATGGGCCTGCGCCAAACCCTGTCGATCGAAGAGATCAAGTATATGCTGATCGCCCGCCTCGGCGACGTGGCCGCCCAATATGCGCCCCCGGCGCAAGGCAGCTATACCGACAAGCACCTGTATTTCACGCTGAACCCCGGTCGCGTCGACAGATCGGTCGGATCGTTCTGCATTCACATGACGGGCCCCCGCGCCGGGCATTGGTGCGACTTTAAAACCGATCCCAAGGGCGGCGACGTGTTCGACCTGATCGGGCTCAGCCTGGGCCTGCACGACGTCAAGGACCAGTTGCGCGAGGCGCGCGCCTTTCTGGGACTACAGACCGATAGCCCGGTCGACATCGCCCGCCGCGAGGCCGCCCTGGCCGAGGCCCGCGCCCGCCGCGCCCAGGCCGAGCGGGATGCCAAGATCGAGGCCGAACGCCGCCAGCACCGCGCCTTCGGGCTTTGGAACGCGGCCGAGCCCCGCGTTGCCGGAACCCCTGTCGACCATTACCTGCGCGGCCGCGGCATCGACCTGGCCGCCCTGGCCGCCCCGCCGCGCGCCCTGCGCTACATGCCGAGGTGCACCTATCATTCCGAGGACCGCGCCACCGGCGAGGTGATCACGTTTCAGGGCCCCGCCATGCTGGCCGCGATGACCAATCTGCAAGGCCGCGTTGTCGCCGTGCATCGAACCTGGTTGCAGATCGGCAGCGATGGTCAATGGACCAAGCTGCATCTGCCGCACCCGTCCAAGCCGGGCGAGTTTTTGAAGGCCAAGAAAGTTTACGGATGGGGCAACGGCTGCGCCATCCGGCTGTCATCCGGCATCGGCCCCAGGGGCGGCAAGGGCGTAGGCCTGAACGACTGCCCGCCGGGCACGCGCGTCTACATCGCCGAAGGCATCGAGACGGCCCTGAGTGCGCGCGTCTTGCGCCCCGATGCCCGCGTCATGGCGGCCTATTCGCTGTCAAACCTGGGCCAGGTGGCGCTGCCTGACAACGTGTCAGAGGTGGTGTTGATCGCCGATGGCGACACACACCCCGAGGCCGCGGCCGCGCTGCAGAGTGCGATCGACAGCCACACAGCAAAGGGCCGAGCGGTCTTTGTCTGGAAATCGGCCGTCCCCGGCGAGGATCTGAACGACGCCTTGCGCCGGGCGCAGGCCGAGCAAGTACAACAGGACCGGGCGCTGACAAATACCACGCCCGGTAAAACAACAAGAAACGATCATCTTTTGAGGGCAGGGGCATGACATCGACCGACCGGGTGCAGAAGGACGGGGCGACCGAAAATCGGCCGCCGGACAACGACGCCTTTTTGCCTGATCTGACCCCGGCCGCCGCGATTGACCGCGCGCGCCAGGGCAAGGCCCGCTTGCGCCCCGTGGAGGCCCTGGGCGGCGCGATCGAGGCCGCAGCACCCGCCGCCGCGCGCCCTGGCGCAAAGCCGCGTGCCAAGACCACGCCGCCGCCGGTGCCCGAGGACACACCGGCCGCAACGCCCCCGCCTGGCCGGCGCCCGCCGCGCCCCAAGGGCGAGATTTGGGACGGCTGCCCCGTCAAGCCCCTGGGCGTGAACGGGCAGTTTTTCTACTATCTCGACGCCCTGGGCCAGCTGCGCGCTGTCGGCAAGCACGAACGCCAGACCATCATGGGGCTGTTCGCGCACCGCCTGCCGACGCTGTGCCACCACTTTTCCAAAGTCTACCAGGACAAGGAAACCGGCACCTGGAGCCGCAAGCCGAACGACTTCGAGGCCGACCAGGCCGCCATGGCGATGATCGCGGCCTGTGGTGAGCAGGGGTTGTTTGATCCCGACGGCGCCGTGCGCGGCGTGGGCGCCTGGTGCGATGATGATGGCAATCTGATCTATCACACCGGCGATCAGCTTTTGACTGTGGACGGCCCGCAAGAGCCGATGACGCACGGCGGGCGCATCTACCCCGCCTATCCCCCGATCCCGCATCCTGCCCCGCCTGGTGCCAGCGACGACGCCGGGGCGACGATCCTGGACACGCTGGGCACCTGGCAGTGGACCCGCGACATCGATGCGATGATCGGGCTGGGCATGATCGGGGTGCAGATGCTGGGCGGGGCGCTGGATTGGCGACCATCGTTCTGGGTCACCGGCGGCAAGTCATCAGGCAAATCAACCCTGCAGAACCTTGTGCGCCATTTACACGGTGGCGAAAAGGGTCTGATCCAGTCCAACGACGCGACCAAGTCGGGCCTGACCAGCCGCATCGGCCATTCGTCCCTGCCCGTGGCCCTGGACGAGCTGGAGCCCGGCGACGAAGGCAGCACCAAGGAGCGCGACATCATCGTGCTGGCCCGTGTCGCCAGCTCCGGCGGCCAGTGGTTTCGCGGCAGCAGCGACCAGAAGGGCACCGGCGGCAACGTCTATTCCACGTTCCTGTTCTCATCGATCCTGATCCCCGGTGCCCTAAAGCCACAAGACCTGTCGCGGCTGGTGATCTTGACCCTGGGCGCGTTCCCCGACGGCACCCCCGCCCCCGTTCTCAGGGCCGATACCTGGCGCAAGCGCGGGGCCCAGCTGAAGCATGTGCTGATCAGCCGATGGTCGACCTGGGCGCAGCGCCTGGAGCTGTGGCGCGAGGCCTTTGCAGCCGAGGGGCTGTCCGGGCGGAACGGCGACAACTGGGCCACCGTGATGGCGATGGCCGACATGGCCCTGCATGCCGCCCTGCCCGTGCAATACACGCCTGCGGGCGACGAGATGGAGGCGATGGCCCACAGGGTGGCGCGCGCGGTGCGGTTCGAGGTCGCCGAGATCGGATCCGATGCAGACGGCATGCTCATGCACCTCTTGACGCAGCCCCTGAACGTCTACAACCGGGGCGAACAGAACACGGTCGCGCAGTGGATCATGGTTGCGGCCCAGCTGCCTGGCATGCCTGGCGCGCTGATGGGCAGCGACACGCCCGCCGATCGCGCGGACTATGCCAAGGCCGCCAATGCCAAGCTGGCCAAGTACGGCATGCGGGTCAGTGGCACCGGCCAGGCGGCCGAGCTCTTTTTGGCAAACGCGCCGATCCAGGGGCTGATGGACCTGTTTGCCAAAAGCGAATGGGCAAGGACCGTTTGGAAACAATCCGCCGCCCGCGTCACCGGCGCCAAGGCGTCGGAGAGCTCATTGAAGCTCGCAGGCGTGCCGACGCGCGGCTGGTTGATCCCCTTCGCGGCCATGCCGGGACTGCTCACGTTCCCGATGGACAAGGACGCATCCGCCCCGACCCACGCTGTCAGCCCACAGCCCGCCGAGGAATACCTGTAATGCCCCGCGCTATCCTTCAAGGCCTTGATGTAGTGCGCAATTCTGTCCGCTTGCCCCCGACCCTTATTGGTGCCATGATTGCACAGCGGACGGGTGTCTGCGGCGATGGGTTCGGGGTTGTCTATCCCGTTTGCGACAGACGAAATGTCGCTTTTGCCCGCAACGCCGCAACGGATTGGACCCCTCGACCGTTGCGGGTTCCGTTGCGGCTTTTCGCCTTTGGGATCAGCAGGTTACGCCACCCGCAACGCTGCAACGCCTCAAAACCCCCCCCTACATGTGTGTGCGTATGCGCGTGCGCGCGCATGTATGCGTATACCGTTGCGGCGTTGCAGCGTTGCGCCCTTATCTATCTTCCTGAAAAGAAAGAAGAAAAGAAGGGGGTGCCCGCAACGCCTTGGAAAACAGGCGTTGCGGGTGGCGTTGCGGGTATGGTCAAGCCATTGAAATCCCTCAATATGAGGGGTTTTTAACATGCCAAAGGGCTCGCAATTCGAGGAACTGGCGCGCCAAGCCGCCAACAACATCGAGGCCGCGAAGGCCGCCGGGCAGCAGCTGACATTCCTGCCCGACGAGGCCCGGCCTGTCGAGGCAGGTGGCCGCGCGCCCCGTGGCAAGGGCAAGGTCACCAGCCAGCTGCGCGACTGGTGCGCGGCGCGCGGCTTGCGGATGCCAGAGGACGTGCTGATCGAGATGGCGGGCATGGCCAGCCGCGAGGATGCCTTTGTGACTGCGATGCAGCGCACCGAGCAGATTCTGGCCTGGGCCGAGGCAGGGGCGCGCCAGACCGCCACCGGCGTGCGCGAGGGCGCTCTGGTCACGGTGGAGATCAACACCGCTGCCACCATGGGCCAGCGCCTGGCCACGTTCCAGTTTGTCTTCACCGCCCAGCTCAGGGCGGATGAGGCGCTGCTGCCCTATGGTCTGGGCAAGGTCACGCCGGACGCGCCGGTCCCGGTCCCGGTGCCGGTGTTCGTGGCCAGCCCGGTGCGCGGATCACGGGCCGACCAGGCGCGCGACATCACCCCGCAGGACCGTCGGATCGGCCCGCCACCCTTGCCCAAACGTATGCAGCAAAATCAATCACTTAGCGAAATCTCCGATGCCAAGTCGGACGCAGAAAGTCGGACGGAATGACCAAGCCATTGAGTTCCTTAGGTAAAAATACCTCTGATGCGCTGATCAAATATCAGCCAACCCGCGCCCTGGTGCAGTCGATCGAGGGCACCCCCCTTGCCCTTCCCGGCACACGACACGCGCGCCGCGACCCCCCCGGGGGGGGCCGATCGCGACACTACCTCCCCCCCGCTGTGACCCCATACGGCCATTTCGGAATGACCCTGGCCCAAAAAATGGCGCGAAACATGGTCACGCATCATGGGGTCGGGGGGGGAGAGTTTCTGCCTGTCCCGTTGACACGGGCGCAACGGTTTGACGGGGTGCGGACATGACGGCCGCTGGCTCGACTGATGCGGAGATCCTGGCGCGGGCGGAATTGCTGGCGGGGATGTCGGCAAGCGAGGCTGTCGAGAGCCTAGACGGCAATTTCGCCGAAGGCAACCTGCCTGACGAGGCCAGCTTTGAATTCCCGGGCCCGGTCGCTGAGGCCTATTACTGGGATGATGCCGACGTGGTCGCGATCCAGGGCCCTGTCGGCAGCGGCAAGACCACCACCAAGATGCGCCGCAAACTGCGCCGGGCGCGACAAATTCCCCGGTCGGTGATCGACGGGGTGCGGTACTACAAGGTTCTGTTCGTCCGAGAGACCTATCGCCAGCTGTGGGCCACGGTGATCCCGTCCTATCTGGAAACCTTCCCCAAGGCTTTGGGCCAATGGTCGGGCGGGCGGGGCGACCCGGTGCGCCACCACATCCGGTTTGAGGACGAGTTCGGCGAGATCGACTTCGTCGCCGAATTCATGGCCTTTGGCGACAGCATCGCCGCCAGTTTGCGCGGGTTGCAGGTGACGGACATGGACATCAGCGAGGCGGACACCAATCCGCTGGACACCCTGACTTTCGGGGTGGGCCGGATCAACCGGCACCCGTCCCGCCAACATTTCGAGGGCTATGCCGAGGACTTGCGCAGCTACGGACAGATCGATTGCGATTTCAACGCGCCGGACGAGGATAACTGGACCTTCAAGGTTTTTCACGACAGCAAGGGCCGTAAAAACATCGCGGACCAGCTGAACGCGGCTCTGCGCCCGGGATCAAAGCCGATTGAAATCACGTTCCACCGGCAGCCGGGCTATGGCGAGCCGGGCACCGAGAACCTGCAGAACCTTGCCCCCGGCTATTACGAGCTGCAGATCGGCCTGAACAAGCTGGCGGGCAAGTCCGACGTCACCGACCGCATGGTGTTCAACAAAACCACGTATCTGCGGGCGGGCGAGCCGGTGTTCATCCGTGAGTTCAACCGGCGTATTCATGTGGCCGAGACCACGATCCAGCCCGACCCCACGCTGCCCCTGCTGTTCGGGCTGGACCAGGGCTTCAAGGGTGCCGCCTTGCTGGCGCAGTTTGCGCCGCCGTTCCACTGGACCATTCTGGCCGAGCTGCATTTCCACGACGAGCGGCTGATGGCCGCCGAGTTCGGGCGGCGGCTGGCCAACCTGATCGAGGCACGGTTTGCCCATCTGCGGCTGGGCGACGGCTGGGGCGACATGGCGGGCGAGGCGGGGGCATCCCAGGGTGCCGATGAAAACGCCACCTGGAACCGGATCGTTGGCCAGTCAGCAGGGTTTCGCGTGCGGCCCCAGCGCATAGGCACCAACCGCATCCAGCCGCGGCTGGAAGCGGTGCGTGCAGCACTGGAGTTTGTGCAGGGTGGCCAGCCGGGATTGCTGATAGACCCGTCGTGCAAATTCCTGATCCGTGGGTTCGAGGCGCGGTATATCTGGACCGACGAGGTCAATGCCACCGGCGACAAGCGCAAGGTGCCCGACAAGAGCCTGACCGAGGCCAACGTGATGGACGGGCTGCAATACCTGCTGCTGTCGCAACACAAGGCCAACGGGCTGTCGCCCATCAGTTTCCCGCATCAGGGCCAAGGCCCCGACGGGCAAGACAGCGCGGGCCGATATGGCCGCGCTGAGGCCGATACCGGCGGCCTGCAGACCGGCTACGACATCCTCAACCCGTATGGAGATTGAAATAATGCCTCATGTGAACGAGCGGAGCTACGTCTCTGCCCCTGCCCCCGACCTAAAGTCAGCGCCGCCGCCCACAATCCTGCAGGAAACGCTGCGTGTGCAGGAAGATGCGGCAGGCATGCTCTGCACCACCATCTCGACCAACTCGACAACATCTGAACCCCAAGACGGAGGACTGACCATGACGAAATCTATCACACCCGCGCCAGAGGCTGATGCAATCGAGGCCGAAAAGCCGCCGATCGACGCAGGGGCCCCAAATAGCCCCGACGAGGCCTATACCCTTGCCGGGGCCGTGATGGCGGCCGCGACAGCCGACCCTGCTGCTAGCCTGCCCTCCCATGAAGCAGGCGATGTGGTTGCGGATGATGCTGATGCCGGTGGACAAGAGGATGCCGCTGCTGAAACCCAAGCCAAGGCCGACGCGGATGCCGCCGCCGCGCCAAAACCCAAGGCGCGGGCCCAGCCCAGAGCCGCGCCCAAACCTGACGTGCAAAAACTGGCTTATCTGGCCGGCGTCATCACCCAGCTGAACATCACCGGCCACCGGCTTGGCCTCATGGACGAGCTGTACAACCTGCACGGGCTGATCGTCCTGCGCGACCACGAGGCCGACACCCATGCGCTGGACTTGGCGGGCATCGTGACGGACCCCGCCCACAGTCTGGAGCTGGCGCTGGAAAACTGGGCCAATGCGGCGCGCCGCACGATCGCGGCGGCCGCCTGACCATGATCGAGATCCGCCCCTACGAGGATCTGGCGTCCATGGCGGTGTTTCGCGCCCTGGACGTCCACGACCACATCGAGGCCGAGCTGGTCAGGGGCGCCTCTGCCACGGCGCTTGCGCTTTTCGCCGACTGGCGACTGGCGCAGGCGCATGCGCCGCTGTCCATCGTCGCCGTCACCGGCGCGATCGGCCGGCCCTTTGCGCTTTTGACACTGGGCAATACCGGCCAGGCCGGCGTGGCCCAGGGCGCCATGCTGGCCTGTGACCACAACCGACACCGGCACAACCTGGCCCGCCTGGCCGTGGCGATCCGCCGCCAGATGCCCGCCTGGTGTGCGGAACGCGGGATCCACCGCATCGAGGCGCGCGTTTGGGCGGGGCATCCCTCTGCATCCCTGTTGCTTTTTGCCATCGGTTTCGCGCATGAATGCAATATGCCGGGTTTTGGCCTGACCGGCACCGAAGTTTTTCGCCAATTCGCCTGGTCGGCTTTACCGTCATCTATCCGCCCGCCGCCCCCGCCTTCTGCCCCGCTTGCCATTGACCCTGAACCCCTGGAAAGGGAGGTTTTCAATGTGCATGCTTAAAGCCCCCAGGGCGCGCCCCGTACAGGTGGCGGCCTATGACAACACCGAAGCCCTGCAGCAGGCCGACATGGAAGCCAGCTTGCGCCGCCGCCGGCGCGGGGCGGCCGCCAATATCCTGACCGGCCCCGGCGGCATCCCGTCGACCGCCACCATGGGCGGCGCCGCATGAGCGCGCTGACGCCCGTCGCGGCATTCGAGGGCGGCCGCACCCGCGCCGAACAGGACATGGCCCGCTGGTCCGAGCTGAAAACCGAGCGATCCGAACACGAGCAGATGTGGGAGGCCATAGCACATCTGTTTCGCCCCCAGCGCGGCGGTTTTGGTCTGAGCGATCCGGCTGGCCGTCGCCATGAAAAGCCGCTGTCATCCAGCCCGATCCATGCGCAAAGCAACTTTGCCGCAGGCCTTTATGGCACACTGACCAACCCGGCCAACCAATGGGGCGGCGTTGAAAGCAACGATCCCGACGCGAACGAAAATCACGAAAACAAGCTTTGGCTCGACCTGGTTGGCCGTCGGATCATGGCAAGCTTTCAGCCATCGGTCAGCACATTCTACACGGCCGCGCAGCAAGTCTATTCCGACGTCGCATCGTTCGGCAACGCCGCCCAGTATGACGAAGTGGTCCTTGAGGAACGCAAGATCCTTGATATCACCATCAGCCTGTCGGAAATCGCCTATGCCATCGACGGCTTTGGCCGCGTAAACGAGGTTGTGCGCAAGTTCATGCTGACGCCTGAGCAGGCCGCAGACATGTTCCGCAGCGCCGATGACCGGCTGCCCGAAAAGATCAGGGACATGGCCGCCGCGCAAAAGCGCGACCGCATCGCGTTCTATCACCGCGTTGGCACCAACATGGATTATCGCCGCGGCCGCATCGGCCCGGGCGGCAAGGCCTGGTATTCGCGGTATTCTTGCGAGCTCGACAGCGCCCTGGTGCGCGTGAAGGGCTTTGACGAAATGCCATTCTTTGCGCCCCGCTGGGACGTCGACACCGGCCACACCTATGGCACCGGCCCCGCCTTCAATGCCATGGCATCGGCGCGCGTCCATTCGCGCATGACCGATGCCACGATCCGCGCCGCCCAGCGTGCCGCTGATCCCACCATCCTGGCCCCCGACAAGGGCGACTGGCCCCTGAACGGGCTGATCCAGCCGGGCAAAGTTGTCTATGGCGCGATGAACCTGCAGGGCAAGCCGATGCTGCAGCCCCTGGACGTGACGGGCGGTTTCAACCTGACCCTGCAAGAGCGCCAGCATGTGATCGAGGAAATCCGCGATGCGTTCCATTACAGCCTCATGAGCCTGGCCGGGCGCACCGGCATGACCGCGACCGAGGTCATGGCAATCACCGAGGAACGCCAGCGCCTTTGGGCCCCGCACCAGGGCCGCCTGCAAGAGGAATACCTGGCCCCCAAAATGGCGCGCCGGTTTGCGCTGTTGTGGAAAGCCGGGCAAATCCCGCCGGCACCCCAAGGCCTGGCCGGCAAGGAATTGCGCGTGACCTACAAATCGGCGGCTGCCGCCGCACAGCGCAGCACCGAGGGGAATGCGGTCATTCGCATCCTGCAGGACATCGCGCCACTGGCGCAGATGAGCCCGGCCGCGGCCGCGCGCCTGGCCGACCGCCTCGACCCCGACGGCGCGCTTGAAATTCTGGTCGAAGCCCGCGGCGCCCCGGCCAGAATGCTGCGATCGCGCGAGCAGGCCGACGCCCTGAGCCAGGGCCGTGCCGACCAGGAGCGGCAGATGCAGGCCATGGCCGCGATGAAGGAGGGCACCGGCATGGTGAAAGACCTGGCCGGCGCACAAGCCGCGATGGCACCGCAGGGGGCACCGGCACCGGGCGCCCAAAATGACTGACCACACAGCATGATCTGGGACCGCCTTTCCATCCTGCAGGGTTTTGTGCCCTACGGCGCGCGCGCCGAGGCTGCACGCCAGGCGTACCGCTGGACCGAGGCTGCCAAGGCGGATAGCCGGTTGTGCCTTGATCTGTTGCAGCTGGGCAATATCCTGGTCGCCCAGTCTGCGGATATTGCCGACGGCTGGCCCACCCCCGTACTGCCCGACCCTGCCCAGCTGGCCTATGCCGCAGGCCGCCGTGATCTGGCCTTGCAGCTTTTGGCGCTGATGAACCTGACCCCCCTGCAGCTGCAGGCCATGATGAAGGAGCCCGACCGTGACGCTAAGTGAGTTTTTGCGCGACCGCCGGATGTTTGCGCCAGAGGGCGATGCTGCCGCCGCTGCCGCCGCTGCCGCGCCCGCTGACCCAGGAGCTGCCGCAGCCGCTGCCGCAGCCGCTGCC
>CAMTWQ010000062.1:0-7875 GCA_947085465.1 uncultured Alphaproteobacteria bacterium
AGGTTGGTTCAACCTGACCGGATAAGAAAGGCTCTAAGTGAATGTGTTAGACCATTTTTATCCTGACCGGATTGATTCAATCCGATCAGGAAATGGTCTAATGCGGGTTAGCCAGCGCCATATGGCCGAGCAGGGCGCCAAATTCACCCTGATCTCTGTTAAGCAGAAAGGGTAAGTGCGTGGCGTAAGGCGCTCCATCCACTTTAGAAATCAGAATGGCAAATGAATAGCGATCGATCAAATCATGGCATGTGGCCAGACCGGCCTGCTCGAAATGTTTGGGTATGTACATGGGTAAGAACCTGTAGTTTGGTTTTAACGGCGCCGGAACTATATCTGTATTATGGACAAAACAGGCTTCGCTCCACCCGGATTATCACCACACCGCTTTTACATGTGCGTACTGAAGAATCCTTTTATCAGCGGTAAGCAATTCCACAGACAAGTGCCTGGCGAGCGACACGATCATCCTATCGGCGGGATCTTTATGAAATTGACCTGGCAACTGAGCCGATTTAACAGCAATGGAATTATCAACCGGAATGAACGTGACAGCCGGAATACGGGACACTTCCGCCAGCCAGGACTCAATATCCATCGAAAGCATAAGCCGGTTGCCGGCAACCAGCATCGCTATCTCCCGGGCGCTGATCGAGGAGACGAGAATGCCGCCCGCTATCCCAGTGTTTTCCTCAATGAGGCTGGCCGCTTTCCGGGAAAGCGGCGTTATGCCACTTACCCACCAAACCAATACATGTGTATCGAGAACGATCAATCCGCGGCCTCCCACAGACCATCTTCGAGCGGTTCAGTGGGCTGATGAAAATCCTTTACCGATCCTCGCAACCGGCCAAATGGATCAGAATCCAGGGGCCGATAGATTTTTAACTCCAAAACTGGTTTGCCGTGATTCGTGATGATCACGCTCTCTCCCGTTTGCTCCACCCGGCGCATCACTTCCAACGCTTTGGGCTTGAACTGTGATTTGGAAAGTTTTTTCATAAATCTGCCTATGGTCATATGAGCGAGGTCATAATATAGCGGAACCGGACTTTTGTCAATTTCCTGCTTACAATGCCGGAACTATATCCGTCTTGCGGAAATCGTCCCCCTTGAACAGCAGCGGCTCGCGCATAGCCTTTGCCAGGGCATAGGCAAAACAGTCGCCAAAATTAAGCCCGGCGGGATGGCGGCCATTGCCGAAATCGAGGAAGGCCTGGCGGGCGATGTGAGCCTGCTCAACGGTGAAAGGTTCGATAATGACTTGGGCGCCGCGAAGTAGGGCGTCTAGCCTGCCGCCGCCGCCGGTTTTCGTCTCACTCCCTACCACCATGGCTGCCTCGAGAAAAGACGCCGCCGAAATTCTGCATGAGTCGGCAGCAGCCATCGCATCAGAGTACTTACTGGCATCCGATTCAGCGAACAGGATGGCAATTAGGGCTGAGGCGTCAACGATCACTTAGGAAGCCCGCGCTCGTCATACAGCAGTTCGGCGTGATCAATTGGCGTACCCTTAAGCAGCGCCGCACAGCTTCGTCCAATCTCCATGAGCTCCTCACTCGTGGCTTTCCCTTTGCATTTTTGTATTCGTTCCAAACGCTCTCGCAGGGCTTGGGTAACGGCGCGGGTCATGGTCTCGCCAGTTTCCTTGGCCACGGCCTTTGCCAGCCTGTGCGCCTCTGGATCTTTGATGTTCAGGGACATGTTTCTACCTCAGTAGACAATTTTCTACCATTATGCATAGGCTTATTTTGGGGATGACACAAGAGGGAAACATCGATCACAGCCCATGACTATAATTCGCATAATATATATTATGGTAAATTATAAATATTATTTATAATAAAATAAGTTAGAAATAATAAGAAAACCCCTCCGCTCACTGAATCAGCTTGGATAATGCCTTGAAATCGTCACTACCGGCGCGTTCCAGCCATTCGAACACCGCCATTTCAGTGGTGATGATCGAGCCGCCCGCATCCTCAATCCGCGCAAAGGCGTGATCCATGCTGGACTTTTTGCGTGAGGCTACAGCGTCGGCTGCGACGAAAACGCGAATTCCCTGGCCTGATAGCTTAATGGCTGTTTGCAAAACACAAATATGCGCTTCCATACCAGCTATTACGGCCTGTTTTTTATTTAATGCATTAAAGCGAATCGCAAACCCGTCATTGCCTGGACAGGCGAACTCCAGCTTCTCCACCGGCCCATCGGCGGGCATGAATTCCGCTAATTGCGGCACTGTACGCCCAAGTCCACGCGGATATTGCTCTGATACGAGTGTTGGCACATTCAGGCGTTTTGCCGCCTGCATCAGAATACCGGCATTGTGGATCGCCTCAGTCCCGCCATCAAACATGGCGGGAGCTAGCCGTTCCTGAATATCCACCACGATCAGACAGCACTGGTTCCTATCAAGCAACATTGGTTTCTCCTCTGATTTTAGCGCGGCGAATAGGATTGCATTGTCCCTTGCGCGGCCTCTATTGTAAGCGTCAAGCAGATAACCATAAACGGGGAAGAAACGCATGTCAGTAATACACGGCGGCAAACTTGCGGCGCGGGCGCTAAAGATGGCGGGGGTTGAATGCGTATTCACCCTGTGCGGCGGCCACGTAATGGCGATTTATGACGGCTGCATGGACGAAGGCATTCCAGTCATTGATGTGCGCCACGAGCAGGCGGCAGTGCATGCGGCCGACGCCTGGAGCAGGCTTAATCCCGGCAGCATCGGCTGCGCTGTTCTGACCGCAGGCCCCGGCGTGACCGATGGGGTGACCGGTGTCGCCAACGCCTGGCGCGCCAATTCCCCGATTTTGGTAATTGGCGGCCAAGGCCCGTTCAGCGCCGCCCGCAAAGGCTCCCTCCAGGAAATGGACCATGTGGGCGTCATGCGGCCGATCACCAAATGGGCGGATAGCTGTTATGACACCAAGCGCATTCCCGATTATATCGAAATGGGCGTGCGCCATGCGATATCTGGAAATCCTGGCCCGTCGTTCCTGGAAATTCCCATGGACGTGCTGATGGGCCGGGTGGACAGCTTTGAGTCCGTGCGGTTCCCGAAATTCCGCCCCGCCCCGCAAGCGCTGCCCGATGAGGGCGCCGTCAGGGAGGCGCTGGAGATTCTTTCCAAGGCGAAACGCCCGGTGCTGATGGCCGGCACCAGCGTCAAATGGTCGAACGCCTCCGGCCCGCTGAATGACTTCCTCGCCCGCACCAACATCCCCACCTATGTCAATGGCATGGGGCGCGGCACGGTGCCGCCCGGCTCCAACTATCTGCTGAACCGCTCGCGCAAGGACGCCATGAAGAATTGCGACGTGTTCATCTGCGCCGGCGTGCTGCTGGATTTCCGGTTAAGTTTCGGTAAATCGATCCCGGCCACCGCAAAAATCATCCAGCTTGATATTGAGAACACGCTGATCGGCACCAACCGTTCGGCGGATGTGGGTATTGTCGGCAATGTCGGCTCTTCATTTTCCTCCATGGTCAAAATGATGGACCAGGAAAAACTGACGCTTAATTTCTCCGGCTGGCTGGAAGAATTAAAGCCCATCGAGGCGAAACTGGAGGCGGAAAACGAACGTGGCCTGAATTCCGATGAAAGCCCTGTCGATCCGCTGCGCATGTGCCGCGAGGTGCGTGATTTCCTTGCTAGCTATGACAAGGAGGTGATCCTGATCGGCGATGGCGGCGACATTGTCGCGCAGGCCTCCAAGGTGCTGCCCATTCCAGGCGAAAACGGCTGGATGGATCCAGGCCCGCTTGGCACGCTTGGCGTCGGCATGCCGTTTGCGCTCGCGGCGCAGGCGTCAAAGCCCGATAAGCGTGTGCTGATCATTTACGGCGACGGTTCATTCGGCCTCAATGGCTTTGAATATGACACCGCCGTGCGCTTCAATCTGCCCATCGTCGGCATCATGGGCAATGACGCCGCCTGGGGCCAGATGGCGCGCCCGCAGGCCAGCACCTATGGCGCCAACCGGATGATCGCGACGACGCTTAACTACACCCGCTATGACAAGGTCGTCGAGGCGTTGGGCGGGCATGGCGAATATTGCGAACGCCCTGAAGAAATCCGCCCGGCGCTGGCGCGCGCCTTCGCCTCGGGCAAACCGGCGCTGGTCAATGTGAAACTGCGCCAGGACCTGACCACGGGCATGAAGGGCAGCACGTACGTTTAAGGGGGGATAAATATTAGCCCCCCCTCACCCCGGCCCTCTCCCCAAAGGGGAGAGGGAGAATTTTTGTTTGGCATTGCCTCTCCCCCTCCAAATCAGAGGGGGCTGCCTCGAAATGGCAGCGCTCTCTTCCCCCTCTCCCCTCGGGGAGAGGGCCGGGGTGAGGGGGCCGGAAAAATGCGTGTGTGAATAGCGCGATCCGCCCTAAAACTCCAGCACCATGCCGTCATAGGCGGGAACGACGCCCTGGGGCAGTTCGCGCAGCAGGGTCTGGTAGTCCATGTCGATATGCAGATTGGTCAGCACGGCGAGCTTTGGCCTGACGCGGGCGATCCATTCCAGCGTGCGCGCCAGATGCGTGTGCGTCGGGTGCGGCGTATAGCGCAGCGCATCCACAATCCAGCAGTGCGCGCCGCTGATCGCTGTGAAGGCTTCTTCCGATAAGCCCACCACATCGGGCGTATAGGCGAAATTGCCAAACCGAAAGCCAACGCAATGCGAGCCGCCATGATCGACCTCGAACGGCGTGGCCTCAATCGCCCCGCCCGGACCTTCGACGCGCGCCGAACCCTTGATCAGATGTCCATTCAGGATGGCGGGATATGAGCTGCCTTCGGGCTGAGAGAAACAATAGCCAAAGCGCGCATTCAATTCCTCAAAAGTAATTTCATCCGCATACACATTAACGCGCTTGCGCATGTTCATCACCACCATGCGCAGATCATCGATGCCGTTCGCCTGATCCGCATGGGAATGGGTATACAGCACGCCATGCAGATGGCTGACCTGCGCCGCCAGCAATTGCTCGCGCATGTCGGGTGAGGTGTCAATCAGCATATTGGTGCCGCCACGCTGCGCCAAAATCGAACAGCGCAGCCGCCGGTTGCGCGGCTCAAACGGGTCGCATGCGCCCCAATCGCCGCCGATGCGCGGCACCCCGCCAGAGGAGCCGCTGCCTAATATTGTGACCTTATGTGCGGGCATTTGCGCGATTCGCTTTCCTGAATAGAGTAAAGAAATTATCCGTGGTGCGGCGCGCCAACGAATCAAACTCCTCACCGAAAAACTCCGCCAAATAACGCGCGGTGTCGGCCACAAAGGCCGGCTCGTTACGTTTTCCCCTATGCGGCATTGGCGCCAAAAATGGCGCGTCGGTTTCAACCAACAACCGGTCGCTGGGAATCATGCGCGCTGTTTCTCGAAGTTCCTTGGCGTTCCTGAATGTTACAATTCCCGACAGGGAAATATACAGCCCCAGATCAAGCGCTTTGCTGGCCAATTCCGGCCCAGCGGTAAAGCAATGGATGACGCCGGGAAAGGCCCCCTTCCCCGCCTCATCCTTCAGGATTTCGATCATGTCGCTATCTGCGTCACGCGAATGCACAATCAGCGGCAGGCCGGTTTGGCGCGCGGCCGCAATATGCGCGCGGAATGATGTTTGTTGAGCCCCCCGTGAACTATGCTCATAAAAATAATCAAGTCCCGTTTCGCCAATACCGATTACTTTTGGATGCGCCGTCAGTGCGGCAATGCGCGCGGCGTCAACAGACGGTTCATTGTCCGCTTCATGAGGATGAATGCCAATGGAGCAATAAATATGATCAAACTTGATGGCGGCGTCACGGATACGCTCAAACTCACTGATCCGTGTACAGATAGTCAGCATCATCCCAATGCCGGCACTGCCGGCGCGGCGCACGACCGCGTCCATGTCAGCCGCAAAATCGGGAAAATCCAGATGACAATGACTGTCTATCAGCATGGGGCGCTATCTACCCTTTTTCCCTTTGGCGGGCGCTTCTTCAGCATCTACATAGCGCGGAAAAACGCCAGATGGCGGCGGCAATGGCGTGCCCGCACCCAAGCGGTGTGATGCGCCAAGGGCTGCGAAATCGCGCGCGTCCGCTGCTATGGCCAATTGATCAAGCAACAGCGCAGCGCTTTGCGGTATCACCGGTTGCGCGAGAATGGATATCTGCCGCAACACCTCTGCCGTCACGTATAGCACTGTATGCATGCGCGCAGGATCGGTTTTCGCCAGCGCCCATGGCTGTTGTTCGGCAAAATAGCGGTTGGCGTCCGCCACCAGTTTCCACACTTCGCCAAGCGCCAGATGTATCGCCTGCACATCCATGTGCGCGCGCGTTTTCTCCAGCATGGCGTCCGCATCGTTTAGCAAAGCCTGATCGGCAGCGGAGAATTTACCGGGCGCGGGTATGGCGCCTGCGCAATTTTTTGCAATCATTGACAGCGAGCGCTGCGCCAGATTGCCCAGATCATTCGCCAGATCCGCATTGGTGCGATTGACCAATGATTCATGCGAATAATTTCCATCGCCGCCAAACGGCACTTCGCGCATTAAAAAATACCGCACCTGATCCAAGCCATAGCGGTCCACCAGGTCCAGCGGGCTAACCACATTGCCAAGCGATTTCGACATTTTCTCACCCTGGCTTTGCAAAAACCCGTGCCCAAACACCCGCTTTGGCAGCGGCACACCGGCGGACATCAAAAACGCCGGCCAATAGATAGCGTGAAAGCGCACAATATCCTTGCCGATAATGTGCACGTCGGCTGGCCAGAATTTCTGAAACTTCTCGCCATCCGGATAACCGATGGCGGAAATGTAATTGCTCAGCGCATCGAGCCACACATACATCACATGCTTGGTGTCATCGGGCACCGGAATGCCCCAATCAAAACTGGTGCGCGAGATGGATAGATCCCTTAATCCGGACCGCACGAAGCTCACCACCTCATTGCGGCGCGTCAGCGGCAGAATAAATTCCGGGTTCGCATCGTAATAAGAAAGCAGCGCCACCCCAAACGCCGACAGGCGGAAGAAATAACTTTCCTCCTCCACCCAGGTTACGGGCGTGCCGGTGGGCGCAAGCTTCGCGCCGTCCGCCGCTTCGGTTACTTCATCCTCGCCATAAAACGCCTCGTCGCGCACCGAATACCAGCCGGCGTATTTGCCCAGATAAATATGCCCCTTGGCCGCCATTTCCCGCCACAAATGGCTCATGGCCTTATGGTGGCGCGGCTCGCGCGTGCCGATAAAATCATCATTGCTGCAATTCAACAATTGCACCATTTCGCGGAAACGCGGCGTGTTGCGATCGGCAAGTTCAGCAGGCGTAATCCCCTCCTTGCGGGCGGTCTGTTCCATCTTCTGGCCATATTCATCCGTGCCGGTCAAAAACATGACCTCAAAACCGTCCAGCCGCTTGAAGCGCGCCAAAACGTCGGTTGCAATCGCTTCATAAGCGTGACCGATATGCGGCGGCCCATTGGGATAGGATATCGCCGTCGTGATATAGAAGTGCTTCGCCGTCGTCATTGGGTGTCCGTAAAGCCTGGATCAATGGCCTTTGGCCGTCTCCGCCAGGCTCGAAAAAATATTTAAAATTACCTGCTTGCGGCTTAAATTAACTCTGGCGGCGCGATCAAGCAGGATGGTGATGTTTTCCCACACCTGTATCCAATGATCAAGACTGGCGCTCATGAATAGCCGGTTCATCAGCGCCGCCTCGCCTGGTATGAAGCCAGTTGCCTGGCGCGATGCTGCGCCATTGCGAATCATGCTGGCGATCCAATCGCAGAGCATCGCTGTCATAGTGTTATACGCGGCCTCGGCGCTCGGGCGCGACAGCCGGTCGCCAAGCGCGTGTAATCCGGCAATATCAAGTTC
>CAMTWQ010000063.1:0-3596 GCA_947085465.1 uncultured Alphaproteobacteria bacterium
CGATTGTGGAGTTGCGCCTGTGAGAACCGCTTCAAGCAATATGGCGGCGCATCTGGCGGGCGAAGTCACCAGCCTGGCGGTGTGCTGGAAGCTGACGCTGGTAAGCGGCGCGGTGATGGGGTTCACCGATCACACGTCCGATCTGACCATTGCCAGCCAGTTGTATAAGGCCGCAACCGGGTTTTCCCCCACCAGCGTGGAAACCACGGACAAGTTCTCGGTCGATAATCTGGACGTGGCAGGCATCCTCGATGCGGCTTCGATCACCGAGGCGGACATCATGGCGGGCAAATACGACTTCGCCGAAATTGAAATCTTCATGGTCAATGTCACGGATTTAAGCCAAGGCTCAATCACTCACCGGCGCGGCTGGCTCGGCGAAGTGACGTTGAAGAACGGCCAGTTCATCGCCGAAGTGCGCGGTCTGGCGCAGAAACTGAGCCAGAACATTGTCGGGCTTTACACGCCAACTTGCCGCGCCGTGTTCGGCGATGGGCGCTGCAAGGCGAACCTCGCCAGCTACACCTTCGGCGGCGCGGTGAACAGCGCAGCCAGCCGTCAGAACTTCAGCAGCAATGCCATGACGCAGGCGGCGGGGTATTTCTCCGGCGGGGAAGTGCAATGGCTCACCGGTGCGAACGCCGGGCGGCGCATGGAGATCAAGGAATTTTCCAACACGCAGTTCACGCTGGTGCTGCCGATGCCTAACAGCATCACGGCGGGTGACACGTTTAACGCCATTGCTGGCTGCGATAAAACCCTCGACGCCTGTGTGGCCAAATTCAACAACGCCGTCAACTTCCGTGGCGAGCCCTATGTTCCCGGCATGGACAGGCTGCTCGCCACCGCCGCCACGGCCAATGATTTGCAGAGGAGTTAATGATGCAATGCTTCGAGGACAACACCGGGATCACGCTCGATGACCTTAAGCAGCGCACGCGCGGGGCCTTCGGGCATACGGCGGCGGGCTTCCCAGTGCCGGATAGCGCTTAGGGAAAAGCCGAAAGTGGTGAATTGCTCCTGCGTCATGCCGAGTTTGTTGCGAATGGCCTTCACATCAACGTCTTCGGGAACTTTGGGAAAGGTATAAATTTTGACGCCTGTTTTCTCGCCGCGTTTATAGGCTCCATATTCCTTAAGACCGGCCACGATGTCACGAGCGAGCGGGCTCATGCGCTTCTTGGATTTTGCCGCCGTTTTCGTTGCCATCATTTTTACTCCTTAAAATACTGCTCTATCGCCGCCTTTAGCGCCTTCTTCTCCGCCGCGTCCATATCTTCCCGCTGACTTTTGGCATAGGCGGATAGTAGCAAGACAAGGCTTTCGGGGCGATGGTAGTAATAAATCACCCGGCTGCCGCCACGTTTGCCTCTGCCTGCCAGCGACCAGCGCAGTTTACGCAACCCGCCGGTGCCGGGAATGACGTCTCCCTTGGCGGGATATTGCGCCAGATACGCGGCCAATGCCTCGATTTCAGCCTCAGTAAAGAGCTTCTTGGCGCGTTTACTGAAGATTTCAAGCCGCAGAACGCTGATGGTTTGCCCACTCATGCACGCTACTCCAATGGCTCACTTTGCGCAAGCTTTATCACTACTCCAATGGCACAGTCATGAAACACACGCAAGATCAAATTGTTACCCAGGCAAGAACCTGGCTCGGCACGCCGTTTCACCACCAGGCGCGGCTGAAAGGCAAAGGCTGTGATTGCCTCGGCCTGATCATCGGCGTGGTGGATGAATTGGGCTTGGTGGACAGTCGCGGCCAGCCGCTCGCGGGCTATGACGAGGTGACCTATTCCAAAGAGCCGGACGGCGCGTATCTATTGCTGAAGCTCACCGCCTTGCTGGATGAAGCGCCGCTTGCCCAAGCCCAGCCCGGCGACCTGGCGCTGTTCACCGTGCGCGATAATCCGCAGCACCTGGCGTTTCTCACGGATTATGAAAACACGCTTGGAATGATCCATTGCTACGCCCAGGCGCGCCGCGTGGTGGAGCACCGGCTCGATGACGACTGGAAACAACGGCTGGTAAAGGTGTTCCGATGGCGGCAATAGTTCTCGCAGCTGCCGCAGGCTCGGCGGCGTCATCCTTCGGCGCGGGAACCTTTCTGGCGGCGCTTGCCGCTGGCGCGGGCGGCTATCTGGGCGGATTTGTGGACCGCTCGATCTTTGGCGGCAAGGCGCGCATCAATCAGGAAGGCTCGCGCCTGACCGAGCTGATGGTGCAGGCTTCCACCTACGGCAAGGCCATTCCGCTCGTGTATGGCAACGCCCGCATCGCCGGAAACGTTATCTGGTCGCGCCCGATTGAGGAACATGTGACCACCACCACGCAATCGTCGGGCGGCGGCAAGGGCGGCGGCGGGGGCGGCGTGCAAACCACTACCACCAATTACACCTATACGGCTTCGCTGGCGGTGGCGATCTGCGAAGGGCCGATTACCGAACTGGTGCGCGTCTGGGCGGACAGCAAGCCGCTGGAATTAACCGCTGGCGGTTATTCGCTTTATCTAGGAAGCGAAGATCAATTGCCGGACACGTTCATGGCGTCGTTCGCGCCGGTTGGGCAAACCCCCGCCTATCGCGGCATGGCCTATGTGGTGATTATGGATTTTCCGCTCGGGGATTTCGGCAACCGCATTCCGAATTTTACGTTCGAGGTGCGGCGCACGCTGAAAAAGCCCTATGACCTGGAAGACAAGATCACCGACATCACCCTCATCCCAGGCGCGGGCGAATATGTCTATGACACGGTGGTGCAGGAAAAAACCAGCGGCCAGCAGGATGCGGCGGGGAATTTTATTCAGGGCGGCAAGACCGTCAAACTCAATCAGAACAATCTCAACAATAAAGCCGATCTGCTGGCGGCGCTGGATAATCTGAAAGCCACGCTGCCCAATATAGAATGGGTGTCGGTGGTGGTGAACTGGTTTGCCGATTCGGTTGATCCCGCCCTATGCGTGATCAAGCCGGGGGTGGAGTTTGACGGCCAGGGCGTGCGGGTCGCGCCCGATGACTGGGCGGTGGGAAGTTTTACCCGCGCCACCGCGCACCAGATTTTGTTCTTTCCGGATGGATCGCCCACCTATGGCGGCACGCCGACCGACAAGAGCATCATACGTCTGTGTCAGGAACTGAAGGCGCGCGGCTACAAGGTGATGTTCAACCCGATGCTGCAGGTGGACACCATCACCCCGCAAGCAAAACCCTGGCGCGGCAGAATCACGCCCGCCAGCGTGACCGTGGCGAATAGTTTCTTCACCCGCGCCAATGGCTACAACGCCTTCATTGCGCACTACGCCAATCTGAGCGTGGGCGGCGTGCTGTTGAAAAATAATATCGATGCTTTCATGATTGGCTCCGAGCTGATCGGCCTGACGCAATATATGAACCCCACCGGCGTGTTTCCGGCGGTGACGCAGCTGAAAAGCCTCGCCGCCACGGTGAAGGCTGCTGTCGGCGCGGGCGTCAAGGTGATGTATGGCGGCGACTGGAGCGAATATCATTCGGTGAACGGCTGGTATAATCTTGATCCGCTGTGGTCGGACGCCAATATCGACGCGGTGGCGATAGATTGCTACTTCCCGCTCACCCCGGA
>CAMTWQ010000064.1:0-2424 GCA_947085465.1 uncultured Alphaproteobacteria bacterium
CATGGTGATGCTGTCCGACACCCGCACCAACGCGGGCGTCGACAATATCCGCACCGTTGTCAAAATGCATGTGTTCGAAAAGCCCGGTGAACGGGTGATTTCCGTTCTGACCTCCGGCAATCTGGCGATCTCGCAGGCCGTGGTGAACCTGCTGACGGATGGCTTTGAAAGCGCCCAGAGCGGCAAGACGGAGAGCCTTTACACGGTGCCGGGCATGTCGCGCGCCGCGCAACTGGTTAGTGAAGCCGTGCGCCAGGTTTATAGCGTGGAGGGGCCGGCGCTGAAGCAGCATGGCATTGGCTTTGAAGTGGGGCTGATGATGGGGGGCCAGATCAAGGGCCGTCAGTTGCGCCTGTATCAGATCTACGCCGCCGGCAATTATATCGAGGCGACTGAACACACGCCATTCATGCAACTGGGCGAGCACAAATACGGCAAGCCAATTCTTGATCGCGCGGTGAAGTACGACATGCATTTGTACGACGCGGTAAAGCTGGTGATTGTTTCGATGGATTCAACCTTGCGCAGCAATCTGTCGGTCGGCCCACCGCTTGATCTGCTGGTGTATAAACGCGATGCGCTGTGCGTTGACATCCGCCGCCATATCAAGGAGGACGACACATATTTCCGCAAGGTGTGCGACCAGTGGGGCGCCGCGCTGCGCGAGGCGCATCAGCACATTCCGCGCCCCGACTGGCCGCGCGAGTAATCAGGCTGCGGCTTATTGCGGATGCGCGGCAAGATATTCCTCCAGGAAATCCAGCCGGTCATTGCCCCACCAGAGCTGATCGCCGATGATCATCACCGGCGCGCCAAACACGCCGCGCCCGTGCGCCGCGTTACAGGCTGCGCTGAAATCGGCGCGCCCGCGCGCGGAATCGGCATAGGCGGTCATCGCATCCGCATCCAGGCCGCTGGCGGTTGCGGCGGCGCGGAGCTCAGTATTATCGGTTGGATCAATGCCCCTGCCATAAATTCGCGCCCAGGCTTCGCTGACAAAGGACGCCACCTTATCCTCCTGGGAACAGGCGAACAGCGCGGCGATATTCCAGCGCCCGCAATCGAAATTTTTCGGCAGCACCAGCGGCGCCTGATAGCGCGCCGCCCAGCGGCCCAGATCCTGCACCAGAACCTTCATCTTGGCCGGCACTTCACGATTGGGCGGGCCGTAATTTCCGGCCGCGGTTTTCGCTGCGGCAATTTCCATCGGATGATAGGCGAGCGCATAGCCATAGCGGGCTGCCAGCGCCGGTAACTTGAGATGCGCCAGATAGCTGAACGGGCTGACCATATCGAAATAAAAGCCGATCTGCGCCGTCATGGCATTCTCCTGCTTTCGAGGCCGCACTGGTAAGCTGCGCCGTTTCATTCTATACTGGCATGAATAACTTGAAGGGGGAAGCATGAGCGGCATCACCACGCAAACCCTGTTGGATCGCGCCGCCATCAGCGACGTGTTTCATAATTACGCCACCGCCATCGATACGCGCGACTGGGATTTGCTGCGAACCTGTTTCACTGATGATGTGGAGGCGGATTTCGCCGCCATGACGCCGGGCAATATTGTCACCGGCGGCGATAACTGGACCGGGCTTATCCGCCGCACCATCGAGGCGCTGGACGCCACCCAGCATATCATCACCAATCATGTGCATGCGATTGATGCGGACACCGCCCGCAGCCGCTCGTATTTGCAAGCGCAACATGTGTTGCGCGGCGCGGCGGGGTGGCCTGACATCCACTATCTGATCGGCGGCTATTATCTGTACGACATGCTGCGCCTGGCCGGGGGGTGGAAAATCCGGCGCTATAGCCTGACCATCACCTGGACCACCGGAGATCCGCAGATTTTCCGGCTGGGTGTTGCGCGCAACAAAACGAAAACTCAAGAATAAAGGAGACTTGCCATGTACCATCCGGCGCTGAAAACACCGCTTTGCGACATGCTTGGGATTGAATATCCGGTGCTGCAGGCGGGCATGGGGTTTGTGGCGCGCGGGCCGCTGGCGGGCGCGGTGTCGGCGGCGGGCGGGCTTGGCTGCATTGGCGCCGGCACCATGAGCCCAAAGGAGCTGGCGGCGGAAATCGCCATTGTGCGCAGCCTCACGGATAAGCCGTTCGCGGTCGATCTGCTGTTCGCCACGGCAGGCGGCAAAAGCGCGCAAATGTTCAGCAGCGACACCCAGGCGCTGATCGAAGTGGTGTTCAATGAAAAGGTGCCGATCCTGGTCAGCGGTCTCGGCAATCCCGGCCCGATCGTGCCGGAATGCCATGCGGCGGGGATGAAGGTGCTGAGTTTAACCGGCAGCACGAAAAACGCGGTGCGGCTGGCGGCCAGCGGGGTGGACGCGATCATTGCGCAGGGCTATGACGGCGGCGGGCATACAGGTACGGTTGGCACCATGACCCTGCTGCCATCGGTCA
>CAMTWQ010000065.1:0-37973 GCA_947085465.1 uncultured Alphaproteobacteria bacterium
ATCAATCCGGTCAGGATAAAAATGGTCTAACACATTCACTTAGAGCCTTTCTTATCCGGTCAGGTTGGTTTAACCTGACCGGGAAAGGCTCTGGCGGGCGTTTGCCGAGGCCGCGGCAGACAGTTTGATTATCTTTCAAGGACCACACGCCTATGTTTCGCCGCGCTGGTATGTAAATGGTCCTGCCGTGCCTAGCTGGAATTATGTGGTTGTGCATGCGTATGGCGCACCACGGCTAATCGAGGATGCAGACGCGATTGAGGCAATGCTTGTACGGCTGACTGTGCGCGAGGAAGCGGGTGCGGATCAGCCCTGGACCATGCAAAGCGTGGACAAAAAGTTTCTAGCCGGTATGCGGCGCGGTATCGCCGCATTTGAAATACCCATCACCCGGCTTCAGGGGAAATGGAAACTGAGTCAGAACCGTCAGCACGTTGACCGGCAGGCAGTGATCGCGGCGCTTCGCGCGCTTTGCGGCCAGGATGCGGACGCCCTCGCCGATCTTATGGCCGAGGCGGTTACGAAAAAACCACCCCAATAAGGACTTCGCCTATGGCTGTATTTGAGTGCTATTACGACTTCCGCTCGCCTTTTGCGTATTTTGCCGCCATGGAAATGTCGGCGTTTGAACGCCGGGTTGGAGGCGCGGCAATCTGGCGGCCGGTCTCCATCTTTGTCCTGCTCAACTTGCAAGCCGGGCGCGATCCGTGGGCTGAATATGTTGACCCTTTGCATCCGGTGAAACGGCGTTATCTGCTCGCAGATGTAGCGCGGGGTGCGGCGCTGCGCAACCTGACGCTTAGGCAACCGGTCAGCCTGAACAGTGAAAACGCGATGCTGGTGGCCCTCGCGGCGCAGGGCATGCCAGGCGAGGCGGCATTTCGCGAAAAGCTGTTTCAGGCGCTTTGGGTCGAGCAACAGGACATTACTGAGCCCGCGGTGCTTGCTGCCTGCGCCTCTGAGCTTAGCAAAGATGGTGCTGGCTTTGTCCGCGCCGCGCTAACCGGGAATGCCAAGCAGTGTCTGGCTGAGCTAAGTACCGCCGCCTTTGGCAAGGGGATATTTGGAGTGCCCACTTTCATCACCGGCGGCGAGGTGTTCTTTGGATCTGACCGGATGGAGGCGTTGGCCTGGCGGTTAGCGCAAGGCAAATCATAGACCTGCCCTACTCCGCCGCCACCCTTTTGTGAAACCGCGCCAGGTCTTCGGGATCAATTGCAGCGCATATATATGCCGCACCCTGATCATCGTGGCGCAGATCAAGCACATCCGCGTGGCGGTGTAGCCAGGCGAGATTGGCGCCATCGCCAGAGGCAAGCCGCAAGTGCACCACTGAACGTCCCGCTGACAGGCGTTTGGCGATACTATCCAGCAACGCCGCGCACCCTTCCCCGGTTACCGCCGACACCGGCGCAAGATTGGGCGCGCGTATACAGCCGTTGCGCACTTCATCCTGCTGCTCTGTATCCAGCAGATCGATCTTGTTCAATACCTCAATCATTGTTTCGCGCCGCTCTTCCGGCAGGCCCAAATCTTCAAGCACCTGCAACACGTCCTGTTTTTGCGCCTCAGATTCCGGATGCGAAATATCGCGCACATGCAGTATCAAGTCGGCTTCCAGCACTTCTTCCAGGGTGGCGCGGAAGGCGGCGATCAAATGCGCCGGCAAATCGGATATAAAGCCGACCGTATCGGAAAAGATGGCGCGCCGCCCATCCGGCAATTCAACGCCGCGCATAGTCGGGTCCAGCGTTGCGAACAGCAGATCATCCGCATAGACGTGCGCATTGGTTATGCGGTTAAACAGGGTCGATTTGCCGGCATTGGTGTAGCCGACGAAGGCGACAATCGGAAACGGCGTCTTGCGGCGGCCTTTGCGGTGCGCTTCACGGGTGCGCTTCACCTGATCAAGCTCACGGGTAAGCTTGGCGATGCGTTCGGAAATCAGCCGCCGGTCAGATTCGATCTGGGTTTCCCCAGGACCGCCCAAAAACCCCATGCCGCCGCGCTGCCGCTCCAGGTGGGTCCAGGACCGCACCAGACGGCTGCGCTGATAATTCAGATGCGCCAGTTCGACCTGTAAGCGCCCTTCCCGCGTTTGGGCGCGCGCGCCAAAAATTTCCAGAATCAACCCTGTGCGGTCAATCACCTTTACCTTCCAGGCGCGTTCCAGATTGCGCTGCTGCACCGGCGTCAGCGGGCCATCTACGATCACCACAGCGGGAGCATGAAGCGCAATCAGTTCGCCCAGCTCCTCAACCTTGCCGGAACCGAACAGGCGCGATGGTTGCGGCTTGCCAATTGACACCGCCATTTTGAGAACGACATCTAGCTGAATAGCGGCGGCAAGCCTTACCGCCTCATCCAAGCGTGACTGGGGCGTGCGCCCTTTAGGGGGCGCTACATCGGAGGATTTAAAATATGGATGCAACACCAGCGCGCGGCTAGAGCCGCCGCCAATAGCCTGATCCCGGCTGCCATTAGGGCTAGGGTTTATCAGCGGCTTACCGCCTCCGGGTCTTGTGTGCCCTCAAACAGCTTAACTGGACCTGACGGCATAATGGTTGATATGGCGTGTTTATAGACTAGTTGCACCTGGGAATCGCGGCGCAGCAAAACGCTGAAATTATCGAACCAGGTAATGATGCCCTGTAACTTAACGCCATTCACAAGAAAAATAGTAAGCGGTGTTTTGCTTTTGCGGACAGCATTGAGAAATACGTCCTGCAAGTTCTGGGACTTTTCAGATGACATGTGCAATGTCCCCATTTTTGGTTATTCGGATTAAGCGGAAGGCACACCAACACAAACAAACTGGCCCGCTCATTTACCCCTTATAAACAATGCTATACCCATATTATGTTGCATGTGCGAAAAAATAATTGATTGCCGTCACTTTTGTTGCAGTTTCGCTATATAGGCTCGTCTTAAGGCCAGAGAAATGGCGCCAGGCGAGCCATTGGCTATTATTTGGGCATCAATTTTAGTTACCGGCATGACAAAATTCATCGCGCTGGTTAAAAACGCCTCCGCCGCCGCCTTCGCCTCGGCCAGTGTAAACCTTCGCTCTAGCGTTTTCACACCCATTTCCTGGGCCAGCGCCAGCACCGCACGGCGAGTCACGCCAGGCAGTATCTCATGCCCTAGCGGGTGGGTAAGCAGAACGCCCGCCTTGTCCACAATCCAGAAACTGGATGACGCCCCTTCTGTTACATAGCCATCCGGGCCATCTTCCGACACGAACAACGCCTCGGCAGCGCCGGCCTCGGCCGCCTTTTGCTTGGCCAGAATGTTTGGCAGCAGTGATACGGTTTTGATATCACGCCGCGCCCAGCGCGTATCGATCAGGCTGATCACCTGAACCCCTGTTGCCGCCACTGCGGCGCGGGCAGCCATATCCATCCGCCGCGCTGTCAGCACAAGTGTTGGTTTCCGTTTCATCAGCGGAAACGCATGATTGCGCGGCGCAACGCCGCGCGTGATCTGCAAATAAATCATACCCCCGTCATCAATCCGGTTGCGCTGTAGAAGCTGTTCTAAAATCGCATGCAGCACCTTCGGCGTCACCGGCCAGCCAATGCGCATTTCATGCAGCGAATGTTTCAGCCGTTGCATGTGCCACTCTAAATTGATCAAGCGGCCTTCATAAACCGGAATCACTTCATAAACGCCATCAGAAAATTGAAACCCTCTATCCTCCACATGCACACGCGCCAGTGAATGCGGCAGATAGCTTCCATTAACATAAGCAATACGGCTCATCTGATTGGGGCTGTAGTGAGATTAAGCATCATTCAGCCGCGCCAAAAAGCTGGGTTTAACAATGTTAACACTGTCAGCACCTCCATGCGCCCCATCAGCATCCCAAGCATCGCCACAGTCCGGCTTGAATCGGACAAGCCAATATACGGATTTGCCGTCTCTGCAAAGAACATCGCTGCCCCCTGCCCGCAATTACTAATTGCCGTAAAAGCCAGCGCCATGGATTGCTCAAAGCCAGGTCCCGTCAGGCTTAACAGTAAAATCATGCTTACAGCGAGGAAACAGAACAATACAAACACCACCCAAACTGTCGCAATCTGATCTTCATTCACCGGAATTTTTCCATAACGCAGCCGTAAAATTTGGCTTGGATAAAGTAGTTGCGAAACTTCTAAGGCGCCCTGTTTCAACACCAGCCCGACACGCATCAGTTTGAACCCGCCGCTGGCCGATCCTGCGCCTCCGCCAATCGCGAGTGCGCCAAGCAGCACCAGCGCAGCCAAGCCTGGCGCGTCAGCTATTTCCCCCGTCCAAAATCCTGTGTTCGTGGAGAACGAGACACTATTGAATAACGCCCAGCGTAACGATGCAGCGTTGAATTCCGGCTTGCTGGCGAGCAGCGCCAGGCTCACACAGAGTATGACCAGCAACAAAGTCAAGCTAAGATATCGAACCTCTGGATCCAGACGGTAATGACGCCATCGCCCATTTACCGCCGACCAGTGCAAGGTGATATTCATCGCGCCAAGCACCATGAATATCATCGCGACAAATTCCGCCCAAGGCAGATTGAATTCGCCGAGCGAGCCATCCCGCGTGCTAAAACCGCCAGTCGATACAGTAGCAAGCGCATGGCATAACGCATCAAACATGGGCAGCCCTGCTACCCATAGCGCCACAAAACACATGGCGGTAAGCAACGTATACACACTAAGCAAAACCGATCCGGTTTGCCGTAGGCGGCCGGACAGAGTTTGCCCTGCGCCATGCGGGAGGGAGGTATACTGTAATTGCATCCCCCCTACACCCAGAGCGACAATAATTGCAGTTGCCGCCACCACGGTATAAAGACCACCCAGCCATTGCATAATCGCCCGCCACAGCAATATTGCCGCAGGCTGCCGGTCAAGATGGCCGAGCACAGTTGCGCCTGTCGTTGTCAATCCCGAAACGGCTTCAAACAGCGCTTTTTCCGGCGTAAACACAACGCCGGAAAAATAAATTGGAATCGCCGCGAACAACGGTAAAACCGTCCACATCAATACGATCAATAACAGGCCGCCGCGCTTGTTAAGCCGCTGTTCAGCGCCGCGCAGGCTAAACACCATGGCGCCCGCAAAAAATGTCGTCAACACGCCCGCATTAAAAAACACCAGGGCGTTATCGATGTCGCCGGTCAGCAAACCGGTAATAGCTGGCGCGAACATCAACAATGTCAGCAAGGCAAGCATCCAGCCTAGCGCGTAAAGAACTCCACCCAATTTCACTAGAGCAACCTCCACGCCATCAGCGTTTTTTGGGTGACTGTCAAGCTAACCCCATGTTTACGGATTAGACCGGATAGAAGCTCATGCTCTAGATATATTCAAGGCTAACCCGGAACATTTTTTCTACTTTCTTCACCATATCGGCCAGGGCGAAAATGACCACGCGATCGCCTGGCTGTATTGCGGTATCGCCACGGGGTATGATGACTTTTCCATCCCGCACTACCGCGCCAATTTGAATGCCGCGCGGAATGGCTGCATCGCGCAGCGGTATCCCAATCAGTGTCGCCGTCTCCAGCGCCTCGGCTTCCAAAACCTCGGCAGCGCCTTCAAACAAGCTGTAAAGTCCGCGAATCCGGCCGCGCCGCACATGCTGTAAAATTTTTGACACGGTTGTTGCGCGCGGATCAATAAAGGCGTCAATGCCAAGCGAACGCATCAGTGGCCAGTAACCAGGATTATTGATAAGCGCAATCGCGCGCTGACACCCACCTTTCTTGGCCAGCACCGAGGCAAGAATATTCACCTCATCATCATCTGTCAGGGCAACCACGGTTTCGGTTTCCTCGACGTTCGCCTCATGCAAAATTTCCAGATCCAGCGCATCGCCATGCAGGACAACTGTTTTCAACAACTGATCCGCCGCTGCTTCCGCGCGCTCCTTACGGTATTCAACCAGCTTAACCCGCACCCCGCGGTATTTTTGCTCCAGTTCACGAGCGACGAATAAACCAATATTGCCGGCCCCAAGGATAATAATCCGCCGCGCCTCTTGCTCTTCGTGGCCAAAAATTTGCAACGCCCTTCGAACATTTTCCGCCGCTGCGGTAAAATATACCTGGTCGCCAATTTGCATTTGGTCATCACCGCGCGGGACACGCAACCGGCCATTGGCCACGACGCCTACAATCACTATGCCAAGATCAGGAAACAACTCGGTCAATTGCCGCAATGGCGTGTTAACCACCGGGCAATTTTCCTCCAGCCCAACTCCAACAAGCCGCACCAGTTCATCCACAAATGGAACCGTCTCAAAGGCCCCCGGCAATTCCAGACGGCGCATAACCGAACGGGCAACCTCAATCTCGGGCGAAATAATTACATCAATGGACATGTGGCTGCTGCTGAACAGATCAAGCCATTGTGGGTTTAGATAGTTTTGCGCACGAATGCGCGCCACTTTTACCGGTGTGTTGAACAATGAATGGGCGACCTGGCAGGCAACCATGTTTACTTCATCATTCTGGGTCACTGCGATGATCATGTCGGCATCGGACGCACCGGCGCGCTCAAGCACACTTGGATGCGAGGCATAGCCCGTCATTGCCTGAACATCAATAGACTCGCCAATCTTGCGCACAAGCTCAGCCGACTGATCAATGACTGTCACATCAATATGTTCAGCCGCCAATTGCTTGGCAATGCTGAAGCCAACCTGTCCAGCGCCGCAAACAATGACTTTCACGTTACACCGCGTGACATAATTGGCGAACTCTCCATCAAATAAGAAGCGAGGCTTCGCAAACGCTTCAAGCGTTCACATCTTCATGCTTCGCGTGCGCAAACACACCAAGAGATTTCAGCTTTCGATGTAACGCAGACCGTTCCATGCCGATAAAAGACGCCGTGCGCGATATATTTCCGCCAAACCGGTCAATTTGAGCGATAAGATAATCGCGCTCGAATAATTCCCTCGCCTCACGCAATGGCAGTGAGAGCGCATTTTCACTTGATCCGGCGCCGCCAACGCGCAACAGCTCAGGCGTTGCCGCCCCCATTTCCATTGGCAGCATATCGGCGGTAATCGGCTGATCCGCAGCGCCGGACGCCAATATCAGCAATCGCTCAACGACATTGCGCAATTGACGGACGTTACCCGGCCAATCGTAGGTCTGCATTGTGGCGATAGCGTCCATCGCCATTTCACGCGGGATCGCACGCAAACTCGCCGCAAGCCGCTGCATAAAATGTTTAACCAATGCGGGAATATCATCGCGCCGTTCCGACAGCGAAGGCACCCGAACCGGCACCACATTCAATCGATGAAACAGATCCTCGCGGAATACTCCCAGCGCAATCTTCTGGCGCAAATCCGTGCAGGTTGACGAAAAAACCCTCACATCCACTTGAACGGGGGTGCGGCCGCCAATGCGTTCAAACTTTTGATCGACCAGCACCCGGAGGATTTTTCCTTGAGTCTCAAGCGGCATTTCAGCGACTTCATCTATGTACAGCGTGCCGTTATGCGCCTGTTCAAACAGGCCAACCTTGGGCGGTCCGCCATTGTTTGCTTCAGCGCCGAACAATTCCAGCTCCATGCGTTCTGGCGCCATGTTGGCGGCATTGACGATTACAAAGGCGCCCTCGGCGCGCCCGGATTGGCCATGCAACAGCCGCGCAACCAGTTCTTTCCCCGATCCCGCCGGGCCGGAGATCAACACCCTGCTGCCAGTCGGCGCAACCTTGGTGATAGTCTGGCGCAAGTGATTGGCGGCGGAAGATTCACCGATAAATTTTGTTTCACCGCCGCTGACAAGGCGCAACTCGCGATTTTCGCGTTTAAGGTTTGCCGCCTCAATGGCGCGACCGATTGTAACCAACAGATGATCGGTCTGTAGCGGTTTTTCGATAAAGTCATAGGCGCCCTTTTTGATCGCGGACACTGCGATTTCGATATTGCCATGGCCGCTAATAACAACCACAGGCAGATGCGGATGGTCTATGCGAATACGCTCCAGAAGCTGCAAGCCATCCAATCTGGAACCTTCCAGCCATATATCCAGAATAATCAGCGAAGGGCGCCGCGCGCCAACCGCCGCCAACGCCGTGTCAGAGCACACAGCGCTGCGCGGTTGATAACCTTCATCCTCAAGGATGCCGGAAATCAGTTCACGAATATCTGCTTCATCATCAACGATTAATATGTCACGGGACATCGGAAACCTGTGCGTCAGAAAACTGTGAATTCATGTTAGCACTCATACCTGATTCGTCGCGAGCGGGCATAGTGCGCCCACTGGCCTCCGGCGGATAGGGAAATATTAGCCTAACCAGGGCGCCGCCCGTGCCCACATCCCCTTCGCCTGCATACTTGACAGGTGCGATCTCACTCATGTCATTTAGCGTGATCCGCGCGCCATGGTCTTCTGCAATTTTACGGACAATGGCCAGACCCAGCCCGGTTCCTTTTTCACGAGTCGTAACATAGGGTTCGGTCAGGCGATGCCTGACTTCCTTGGGTAAACCACATCCATTGTCACGCACCGATAGTTCAATGCATTGTGCATCACTCGCGTCTATACGCACGTCTATCACTCCTTCACGCGGATCCGTTTGCTTTCTCGCATCAATCGCCTCAATAGCGTTTTTAATAATATTGACGATGGCCTGAGTGAGTTGCGCCCGGTCGCACATGATATTTACGGGCGTATCTGGATGTTGATATCGTATAGCAATCGTAGGCGCCGTTAGCTGTAGCTGAAATACAGCCTGGCGCGCGATTTCAATAAGGTTTTGCAGGCGCAGTATGGGCGCCGGCATCCGCGCAAAGGAGGAAAATTCATCAATCAGGCGGCCAATATCGCGCACCTGCCGTATAATTGTCTCGGTGCAACGGGCGAACACCTCCGGATCGGTGACGATTTCCGCAGTGTACTTTCTGCGTAGCCGCTCAGCGGAAAGCAGTATCGGCGTAAGCGGGTTTTTTATCTCGTGCGCAACGCGGCGCGCCACATCTGCCCATGCGGCAGTGCGCTGCGCCGAAACCAGTTCGGAAATATCATCAAAAGTTACAACGAAATGAGATCGTTCCCGGTCCACGCCGCCATTGTTTCTGGGGGTTGCGCGATTCTCTATTTGAAGCGGAACCGATACTTCCACCACCTTCGCCACCCGCAGCAACAGGTTACGGGTTGCGCCGCCGGCGTTAAGGGTGACCTCCCCTTCAACAATGCGCCCGGCTGGGCGCGCCCGCGCTTCGTCAATCAGCGAACGCATCTCCGGCACCGCCGTTTCAAGATTTATGCCGATCATGTCGTCGGCCCGGTTGCCAAGCAGCGTCAGCGCCGCGCCGTTGGCAAGATTAACGCGGCCGTCTTCATCAAGACCGATAACGCCGGATGTCACACCCTCCAGTATTGCTTCGGTAAAGCGCCGCCGCCGGTCCAGTTGCAGATTGGCGCCAATCAGTTCGCCACGCTGCCCCTCCAATTGGCCGGTCATTCTGTTAAAGGCCCTGCTCAGCGCGCCGATCTCATCATTGCCTGAGGCGTCATCTACACGCGCCGATAAATCGCCCGCACGCACCTGCTCAGCCGCAATCATTAACCGGCCAATGGGCTCTACCAGCCGGTTGGCAAGCCAAAATCCAAGCGCGATAGCAGCCAGCAGAACCAGCATCGCCAGCACAAGATAGATCAGCGCAAAGGCTATCTGAATGCTGCCGCGCTGCCCCTCCAACGTCTCATACTCACTGGCGGCCCGATGCGCCTGCATCGCCGAATTGAGAACACGCGCATCAACATAACGGCTGACATAAAGATAAGCGTCGAGAAACCTGTCGAGCCGAAACAGCGCCCGCACCTGCGCATCGCGTTCGCTTGTCAGCACGACAACTTCGCCCTCAGCGGCGCGCGCTAGCACCTGTGAAGACGGCAGCACAAACGCAGCCGTAAAGCTCATCCGGGATTGGGCAAGAATTTCTCCGCTGCCGGTTATCACATAGGCATCCGCCAGCGAGCGCACCCGGGCCTGCTGATTGACGAGTTCGGCAAACTGGCCGCGGTCCTGATAATACACCTGCACCGAACGGTTGAGATCATTGGCCATGGCCAGGATATCGGCGCGGATCACCATCTTATGCTCGTCTACATAAGCTTCTGCGACCGATACCGAGGCGGAAATCACCCGGGCAACACGCTCGCCAAACCATGCCTGAAAGCCAAGGTCAATGATCAGCGTTGAATAGACCGCCATGATGATGGTCGGCGTGATCGCCACCACGCCGAACATGGCGACCAGGCGCACATGCAATTGCGATCCCGCCGCGCCGCTTCGCCGCGCCATCCAAAGCGCCACCAGCCGCCAGGCAACCAGAATGGCCAGCGCCAGCAGCAACGCCAGATCCAGCAACAGCAAACCCAAAATCAGCCTGGAATTCACTGCAAATGGCGGCGACTCTGAAATCGCCAGATAAGTCGTGGTCCCGGCAAGCACCGCCGCCAATCCCAAGCCAAGCGTAGTTTTGCCGCCAGCCATGGTCTTGCCATGGCGCTCGACAAACAGCCGCAGCGGCATCGTCCAATCACGCTGAGCGTTTTTCACAGGATGGCCGGTCATCGCATTTCGCCAGAATCATCTCCTTATCGGGATGATGTGGGGCAGAATATCAGGTTGTTGTTTTATTGCAACAGTGTTGCGCGCCGTTACGCAGCATTACGGCTGCATCGCCACCCTACTTTCGGACGCCACGACCAATTTCGATATCAAGATCGCGGATTTTTTTGCGCAAGGTATTGCGATTTAATCCAAGCAGCTGCGCCGCCTTGATCTGGTTGCCGCTGGTTGCGGTTAGGCAAAGCGTGATTAGCGGCCGCTCTATCTCGCGTAAAATCCTGTCATGCAAGCCGGGCGGCGGCAATTCACTGCCATGGTCGGCAAAATAACTGAGCAGGTTACGCTCCACTGCGGCGCCAAGACTGTCATCAATGCGCGCTTCAGCACCAGGAAATGATTTGCCGGGTTCGACAAGTTCCTGCTCAATAATATCAAGTGAAATGGTTTCTTCCGAATACAGCGCCGCCAGCCGCCGCACCAGATTTTCCAGTTCCCGGACATTGCCTGGCCAGCCATATTTTTTCATTCGCTCCATCGCCACATTTTCAATCAACTTGGCGGGAAGCCCTTCGCTTTCTGCGCGTTTTAGAAAATGCCGCGCCAAATCTGGAATATCCTGGGCGCGTTCGCGTAGCGGCGGCAACCGGATCGGCACCACATTCAGCCGGTAAAATAAATCCTCGCGAAATAATCCCTGGGCAATTTGCTGACGCAAGTCGCGATTGGTCGCGGCGATGATCCGGACATCGGTGCGGATCGCCGTGCGGCCACCAACCATCATATATTCACCTTCCTGCAATACGCGTAGCAGCCGGGTTTGCGCCTCAATCGGCATATCGCCGATTTCATCGAGAAACAGGGTGCCGCCCTCGGCCTGCTCAAAGCGGCCTGAACTTCGCGCCAGAGCGCCAGTAAATGCCCCTTTCTCATGGCCAAACAGTTCACTCTCAATCAATTCGCGTGGAATAGCCGCCATGTTGACCGCAACAAACGCGCCGCGTGAACGCTTGCCATATGTGTGCAGCGCCCGCGCCACCAGTTCTTTGCCGGTTCCGGACTCGCCGCTGATCAACACGGTAAGATCAGTGCCCATCAGCCGCGCCAGGATGCGGTAAATTTCCTGCATCGCCGGCGAGCGGCCAATTAGCGGCATTGCTTCTTCATCACTTTTATCATCAGAAAGCGGACGCGGCGTATTGCGCGCCGCCAGCGCCCGCTGAACTAGCTTTGTCAACTCATTCAGATCAAATGGCTTTGGAAGATAATCATAGGCGCCTTTTTCAGCCGCTTTCACCGCCGTCATCAATGTGTTCTGGGCGCTAATCACAAGCACAGGAAGATCAGGACGGTGCTTTTTGATGCGCGGCAGCATATCAAACACGTTGCCGTCCGGCATCATCACGTCTGTGATCAGCAAATCACCCTCACCCGCTGCAATCCAGCGCCACAGGTTAGCGAGATTTCCTGTCGCGCGCACATTGTAGCCGAGCCGCGCCAAAGCTTGAGTGAGCACGGTGCGTATCGTGTTGTCATCATCGGCGACAATAATGGTTTCAGACGCCGCCATGATTTCCTCTTAATGGTTTATTACTGCTAAATATGGGCAGGAGGCTGCGAAAAACCGTCCGGCGAAGCGCGCTTTCACATTCTATTACGCCCCCATGATCGCCAATGATCTTGGCGACCAGCGACAACCCAAGACCAGTGCCATTCGGCTTTGTACTGACGAATGGATCGAACATATGCACACGGATGTCACTGGCGATTCCAGGGCCATTGTCCCGGATACAAACCTCAAGTGGCAAGGCATGCCGGTCGCGCCCGCCAGGAAGCGCCAGGCTCACCCCGTGACGATAAGCGGTAGAAATAACAATTTCGCCGCCCACTATGCCATCCAAAGCTTCTGCGGCGTTTTTGAGCAGATTCAAAAATGCCTGAATTAATTGGTCGCGATCCCCCATGACCTCAGGAAGCGATGGATCATATTCCTCGATAATGCGGATATTGGCGGCAAAGCCCGCTTCAGCGACACGGCGCACATGTTCCAGCACCTGGTGAATGTTAATCGGCGCGCGTGACAGCGGGCGTTGGTCACTGAATGCTTCCATCCGGTCGACGAGTTCACAAATGCGATCCGTCTCGGCGCAGATCATCTGCGTGAGCATCTTGTCAGCCTCATTGGCGTTTTGTTCAACAAGCTGTGCTGCGCCGCGAATGCCAGATAGTGGATTTTTGATTTCATGCGCCAGCATACACGCCATGCCGGTAACTGATCGCGCCGCCCCGCGGTGGGTCAACTGCTGATCCATTTTGCGGGCGATGCTATTGGCGCGAAGCACCAGCAGAATCGGCCCGCCCGCATCACCAACCGGCGCAACCTGCACATCAACTATGCGCTCGCCGGTATGCGGCGTGCTGAGATCGACTTCATATTCCCAGACGGCCGCCCCGGCCCTTCTTACTTGTGAAATTAGCGCAAGCACAGGGCTGCTAAATGGCAACAGTTTATCCAGGGTTTGAGTCATTAAAATTGACGCACTGGATTTAAAAAATTGCTGCGCCTGCGCATTGACGTAGCAAATTGCATCCTGCGCGTCCACGGCAATAACCGGATCGGGAATCGCATCAAGGATCGAGCCCGTGTCCAAGCCAATCTGGCCATTCCCGGCCCTTGCCGGATTAAAAGACAGAGAACTGGCCATCAGGCTGCCAGCTCCAGCGGTTGTTTCTGTGAAAACCGGTCAAGCGCGCAAAGCACCTGTGCGGAACTTTCCATGGTCATCACCTCTGCGCGCAAAACAGAGCCTCCTGGCATGCGCGCAAGGTACCAGCCCAAATGTTTGCGCGCCATGCGAACGCCAAGGATGGCGCCATAGTGATCGATCATCGATACATAATGATTTCGCATAATACGCTGTTGCTCTTTGAACGGAGGATCGGAAAGCTTCTGTCCAGTAGCAAGGAAATAGCGTATTTGTTCCGGAAACCATGGGCGTCCTTGCGCGCCGCGCCCGACCATTACGGCATCCGCGCCGGATTTTTCCAGCGCCTCAACCGCGTCTTCCTCACACAGTATATCGCCGTTGACCACCACCGGGATATGCACCGCGTGTTTTACCTGACGGATAAATTCCCAATCAGAGGCGCCCCTATAAAACTGATTGCGGGTTCTTCCGTGAACGGTAATGAGCTTAACGCCGAGCGCCTCTGCCCGGCGCGCTAGTTCGGGGGCGTTGCGGCTGTCCGCGTCCCATCCGGTGCGCATCTTTAAGGTGACCGGAACACGCACCGCTTTCACCGTCGCTTCGATCAATTTCGCTGCGTGATCGAGATCGCGCATTAAAGCCGAGCCGGAAAACCCATTCACAACTTTTTTGGCCGGACAGCCCATATTGATGTCAATGATTTGCGCGCCGAGGCCTTCACAAAGTTTGGCCGCCTCACCCATCCAGCGCCCCTCACAACCGGCAAGCTGGATGGCAAGCGAGCGTGTTGAGAGCGAACTCCGTAAGCGGGGGTCTCGCACGCCTGGACGGCTAAGGATTTCCCGGCTCGCCAGCATCTCGGAATACACCAGGCCAACCCCTTGTTCGCGGACAATTTCGCGCATCGGAAAATCGGTGACGCCCGACAACGGCGCCAGAAACACGGGATGGCTAATCTGGATAGAGTCAATCATAATGGTCATTTATTAGGCAACTCGTATTGATGATTAAACTATAGGCAATTTAATCCAATGGACCAGCACAGGCAAGCTCTTAGAGCAGCCCGCGATTAAGTGGAGTCACGAAGTGCCCCCACTTAATCGCGGAAAGCTGCTCTAACACATTAAAATCTAGAGTAATTTTCTTTATTAAGTTCGAGCCTCATGGCTCTAACTTAATGCAGATTGCTCTAGTTGCACCGCAAACATACCCTAAAATCCGATCTTTCTTGGCAGCGCCCAGGCATAAGGCTACCGTCTCGCAAAACTAACCATGGCGGTCGGAATGAGTATTTGCGCATTGATCATGGCGGCCGGCCGCGGACAGCGCACGGGCGTTTCGATCCCGAAACAATACTGGCAAATCCGGGGGAAACCCATATTGTCTTATGCTTTAACGCCGTTCCTATCGCACCCTAGAATTGATCAGGTCCGGGTAGTGATCCACCCTGAAGACGCCACCCTTTATGCGCAAATAGTGGCAGGGCCTAGGCTTGATCCTCCAGTAATGGGCGGCGCCAGCCGTCAGGAATCCGTGCGCTTGGGTCTGGAATCGCTCACGCAAACAGCTCCGGAAATTGTGTTGATCCATGATGCGGCGCGCCCATTCGCCGATATCCATATCATTGACGCAGTAATTACCGCGCTTAACATGGCAGATGGTGCTATCGCCGCCATAGAACTGATAGATACAGTAAAATATGTGAAAAATCAGTATGTTAATAACACTATTTCGCGCGAAGGATTATGGCGCGCCTTGACCCCGCAGGCTTTCCGTTATCAGAAAATCCTCGATGCCCACCGCAAAATGGCCGGTCGGGAACTGACCGATGATGCAGCCGTAGCCGAACAAGCTGGATTGCGGGTTCGCCTGGTCAAGTCCAGCGATGAAAATTTTAAGATTACCACTGTCGAAGATATTGTCCGCGCCGAACGCATGCTTGCTGGCGCATTCATGCGCACGCGCTTTGGCCAAGGATATGACGTTCACCGCTTTGAGTCAGGCAACAGCGTCATCCTCTGTGGCGTGGAAATACCCCATGACAGGAAATTGGCTGGGCATTCGGATGCGGACGTAGCGATGCACGCCCTTACCGACGCTATCCTTGGAGCTATCGCTCAGGGCGATATCGGTCAGCATTTCCCTCCCTCTGATCCGCAATGGAAGGGCGCGGACTCGGCGCGCTTTTTAGAACATGCTGGCAATCTGGCGCGCAAGCTGGGCGGCGAAATTATTAATTTGGATATTACAATCATCTGCGAGGCGCCGCGCATCGGCCCGCACCGCGAACGAATGCAGAATAACATTGCGCGCATCCTATCCCTGCCAGCCGGACGAGTGAGCGTCAAGGCCACCACCACCGAGGGGCTTGGTTTTACTGGACGGCGCGAGGGTATTGCAGCCCAGGCAGTTGCATCGGTGCACGTGCCAGAATGAAAATTGTCCCCCTGCCAGCCAGCCTAGCATTTCGCCATCCTGTAAGCCTGATCGCCACTGGCTGTGGTCTCGGTTTGCTGCCGCTCGCGCCCGGGACGTGGGGATCGTTGGCCGCCATGCCCGGCGCCTGGTTGATTACCCTGATTGCCGGTCCATGGGCGCTTTTCGCCGCATCGCTGCTTGCCTTTGCGGCAGGCGTCTGGGCCTCCGGGCGATATATCGAGGCCAGCGGCGTTAAAGACCCACAGTGTATTGTGATTGATGAAATCGCAGGACAATGGCTCGCCTTGAGTGCCGTGCCGTTGCATCCGCTGGCGTATCTCGCGGCCTTTGCGATGTTCCGGCTGTGCGATATCGCCAAGCCATGGCCGGCCAATTGGGCGGATAGCAGGGTATCAGGCGGCTTAGGCGTCATGCTTGATGATATGATCGCCGGCGCCTACGCATTAATGGTGGTGCATTTGGGCCTGTATTCGATCAATATGTTTTATCCATAGAAGGACGCCAAAAATGTTTCCCATGAAGACCCTGAAATTGGCCGAAATGCTGCTAGCCGATTGCAATGCGGCGGGGCTACGTATTGTCACCGCCGAATCGTGCACCGCCGGGCTGGTTGCGGCATGCCTGTGTTCGATCCCTGGCGCCTCGTCGGTGTTTGACCGGGGCTTTATCACCTATAGTAACGAAGCCAAACGCGATCTGCTGGGCGTTCCCGGCGATCTGATGGCCGATGTCGGCTCGGTGAGCGAGCCGGTGTCGCGCATGATGGCTGAGGGGGCTGTGGAAAACTCCAACGCGCATCTCGCTATCGCCGTCACGGGCGTTGCTGGGCCAGGTGGTGGCACAAGGATGAAGCCGGTGGGCCTGGTGCATATCGCCGCCGCGCGCGAACGCAAACCCATCCTGCATGAAGAGCATCATTTCGGCGACATCGGGCGCGACGAAATCCGCTTACAGGCCGTATACGCGGCGCTGGAATTGCTGCACCGTCAGGTGCGCTAGACCATTTCCTGATCGGATTGAATCAATCCGATCAGGATAAAAATGCTCTAGCCGCTACTTCGTTGAAATTGCGTTTGCAGACTTTAGCGGCGTATACATGGCATAGGCCCGCTCTTCAAACGCCTGCACCAGCCTGTGCACCGCTTCGGTAAACAGCACGTCCATCAATTTACGGATGATGAAATTATCAAACTCGAAATCAATAAAAAAATCCACACAGCACGAGCCATCCGGCTCTGCAAGGAATCTCCAATGATTACGCAGATGCTTGAACGGCCCGCGTTCATGAGTCACATCAATTTTCATAACTGCGCGATCTAGCGTCACGCGGCTGGTATAGGCGCCGCGAAATACCTTGAAGGCAATTACCAGATCAGCAATCAGCACCTCGGCGCCGCCCTCAGCGGGGCTGCGCTGGAGAATGCGCGCCGCCCCACACCAGGGCAGAAATTCCGGATAGCGCGCAATGTCCGCCACCAGATCGAACATTTGTGCTGACGTAAACGGCAACGCGCGGCGCTGTTCATGACGCGGCAAGCTTAACGCCCCAATTGCGCGAGACGCGCCGCACGCAGACGGACGAAATCATCGCCCGCATGGTAGGACGAGCGGGTCAACGGGCTAGCCGAGACCATCAGGAATCCTTTTGCATATGCGTTCTGCGCCAGTGCGGAAAATTCATCCGGAGTTACGAAACGGTCGATGGAATGGTGTTTGGCCGACGGCTGTAAATACTGGCCGATGGTCAGAAAATCCACCTCCGCCGCGCGCAAATCATCCATCACCTGCAAAACTTCCTCGCGGCTTTCGCCCAGGCCAACCATAATGCCGGATTTGGTGAACATGGCGGGATCAATTTCTTTCACCTGCTGCAACAGACGCAGCGAGCTGAAATAACGCGCGCCGGGCCGCACGCTGGGATACAGGCGCGGCACGGTTTCCAGATTGTGATTGTACACGTCCGGGCGGGCCTTCACCACTTGCGCAATTGCGCCCGGCTTGCGTAGAAAATCCGGCGTCAGCACCTCAATACTGGTGGCGGGATTGGCTTCGCGCACCGCGCCGATGACGGCGGCGAAATGCGCCGCCCCCCCGTCCGACAGATCGTCGCGGTCCACCGATGTAATCACCACATGCGCCAGGCCAAGTTTCTGCACGGCCGCCGCGACATTGAAAGGTTCCAGCGTATCCAGCGGGCCAGGCATGCCAGTGCGCACATTGCAAAAAGCGCAGGCGCGGGTGCAGGTGTCGCCCATGATCATCATGGTCGCATGCCCCTTGGCCCAGCATTCGCCGACATTGGGGCATGCCGCCTCTTCACATACGGTGATCAGCTTGTTATCGCGCATGATCTTGCGCGTGGCGGCATATTCCGGAGAATTAGGCGCGCGCACCCGCAGCCAGTCGGGCTTGCCACGCTTAACCGGCTGATCGGGCTTGTGGGCCTTTTCCGGGTGGCGCGGCTTGTTATAAATTGTGGCGGTCATGCGTCCCTCTATACGCCGCACTGCGGTAATTGTCGATTTTGCCTCACAAACCTAAACAAATTTTTTCACACCGGCTTCTGCTGCGGCCTTTAGTAAATTCTCATCAAGGGTAGCCAGCGGCAGATTCAATCTCAACGCCAGCTCAAGATAGGACGCATCATAGGCGGTTAGCCGATAACTGCGCGCCAGTTGCAGCGTATCTGACAGCGCATAGGTAAATGTATCGGTATCCACCGCAATATTAATACTTCCCACCAACTCCAAAAAGGCCTGGATATGCGGTTGTGTCATCTGGTTATTTGCCTCCGCTCTAGCGATAACATTTGCCACTTCAAGCCCCCATATCACCGGTACGATGGCGCTAATATCTTTCATTCCCTCAAGCACGCCATTGGCATAGTCTATATCCAGTGGTTTCCCATCCCTGAATAGCCATCGCATGGACACCGAATTATCAAGGACGAAGCTCAATCACGCCCTTCCTCAATCAGTTCCCTGATATTCACGCCTTTGATTGGGTTCTCCCGCATGAATTTTCTAAACTCTTCTATGGCTGCAATCCTGTCCTGCTTCCCGCTGGCCTTGCTTGGCACCAAATCGGCTATCGGCTCGCCGCGATTGGTGATGGTGAAGCTTTTTCCGGCTTTTACCTGACGCAGCAATTCGGGCAGTTTGGTTTTCGCTTCATAGGAGCCAATTTTGGTGTTCATGGCATTCTCCGGCGTTGAGCGGTTCAATCAGACCAGTCTATAGACTAGTCTGATATAAATCAAGTCCCCCCCAAAGGCTTACAAGCTTTACAAGGCTTACAAGGCTTATCGCCCTCACTTAAAATCGCACTGCAAAGCCGCACCTGCACCCGCAGAGGCCAGGCCGCCACCGCCCGTGGCCACGCACCTTGTGCCGTCAGCGAATTTATGTATGCACATTTGCAGGGCGGACCCAGACCCATAAGTGACACATTCGCCTGCCGCTCGGGCCGCTGGCGCTTGCACTTGCGCACGGGCAAATACCGTCAGATAAGATACAGACAGCACGGCTATCAATGCAGCGGCCGCCGCGGTTATCAGTATTTTCTTGGCTCTCATTGTCAACTCCTCCATTTGCCTCATTAAACACCAGCAGAATCAAGCGAGAGAATAATGCCTGATCCAGAACCCTTTGCAAATAAAGCGCTCGTGCTGTTTTCCGGCGGTCAGGATTCCACTGTCTGCCTGGCCTGGGCGTTGCAGCGCTATGCACTGGTCGAGACGGTTGGCTTTGATTACGGCCAAAGGCACCGGATTGAACTGGATTGCCGCTTACCGATTTTGAAACAATTGCGCAGTGATTTTGCTTGTGGCGCGGGACTGGGCGCTGATCATATGATTGGACTGCAAGCGCTGGGCGAGATCAGCGCTACTTCCCTCACCCGTGAAACCGCCATCGAGATGGCGGATAATGGCCTGCCCAATACATTCGTGCCTGGGCGCAATCTGCTGTTCCTCACCTTGGCGGCGGCGGTGGCCTACCGGCGTGGCATTGGGGCATTGATTGGCGGCATGTGCGAGACGGACTATTCCGGCTACCCAGACTGCCGCGACAACACCATCCAGGCCATGCAGATGGCGATAAGTCTTGGCATGGACCGAGAGTTTGATTTTATCACCCCCTTGATGTGGTTGGACAAAGCAGCGACCTGGCGCCTGTGTGAAGAGCTTGGAGGTGAGCAACTAATCAATCTGGTGCGCGAGCATAGCCATAGCTGCTATATGGGCGACCGCAGCCGCCGTTTTAACTGGGGTTATGGCTGCGGTGAATGCCCGGCCTGTACCTTACGGGCGCGCGGTTACGCCGCCTGGAAAGCGGCATAAAGGTGTGATGAGCTATTCGGTCAAAGAAATTTTTTACACCTTGCAGGGCGAAGGCGTGAACGCCGGACGCCCGGCCGTGTTTTGCCGTTTTGCTGGCTGTAATTTATGGACCGGGCGCGAGGTTGACCGGGCCGCCGCCATCTGCAAATTTTGCGATACGGATTTTGTTGGCGTTGATGGCACCGGCGGCGGCAAGTTCGATAATCCGAAGAAACTCGCATTGGCGGTGCGGAATACCTGGCCGGCGGACAGCGGCGGCAAACCATTTGTGGTCTGCACCGGCGGCGAGCCGTTGCTGCAACTGGATGCGCCCCTGATCGCAGCATTGCACGAAGTAGGCTTCGAGATCGCCATTGAGACCAATGGCACGCTGCCCGCGCCCCCCGGCATTGATTGGATATGCGTCAGCCCAAAGGCGGGAGCAAAGCTGGCGCTTACCCGGGGCGATGAATTAAAACTGGTCTATCCACAACATGGCGCACTGCCGGAAAATTTCGAGCGGCTTGATTTCCGTTATTTTCAGTTACAGCCGATGGATGGGGCAGAACGTGACCACAATACACGACTCGCAACCGCGTATTGCCTATCGCATCCAAAATGGCGTCTTAGCCTGCAAACCCACAAGTTCATCGGCGTTAGATAGGGTTAAATAGGCTCAGAGCAGCCCGCGATTAAGTGGAGTCACGAAGTGCCCCCGCTTAATCGCGGAAAGCTGCTCTAACACATTAAAATCTAGAGCAATTTTCTTTATTAAGTTCGAGCCTCATGGTTCGAACTTAATGCAGATTGCTCTAGTCTAACCCTATTTCGCTTTCCATTTCGGCATCACCAGGCCCATGGAGATGATCATCTTCACCGCCTCCTCCACTCCCATGTCGAGCGGCCTGATTTCGGCGCGGGGCACGAACAGCAGAAATCCTGAGGTGGGGTTGGGCGTTGTCGGAACATAGATGCTAATCACGTCCTCGCTGATGCGCGCCTGCACTTCACCCTCGGCCTCGCCGGTGATGAAACAGATGGTCCACAGGCCCTTGCGCGGATATTCGATCAGCGCCGCCTGGCGGAAGCTTGTGCCCGATGGGGTCGCCACAGTTTCCAGTATCTGCTTTGAGGCGTTGTAGACGCCGCGCACAATCGGCATCCGGGCCACAATCCGTTCGCCATAATCCAGCAATGTCTGGCCAAATAAATTCGCCGCCAGCGCGCCCAGCAGGGTAAGCGCCACAAGCATGATCAGCAGGCCCAAACCTGGAAAACTGAACCGGAAATAGGTTTCGGGATTATAGGCGTCGGGGATCAGCGGTTTGACTGATTCATCAACAAAGGAAATGAACGCCCAGGTGACATACAGCGTGATGCCCATGGGCGCCGCGACAAGGCTCCCGGCCAGCAGATAATTACGCAGCCGCCAAATCACGCCATGAGCGCGTGAGGCTGAGGGAACCTCAAAAACCTCCAGCGCTAGCAGCGGTTCGCTAGCGGGTGGGCGTGTAGAATCGGATGCTTTGTTCATGGATAAGTGTAGGATATCCGGTAATGGATTGGGAAGGGGCGCCCCGCCCATGCCTCGCAATCGACCGTTGGAAATCACCTAAAATACCGGCATGAAAAGATATTTTTTATACGGGCTGATCGTGCTGGCGGTAATTGCAACCGTGGCGTTTGGCTTTCGCAAAGAACTTTTTATCTACGCCGTGACACCGGGGGTGGCGTATGCCGGATATACGCCGCCGAGCGCCCCTGATTATGCGAATGAAGCGGCATGGGCCGCACTTCCCAATCGCCGGGATAGTGTTGATGCTTTGCCGTTGGGCGCAGACGCCGCCGATTTACAGGATAGCGCCGCCGCCGATGTGTTTTTTGTGCATCCCACCACCTATTACCGCCGCGATGGCTGGAACGCCGATATCAAAGACATACGCACGAACAACTTTACCGAAAGCGGCGCGCTGCGCCATCAGGCAAGCGTGTTTAATGGCTGTTGCCGCATCTATGCGCCGCGCTACCGGCAGGCGACGCTTGCCGCATTCATTGACACCGAAGGGAATGGCGCGCCTGCGCTTGAGCTGGCCTATGGCGATGTAAAGGCGGCGTTTGAATATTACCTGCGAACGTATAATCGGGGCCGGCCATTTATTTTGGCCGGACATAGCCAGGGCGCGCGTCACGCGATCCGCCTGATGGCGGAACAGATTGATGGCGAACCTATCGCTGCGCGCATGATTGCGGCATATCTGATTGGATATCCTTTGAAATTGACGCAAGCAGGGCGGCCATTTGAACATGCGGGCCTGTGTCAAAGCGCCCAGGATACTGGCTGCATTTTAGGCTGGAATACGACGATTGAAGGTGGCGACCCGCTAAAATTCCGCGCGGCAAACGATCTCAGCAGCGGATTGCCGGAAGTGCAACGCACGGCCAGGGGCGCTTCCGTGTGCACCAATCCGCTAAACTGGCATGTGGATGGCGAAGCTGATGCGTCAACGCATTTGGGCGCCATGCCGTTTGACCGGAGCGAAGCTGGCGCCCCTTTGCCCGTTCCGCAAAAAAATCTCATCGCCGCGCGCTGCAAGGATGGCGTTCTATTTATCAGCAATCCGGGAAAGGATTTTCAGCGGCTTGTCATGCCTGGCGGCAGCTATCACAACTATGACTTCAATTTATTTTATATGAATATCCGCGACAATGCGCTGGCCCGTACGCGCGCATTCATGGCCAGGCCACGGCGGCCATAATCAGGCTTTGATGGATTGAATCCCGGTGAAAAAAAGCCCTGAAATCTTGTCTGGGCCAAACACGCTTGTAAGCGCCGTCATCAAGCGGCTACGCAGCGCTTCCATATCCATATTCTCCACATCAGAATTTTCTTTTGCAAACAGATACGCCTCGCGCACAAATGCGTCATTCACACGCGGCATATCATGCTTGATTTCTTCTGCGGTTGTGGAAGGTGTGTGCTCCAAACTAATTTGAATGGCCATGTATTCAATAACCCGGCGTGACTTTATCACGGGCACTAACAATGAATCGGCGGCGATGAGGCGGCTTTCAGGCGCTGCTTGATTTTCGCCCTCTGCCTCTGGCGCCGCCTCGTTCGACCACGCAGGGTTTATGTGCGAGACAGCTGCGACAGTTAACAGTGCGGCCAATAACAGAAAAAATATGCGTTTCATCATGCGTATAGCTTGCCCAAAACGCTTTAATATCCAGTGAACTGAATTAGAAGTGCCGGTAACCAACTGAATTTATTTCTAGTTTTTCTCCTTGCGGACCGGTAAAGACGATCTCGCCCGAATGGGTAAACTCGCCAATCCGGGTAATAGGAATATCGAGCTGCGCGCAGCGTTTTTTCAGCTCCACCACCGCTGTATTTGGTATAGCAAGCAGCAACTCATAATCATCACCGCCGCAAATTAATTGCGTTAAACTAATACTTCCTTGGGCCAGCGCCCCCCTCGCCGCCTGTGACAGCGGCACATCGCCCGCCATCACGCGCGCGCCCAAAGACGACGCTTTACACACATGGCCAAGATCGGCGGCAAGTCCATCGGAAATATCTATTGCCCCATGCGCCAACCCCGCAAGCCAGGGCGCCAGTAGAATACGCGGACGCGGCAGCAAATATCTATCAAGCAAATAATCCGCATCTTCCTGCGGTATATTGGGAATTGGCCCATTGCGGCGCACTTCAAGCCCCAACGCGCTATCGCCAATGTCGCCGGTAACATAAATACCATCACCGGGCTGCGCACCGGAACGGCGCAGCATTTTTCCCTCGTCCGCCCATCCCATGGCAGTGATGGAAAAGGTCATTGGCCCGGCTGTGGCTGTTGTATCGCCTCCCAGCAAAGAAATGCCGAATTGTTTTTGATCCTGCGCAAGGCCTTTGGCGAAATCGCGCATCCATTGCATGCCTACATCGCGGGGCAACGCCACAGTGAGCAGATATCCGTGCGGCACAGCGCCCTTTCCCGCAAGATCAGAAAGGTTTACCCGCAGCAATTTACGGGCGATAAGATCAGCCGCGTCATCCGCGAAAAAATGCACGCCAGCAATCAGCATGTCGGCGGTAATCACCAGATCCTTACCTGGACGCGATGCAATGATAGCCGCGTCGTCAGTCAGATTGAAAGCATTGGGATCGGTGGCGAGGGGCGCAAAAATTTCCGCTATCAGCGCAAACTCATCCGGCAAGCGTTCAGCGTCCCTGCTCATGCGACTCTATGGACTTCTATGCATTGAAGCCATCCGGGCGCAAATCCCGCGCAATATGGTCAAGCACGGCATTGGCGAAGCTGGGTTCCGAACCAGAAAAGAAAGCATGAGCGATATCAAGATACTGGCTCAGCACCACTTTCACTGGCGTATCTGGATGGGCCAGCAATTCACAAACCGCAGCGCGTAGTAACGCGCGCAAGGTCGAATCCAGTCTGGGCAGCGGCCAATCAGCACTCAATGCTCCAGCAAGCAAATGATCAATGTGCTCTTGCCGCGAGACAACCCCGCGCACTAGGCTGGAAAACAAGGCGGTGTCGGCTTCGGCATATTGCTCGCCATCAATTTCCTGCCCCATCCGGCTGGCGAGAAATTCGGCAATTACTTCGGTCACATCAATGCCGGTTATCTCCATCTGATACAGCGCCTGCACAGCCGCCAGCCGCCCAGCGGCGCGAGCAAGAGGGCCAAAATGCTGTTTTTCTGAACTGTTTTCTGTGTCGCTCTTAACCGCGTCCACTCAACCCACTCCCAACTGCCGGCGCAGGCGGATCATGCTCAAGCAGGTTTGTGCATACTCCCTGCCTTTATTCTTATCCGTCACCGATGCGCGGGCCAAGGCCTGGGCCTCATTTTCCACCGTCAGAATGCCGTTGGCCAGCGCTATCCCATGATTAAGCGCCAAATCCATTAAGCCGCGCGCGGACTCGGCGCAAATGGTTTCATAATGCGTCGTCTCACCGCGAATGACACAACCGAGCGCGATAAATCCGTCATAGCGGGGCACCGCACCGCCGCGAGTACGCGCATCGATGGCGGCGCGAATTGCTGCGGGAATTTCAAACGCGCCAGGGACTTCATAGCGGTCAAACGCCACGCCCTCACGAGTCAGTTCCTGTGTCACGCCGCGCGCCAGTTCATCTGAGACATGTTCATAGAAGCGCGCCTCCACAATCATGATGCGGATCGGATTTGCCATAATAATACTTAATCCTTGGGCTTGATTGGGCGGATACCGACAACCCGCAAACCATACCCCTCAAGGCCAATAATATGCATTCCGGCATTGTTGGATAATAGCGTTAAATCTTTTAGTCCAAGATCAACAAGTATTTGCGCGCCAACGCCATAATCGCGCAACTCCTGCCCAGCGCCTGGGCCGCCTTTACCGCCGCGCATGAGTATATCGGAAATCATGGTCGCCTTGGTGTCGCGGATCAGCACAATGACACCCCGGTCAAGATCCGAGATAAGCTCCATTGCGCCGTGCAGCAACCCGGTATGGCCGCTTTTTGCGCCAAGCAGATCATCGAACACATTGATGGCGTGCATACGCACAGGCACAGGGCCAGGCGCGCTGATATCGCCCTTCACCAGCGCAATATGCTCGGCATACTCGACGACATTGATATAGACGTATAGCTTGAACAGGCCGCCGTATCTGCTGTCGATTTCGGTCTCAACCGCACGGTGAATAATGCGGTCATAACGGCGGCGGTACGCGATAAGATTGGCGATGGTCGCTACCTTCAGGCCATGGGTTTGAGCGAACCCGACAAGGTCCGGCAGCCGCGCCATGGTGCCGTCTTCGTTCATGATTTCACAGATCACGCCGGCGGGGTTAAGCCCCGCCAAACGCGCCAGATCAACCGCCGCCTCCGTATGGCCGGCGCGCACCAGAACGCCGCCATCCCGCGCCATCAGCGGAAACACATGCCCAGGCGTAACGATGTCACGCGATCCCTTGGTCGGGTCAATCGCCACCGCCACTGTGCGGGCCCGGTCATGGGCTGAAATGCCGGTGGTGACGCCCTCGCGCGCCTCGATGGAAACGGTAAAGGCCGTTTGGTGCCGCTCCTGATTATTCGAAGCCATCAGCGGAATGCCAAGTTCCTTAATACGTTTTCCGGTCATGCTGAGACAGATCAGCCCGCGGCCATGTTTCGCCATGAAATTGATGGCGTCCGGCGTCGCCATCTGTGCGGGGATAATCAAATCGCCTTCGTTCTCCCTGTCTTCATCGTCCACCAGGATGAACATGCGGCCATTGCGGGCGTCCTCGATCACATCTTCGATCGGAGATAGAAATTCCTGCAATTCTTCAGGACTCAATTTACCCGGCATAGTTTGTGACATTTACTTCTCCACCTGTATCAGCCGCGCGACATACCGCGCCACCGTATCAATTTCCAAATTCACCCGCGCACCCGGCTTAAGCGCGCCAAAGCTTGTCGCGTGTTGCGTGTGCGGAATAATATTCACGCCAAAGCGCGCGGCCCCATTTTGATCGGATACTTCATTGACGGTAAGTGAAACTCCATCCAGGGCCACTGATCCTTTGGACGCAATAAAACGGGCCAGTTCCGGCGGCGCCTCAAAGGTAATGCGCATGGAATCTCCTTCCGGGCGCACTTCGCATACGATGGCGATACCATCCACATGGCCGCTGACTATGTGCCCGCCGAGTTCATCGCCGATGCGCAACGCCCGTTCCAGATTGATCTGGCGGCCCGCTTGCCAATCGCCCAAATTGGTGCGCGCCAGTGTTTCGGCGGAGGCGTCAACCGCAAACCATGCGCCGCCATCCGCATCGCGGCCTTTATCCACAACCGTTAGGCAGGCCCCGGAACAGGCGATAGACGCGCCGATTTCAATTTGTTCAACCGCATAGCCGGTGCTGAGCACCAGGCGCGTGTCGCCGCGCCGCTCAATACTGTGTAACTGGCCCACATCGGTGATAATTCCGGTAAACATGGGCTTACATTAAGCCCTCTTGCGGAAGGTTTCCAGCACATCGTCACCGAAATAGCGTACCGATTCCCGCAAATAGGATGGTGAATTTGCAAAACGCCTTCGTGCGCTTGGTGCGCTGCGTGGTGAGTGACCGGGGTTAGCGGTAAAATCTAAGGGTGGGCGGCGGCCGAAAATTGGCGGAATTCAAAATCAATCGAGTCTGACCCTTTTGATCTCGAGTCTGACCCTTTTGATCTCTGTCGCGCCATAGCCGCATCATTTTGTTGCGCCGTTCAGAGAGGCAGGCGGCGCTATTCACGCTATCCCCAAGCGGGTGAACAGTTTATATATTCCGCATGGACGCATCGGCGCAAAATATAACACCCCTGACATCGGCGATGCGGAAAAACCTGTTTCTCCTCGCCTGTTGCCAGGCCATAGGCCAGGCCGGCAATGTGATCATGTTCAGCGCCACTGCGCTGTCGGTGATCACCTTCTACCCGAACCGCGAGCTCGCGACCCTGCCCACCACCTTGCAGCAATTGGGGGTCATGCTTGCGCTTTTCCCGGCGGCGGCGATCATGATGCGTAGGGGGCGCGGCTTCAGCTTTGGCCTGGGCGCCGTCTTCGGCATGGCGGGGGCCAGTGTCAGCGGCCTTGGCCTCTACACCTCCTCATTCCTGCTGATGTGCCTCGGCGGCCTGCTGCTCGGCTTTTCGGTGGCCAGCCTGCAAATGTATCGCTTCGCTGCGGTGGAATTGGTGCCGCTCCGGTACCACGCCCGCGCCATCGCCTGGGTAACCACCGGTGGCGTCGTCGCTGGTGTCCTCGGTCCGGCGGTCACCCGCGTCAGTTTCGATGTCATGATGCCGCTCTATCTGGCCACCTATATCGCCTTGATTGGCGTGCACATCATCGTCTACATCCTCATGTCGTTCATCCGCTTCCCGATGGTCCAACCGGCCGCCAGCCATGTGGAAGGGCCGCAACGCCCGCTATGGGAAATCGCCACGCAGCCGCGCTTCGCCGCTGCCGTGATCGCGGGCATGGCGTCCTTCGGTACGATGACGTTTGTGATGAGCGCCTCGCCATTGGCCATTGTCGGATGCGGCCTGCCCCCGACCGAGGTGCCCATGGTCATCTTTCTGCATGTGATGGGCATGTTCGTGCCGTCCTTCTTCACCGGCAACCTGATCAACCGCTTCGGCGTGGAGAATGTGATGGCCGCCGGTGCGGTTATTCTTCTTGCCAGCGTTCTCGCCGCTCTCAGCGGTTTAACCGTGTGGCATTTTCGTATCGCGCTGGCGCTGAATGGCTTGGGCTGGAACTTCCTCTTCATTGGCGCCACCCTGGTCGTCACCGGCTGCTACCGGCCGTCCGAGCGCGGCAAGGCGCAGGCGTTGAATGATTTCCTGATTTTCGCCACCGCCGCCTCCGCCAGTTTCCTGGCTGGCTTCCTGCAGGAACTCATCGGCTGGATCAATCTCTCCGGCGCCTCGATTGGACTGGTTGCAGCCGCCTTCGGCGGAGTGCTCTGGTTACGATTGCAGCGTCAGCCTGGGCCAGCCCTTGGGTTTGACCGTCCCATATGATCAGCGCCATAAGGGCGCAGAGAATCAAATCAATGGGGTCAGACTCGATTGATTTTTGACTGACACCATATTGTCCTGTCGGCTTGCTCACCGGAGGCCAGCCATGCCCGGTCAGCCGCAACACCTTATCCAGCGCGGCAATAATCGCAGCGTGTTTTTTCGCGCCGCTGCGGACTACCGGTTTTTTCTCGAGAAACTGCAACTGGCCTGCGTGGCGCATGGCCGCGCATCCGTCCAGCTATGCGTGGTCAAGCTATTGATCATCGCGCGCCATCAGCGGTTGGCAGCGCTTTTCTTATTTACGCGCGCCGGTAGGTTTCCAGCAGGTCGTCGCCTAGCGGGCGCACGGACTCGCGGGTGAAGCTTGGCGATGCGGCGAGGGCGGCAAGCCCGAGCGGCGCGATGGCGGCGAGGCCGTCGGCGCCGATCAGCTTTGCAGAGCGGAACCAGGCGAGGCGGTCGGCATAGCCCTGCCCGATCAGCGTCGCCGACAGCACCGAGCCGCCTTCGACCAGCAGCCGGGTGACGCCGCGCGCCGCCAGCGCCGCCAGCATTTTGCCGCTATCGAGCAGGCCGTCTGCTGCCGGGGCGATGGCGATGATTTCCACGCCCGCGTCGCGATAGGCTTGCATGCGGGCGGCATCGGCGTCGGGGCGGGTGCAGATCCAGGTGGGGATTTGTTTCGCCGTGCGCACTAGTTTGGCGGTGAGCGGCAAGCGCAAGCGGCCATCGGCGACAATGCGCACTGGCGATGCGGCGCGCAGGCCGGGCAGACGGCAGCTCAATTCGGCATCGTCCTGAATCGCGGTGGTGCTGCCGATCAGCACCGCGTCATGCTCGGCGCGCATCAGATGGCCATAGGCGCGGGCGGCCTCGCCGGTGATCCATTTGCTTTCGCCGCCATGCGTGGCGATGCGGCCATCGAGCGTGGTGGCGAGCTTGAGGGTGATCAGCGGGCGCTGTTGGGTGACGCGGGAGATGAAGCCCGCATTGAGGGTTGCCGCTTCGTCTGTACACAGACCAATCTCGACGCTGACGCCGGCGTCGCGCAGTTGCTGAAAGCCGCGCCCTGCAACGCGCGGGTCAGGATCGGCCAGTGGCGCGACCACCCGCGCAATGCCCGCCTCAATCAGCGCATCCGTGCATGGCGGGGTTTGCCCTTGATGGGCGCAAGGCTCCAGCGTGACATAGGCCGTCGCGCCCTTCGCTGCATTTCCCGCGCGCGTCAACGCCTCGGTTTCCGCATGCGGACGGCCGCCAGGCTTAGTCCAGCCGCGCGCAATGATGTGCGTGTCCGCGATGACGCAACCAACCGCCGGATTGGGCCAGGCGTTACCCAAACCACGCCGCGCCAGATTGAGCGCCACAGCCATGAAATGCGTATCGCGCGCGGTATCGGCGGGGATCGTCACGGCTTATGCCCATCCTCGTCAGGTTTGCCAGAGTGTGGTTCCAGCGTAGATGAATTCAGACATGAGCGCAGCCCGCATCAACGTTGCGTACGCCGGGATGCGGTGACGATGACATCAAAGCCACATCCCTACATAAAAAGAACATATAGAGAACTTCGGCTTGACAAAAGGCGTATAATCCTGTATGATGTCCATATTATGAAATAAAACCATCTTAGGGGTGTACGTGTCTCTTTCTTCTGACGAGCGGGTCGAACTCAGCCAGTTGGAATTAGCGCATGCCTCGCAGGCTGTTTCGGTTGCCTTGACAAGGCTTGGGATGGCGCTGGAGCGCTGGCTGGACCATGCCTTCAACCCGAACCAGCCGCGCGTGCCCGCTGGCCGTCCCGATGGCGGGCAATGGACGGATGGGGATGGGGATGCGCCTGTCATATATGACCCGCCGATTGAAGAGGTATATCCAGAACTTCTGATCCTGCCCCTTTTGCGTATTCCCAGAATACTGAATGCCTGGCGCCTATGGGCGATGAGAAGAAGGGATAGCAGACAATGGACACTTGACAAGTTCAAATCCGCCAAACGCTGGGCTAACCAGATGGAAAGCCGCAACTGGACGCCTGAGGATATTACCGAAACCATCAGGAATGGTAGATCAATAGGATCAATAGGGTCAGACTCGATTGATCTTTGCACTGTGGCGTGGCAGGATCAATCATTACGCGCCTCCTTCAACCCGCGAGCCAGCCATGTCCCGTCTGCCCCGATTTGATCTGCCCGGCCAGCCGCAACACATCATCCAGCGCGGCAACAATCGCAGCGCCATCTTTCGCGCCGACGCGGATTACCAATTCTATCTCGAGAAATTGCAACTGGCCTGCGAGGCGCACGGCTGTGCCCTGCACGCCTATGTGCTGATGACCAACCACGTGCATTTCCTGATCACTCCCCTGACCGGACAGAGCTTGCCCAAGGCGATGCAGATGCTGGGCCGCTACTATGTGCAATACTATAATTTCCGCTATCAACGCACCGGCACCCTGTGGGAGGGCCGCTACAGAGCGGCGCTTATTGACAGTGAAGCCTACCTGTTCACCTGCATGCGCTACATTGAGTTAAACCCGGTGCGGGCGGGCATCGCGGCGCATCCCTCTGCGTATGCGTGGTCAAGCTATCATTTCAACGCGCTGGGGCGCCCGGATGCAGTCGTGACGCCGCACGGCGAATATCACAGCCTCGGCAAGACAGGGCAGCAGCGCCAGGCCGCCTACCGCCAGTTATTCAAACAGCATGTCCCCGAAAAAACCGTCACCGAAATCAGACAGGCGACCAATAAAGCCTGGGTATTAGGCCAGACCCCATTCAAGCAACGGATGCAAAAACATTTGCAAAGAGGGGTGGAACCCGCCCCCAGAGGCGGCGATAGAAAATCCGCAAAATTCAAAATCAATCGAGTCTGACCCCATTGATGCCCCCATTGATGCCATTGATGATGTGTGACCCCATTGATGCCGGCGATACGGGGTACTGAAGCTATAGAGTCTGTCTGATTTTTACTGAATCGACATAGGATATTCGTCGGATATTCGTCATCGCGAGCGAAGCGTGGCGATCCAGAGTCGCAAACTCAGGCTTTAGCGAGGGACTCTGGATCGCCACGCTTCGCTCGCGATGACAAAGTAGAAGATGACAAAGTAGAAGGTGTGATTCAGTCCGTTCACAAACTGCTTTAGGTAAAAGTGGACGCTACCCTTTTTAAGCCACCATCAATCATCATCCGCTACGCGATTAACGATTTCGCCGACGAAATTCTCGAAATCTTTTGCTTCACGGAAATTTTTGTAGACGGAAGCAAAGCGGACATAGGCGACGGGGTCGAGATTGGCCAGGCCTTCCATCACCAGTTCGCCAACATGGCTTGAGGGAATTTCGCTTTCGCCCATGCTTTCGAGGCGGCGCACAATGCCGGTGATCATGCGGTCGATGCGTTCGGCGGGAACCGGGCGTTTGCGCAGGGCGATTTCCACGGAGCGCGCTAGCTTGTCACGATCAAAGGGCGAGCGGCGGCCATTTTTCTTGACGATCATCAGCTCGCGCAACTGCACCCGTTCAAATGTCGTGAAACGCGCCGCACAGGCATTGCACATGCGGCGGCGCCGGATCGCTGACTGATCCTCGGTCGGGCGTGAATCCTTGACCTGAGTTTCTTCGTTACTGCAAAACGGACAGCGCATCTCTCCGCGCCCGGCTATAAATTGCTATAAATCGGAAAAGCGCGGCACAGGTCCAGCACCTGATTGCGCACTTTGGTTTCAATCGCACCGTTATCATCGGGATTGGCCGCCAGCCCATCGAGCACTTCGACGATCAGCGAGCCGACAGTCTGAAACTCCTTGATCCCAAAACCGCGCGTGGTGCCCGCAGGCGTTCCAAGACGCACACCCGAAGTGATCGCGGGCTTTTCCGGATCAAACGGAATGCCGTTTTTGTTGCAGGTAATGTGCGCGCGCTCAAGGCTGGCTTCTGCGGCTTTTCCGGTCAGTTTTTTGGGGCGCAGATCAACCAGCATCAAATGCGTGTCGGTGCCGCCCGAAACGATATTCAATCCGCCTTCCGCCAGGCGATCGGCCAACGCCTTGGCGTTGGCGACAATGGCGCGCGCATAATCGCGAAATTCGGGCCGCAACGCCTCGCCGAATGAAACGGCCTTGGCGGCGATCACATGCATCAACGGCCCGCCCTGCAATCCCGGAAACACGGCGGAATTTATTTTTTTCGCCAGCTCGCCGTCATTCGTCAAAATCATGCCGCCGCGCGGACCACGCAATGTTTTGTGCGTCGTGGTCGTCACCACATGCGCATGCTCCAGCGGATTTGGATGCACACCGCCCGCCACAAGGCCTGCAAAATGCGCCATATCGACCATGAAATAAGCGCCAATACTGTCGGCGATCTGGCGGAAGTGAACAAAATCGATGATCCTTGGATAGGCGGAGCCGCCCGCAATAATCAGTTTTGGCTTGTGGGTCCGCGCCAGCGCCGACACCTCATCAAAATCAATCCGGTCATCCTGGCGGCGAACGCCATATTGCACAGCCTTGAACCATTTGCCGGATTGATTGGCCGAGGCGCCGTGAGTCAGATGGCCACCCGCGTCCAGGCTCATGCCCATCAAGGTGTCGCCGGGTTGCAGCAGCGCCTGATAGACGCCCTGATTCGCCTGGGCGCCGGAATGGGGCTGCACATTGGCGAAGCCGCAGCTAAACAGCTTGCAGGCGCGCGCAATCGCCAGATCCTCGGCCACATCCACAAATTCGCAGCCGCCATAATAGCGCCGTCCGGAATAGCCCTCAGCGTATTTGTTAGTAAGGATCGATCCCTGCGCCTCCAGCACGGCGCGCGAGACGATGTTTTCCGAAGCGATCAACTCTATCTGGGTTTGCTGGCGTTTAAGCTCCTGATTGATTGCGGTGCTGATTGCGGGGTCACGCACGGCCAGCGTGTCACTGAAAAAGCCCCGGTCCGCACCCGTAGTTAGTGTCCCGGAATTTATAATTGCACTCATGACGGAGTCCCTTTCCGGCCATTTAAGGCCATTTTCAGCAAAGAAGGTTCATAGCACATCGCACCGCTAGCCGCCAAGCGCGCCGGACCCACAATATCTGCCACCCATGGAAAGTGGGGTAAAACCGACGGCAAGGTATTTACGCCATTTTTACCCAAAATTATGAGTTTTGATTGCATGTTGAGGGCCAGCATGGGCCACGAATGGACTTAAGCCGATGGAGAAGCACAAGGATTATCCGGAAAATGGCGGCACCTTGATGCAGGCGGTGGAGATCGTTTCCGCCTATGTCAAAAACAATGCGGTGCCAGCCAGTGAAATCGGCCATTTTATCCGTACGGTTCATGGGGCGTTGTCTGATGCAAGCGGCGCGACAGGGACCGGCGTCAGTAAGCCGGCCGGGCCGCCGCGCAAAAGCATCTTTCCAGCATACCTGATCTGTCTTGAAGACGGCAAACGCTTGAAAATGTTGAAACGCTATTTGCGCACACATTATCAACTTTCACCGGAGGCCTATCGCGTCAAATGGGGGCTGCCGGCGGATTATCCGATGGTCGCGCCCAATTATGCGGCGCAACGCTCGGAATTTGCCAAAAAGATAGGATTGGGCCGCTCCTCCACCCCGCGCCGTAAGCGCAAGGCCTGATTATGGCGCTTTCATTTCTCCCAAAAATCCCGTAATCCGTTTGGCGTTTACGCCAAGATCGCTCTTTCCAAAACGGCTTACTGAACGCATGTCGATTTTGCTGCCTTCTGGCGCTGGCGCAATACGGATCACCAGATCATCCTTAAAGCGCATGTTTTTAGTTTCCGCCGTTGCCTCAATGCGTCCCTCGCCGGGGACGGCCGCGACGAGAGTCCAGCCGTGCGCCTCGATGAGCTTTTGCGCTTTAGAAAACGCTTCGCCGGGTGACAGCGGCAACATTAGCGGCGCCAAGCCAGGATAAGCAGCTTGCTGTAATGCTGCTACATCCGCTCCACCATAATCTGACATATTCGGCGCACCGGCTCTAAGTGGCAATATATCCACAAACAGTGTCGGGTTTTGCGTGTCCGTTGTAATGTCATGGATAGGCGGCACACTAAATGCCGCTGGAATGTACTTCAGTACCGGCGTGACGATCAGCAGTGATATTATTATCCCGCTCCAGACTAAATTCCGGCCTTTTGCGGCGCGCGTCTGACGCCACCCAATTAGCGATACTGCCAACGATATCAAGGCAAGCCCCGAACCTGCCAAAAACATCTTAAAGCCGGGATCAAGGGCAAGGTTTTGAGTTCGCAACCCAACAAAGCCCCCCAGCATCATCATAGCCGCGAGTAGCGACAGCGCACACCCTGTTATTGCGGTGCGTGAGGTGCGCCCTGGCGAATAGAATTTCATCTGTGACATGTGATCTCCCTTCACAAATTTAATACCTATCGCGGCTCAGGTTTCCGCCTGGCGAGAACATACCTGAGTTTAGCGGCGGCGGCCTTGGCTAACTGCGCATCGCTTGCATGGGCTGGCCCTACCGTTGACGCCTCAATGCCGGTTACTGGATCAATTGCGGACACCTTGACAGAATTACCGATGCGAAAATATTCTATCAGGAAACCATCATCATCATCGCTGTTAGGCATTGGCCTTCCATCGGGGCAGGTATTATGCGGCGCGCTTCAAGCGATGTTTTGTCCACACCTCGTCCATCGCGCGCACCAGCTTGGTCATCATTTCGTCCGTATGCAGCGGGCTGGGCGTGAAGCGCAAGCGCTCGGTGCCGCGCGGCACAGTGGGATAATTAATCGGCTGAACATAGATGCCGTGCTCATAGAGCAATTCGTCGGAAAGCTGCTTGCACAGGCCAGCCGCGCCAACCAGCACCGGCACAATATGGCTGTGCGACGGCATCACCGGAAGGCCCGCCTCGGCAAACAGTTTTTTCAGCCGCGCCGTGCGTTCCTGATGCCGCTCACGCAACGCATTATTCTGTTTTAGATGCCGCACGCTGGCCAGTGCGCCCGCCGCCAATACCGGCGACAGAGAAGTCGTGAAGATAAACCCCGGCGCATATGAACGCACCACATCCACCAGCCCCGTGCTGCTGGCAATATACCCGCCCATGATTCCAAACGCCTTGGCGAGAGTGCCCTCGATGACGCTGATGCGGGATTGCGCGCCGTCACGTTCGGACACGCCGCCGCCGCGTTGCCCATACATGCCCACCGCATGCACTTCATCCAGATAGGTCAGCGCATTATATTTTTCCGCTATATCGCAGATGTCGGTGATCGGCGCGATGTCGCCATCCATCGAGTAAACAGATTCAAAAGCGATGATCTTTGGCGCGAGCGGATCAAGACCGCGCAATATCGCATCCAGATGCGCCATATCGTTATGGCGGAAAATTTCCTTGCGTCCGCCGCCCTGGCGGATGCCAGCGATCATCGAGGCGTGATTCAACTCATCTGAAATAGTGATCGCGCCTGGCAGCACACCGGCCAGGGTGCTCAGCGTCGCTTCGTTGGAAATATACCCAGACGTAAACAGCAAGGCGGCCTGCTTGCCATGCAGATCGGCCAGCTCCTGCTCCAACAGCACGTGATAATGGGTGGTTCCCGAAATATTCCGGGTGCCGCCCGAGCCTGCCCCGGCTAACTGTAACGCCTCCTGCATGGCCTCTATCACGCCTGGATTCTGGCCCATGCCCAGATAGTCATTGCTGCACCAGACAATGATTTCCCGTTCCCGGCCGCCAGCATGGTGGACTGCGTGGGGAAACTCCCCCCGGCGGCGGGAGATATCGGCAAAAACACGATAGCGGCCCTCGGCCTTAAGCTTGCCAAGCGCCTGCGCAAAAATCAGCTCGTAATCCATTCAACCCGCTCGCCTTAAAACCAGCCCCCTGACCTTTATAGGCCATTAAAGGGCACATATACGCGTTTTTTTGCTCTGCCGCAATTTTCATCGGCCAGCCCGAACAAGCAATCTCGCATTGGACCGAAGCCATCAAAATCAAATCTAACTTAAGCCCTCTGGCGGCCCGCCAGAAGAGTCGCTATGTAATGCCGTTAACGTCATAAAAATTGAGGAAAACGCTCATGGCCACACCGGAAAAAGCCAGCTTTCAGTGGGACGATCCGTTTCAATTGGCCAGCCAGTTGAGCGAGGAGGAACGCCTGATCCGCGATGCGGCGGCGGGGTTCGCCCGGGACCGGCTTATGCCTGGAATCTTGCAGGCTAACCGGAATGAGACCTTTGATCGCGCGATTTTCCGCGATATGGGTGCGGCCGGGCTGTTGGGTTCGACCATCACAGGATATGGCTGCGCCGGCGTTAACTATGTTTCATACGGTGTCGTGGCGCGCGAGATCGAACGGGTGGATAGCGCTTACCGCTCGTGCATGAGCGTGCAGTCCAGTCTGGTTATGCACCCGATCCACGCCTATGGCACGGAGGCGCAACGGGAAAAATATCTGCCCCGGCTTGCTACCGGCGAGTGGGTTGGCTGTTTTGGCCTGACGGAACCTGATCATGGGTCTGATCCTGGCGGCATGATCACCCGCGCCAAAAAGGTCAGCGGCGGCTATAGCCTGACTGGCGCAAAAATGTGGATCACCAGCGCACCCATCGCTGACATTTTCGTCGTGTGGGCGAAATCCGACGCGCATAATAACGACATCAAAGGCTTTGTGCTTGAGCGCGGCATGAAGGGGCTGAGCACCAGCAAAATCGAAGGCAAGTTTTCATTGCGCGCCTCACCCACTGGCGCCATCAGCATGGATGAGGTATTCGTGGCTGAAGAAAATCTGTTGCCTAATGTGGCGGGCCTGAAAGGCCCGTTTGGATGCCTGAATAATGCCCGGTACGGTATTGCCTGGGGGGCGCTTGGCGCGGCGGAATTTTGCTGGCATGCGGCGCGGCAATATACGCTTGATCGCAAGCAGTTTGGCAAGCCGCTTGCCGCCAATCAGCTTATTCAGAAAAAGCTGGCCGACATGCAGACGGACATCGCCATTGGCCTGCAAAGCTGCCTGCGTGTTGGCCGCTTAAAAGACGAGGGATTGGCAACGCCGGAAATGATTTCGCTGATAAAGCGCAATAGTTGCGGCAAGGCGCTCGACATTGCCCGCACCGCGCGCGACATGCATGGCGGTAACGGCGTATCCGACGAATATCACGTGATCCGCCACGCGATGAATCTGGAAGCGGTGAACACCTATGAGGGCACCCACGATGTGCACGCATTGATACTTGGCCGCGCCATCACCGGCCTTGCCGCATTTTAAGGGAGGCAGGTCTTAGAGCAGCCCGCGATTAAGTGGAGTAACGAAGTGCCCCCACTTAATCGCGGAAAGCTGCTCTAACACATTAAAATCTAGAGCAATTTTCTTTATTAGGTTCGAGCCTCAT